>JALZAB010000019.1 GCA_030948585.1 Chloroflexota bacterium
TAGTACACCGCCTGCGTCTCCGGCACTGAATGCTGACTATTGCACGGCGTGAGTCCAATCCGCGGTCAAGTCGCGGTGCGGCGGGACGCACGCTGTATCGAACCGCGATTTCGTCGTGTGGCCACGCCGCGGAGGCAGAGAACGGCGCAAAGTCAGCGCCCGGGAGAACCATTGCTCTTCGACGCAAACTGGCGCAAATGCGCGGACCACCCCCGTCTCGATACCTAACGCGAGCAATGGTCTAGACGATCATTGCTCGTGAGCCGACCAGTAGAATGGACCCCGAGCAATGGTCTTCGCTTAACTCGGGGCCGCTGCTCGTAATCAGTGCGCAATTCATTCACTGGCTTAGTAGCGACTGGATCCATCGCACCGAGGTTTGCCGAGGTAGCTCAGCTGGTAGAGCAATGGTCTGAAGAACCATGTGTCGCCGGTTCAAGTCCGGCTCTCGGCACAGACGCTGTTTCCTAGCGAATACGTGAACGGCATGCGTCCGCGCTGACCCAGCGAGGGGCATGAACCAATATGCGTAGGCTGTCCGCAAAACTCCGCGCCGCGGGCTTCACGCCGTACACGATCCGACCCGCGTCAGGTTGTAGTCGACAAGGTTGATCGCCTGTGCGGAGCCGGTGTCAGCTGGCACGTGCCGACCGGCAAGCCGTACCAGGTACGGAATCCCGGTGGCGGACTCGCGCGACGCACTGCCGAAGCCCACTTGGAGACGGTATTCGGTGATCGTTCCGCCCACCTCGATCCGAGCGAGCTGCGTGTTTCCATCCGAAGCCCATCTGACCAGCCAGCCGCACACGCTCACCGACGCGTTCAGCGTCGGGGTCGGTGTTGCGGGGCTTGGTGTACCGGGGACCGTTGCGGGTGACGTGGGGGACAATGTCGACGCCGCTGAAGTGATCAACGTGCCGATGTGCGGACTGGGCGACTCTGAGCGCACGCCGGCGAAAAGCACAGCGAGCACTGCAAGTACGAGAACGGCAGCGGCAGCAAGCGCCCGCCAATATTTGTCGTAGTTCAACGAGCAATCAACGGTACGACAGCCTCGTGTGGGCCCGATGACGACTTCGTCATCGGCTGAAGAACCATGCGTCGCCGATTCAAGTCCGGCTCTCGGCACAGAACGCTGCTGCTTGGCAATGCCCGTCTTGAACCGCGCGGCGCAGGACGCTACGCGAGCCGCTGACGTCGACCGGATCGGATCCGCGTGACCCGCGGTCGCGGTCAGAAGCGACTCGCTGCGGCGAGGTCGCGGAGCACGGCCATTCGCTCGGCGGCCTCACGCAGCTCCGGTCCGCGGCGAGGCTCGAACCGTCGAGACGCGTCGAAATCTCCAATGGGACGTTTGCCCTCCACGGCCCACTGCGCCTGGCGGGCTGCACCCGATGCAGCCGCTTCGATGATCGACCGTCGCGTGACGGGCAGACCGAACACATCGGCGCAAAGCTGCGCCCAGGCGTCCGAGGTCGAACCGCCGCCTACGAGCCCGACCTCGGTGAGTGCTACGCCGGTTCGGCGTAGCGCCTCGAGGGTGTAAGCGAGCCCGAAGGTCACGCCCTCGACCACCGCGCGGACAATCGCGTCGCGACCGTGACTTGGCCGAAGTCCGATGAACACGCCCGCGGCCTCGGGCCGATTCGGCGTCCGCTCACCGGAGAGGTACGGCAGAAACGTCGGCCCCAAACCGCCGCCGCTCGCGACCGCGGCGTCGACGGCGGCGTGGTCCATGCCGAAGAGCTCCCGCACCCACTCGGTCGCGTTGGTGCAGTTGAGCGTGACCCCCATCGGAAGCCAACCCCCGGTCGAATCGCAGAACGCGGCAGCCTCGCCCCACGGGTCGATCGCCGGTTCCGACCGATATGAGAAGGCCGTGCCGGAGGTTCCGAGGCTGACGACCACGGGGCCCTCGACGACCGCGTCGCTGCCGATCGCGGCACACATGTTGTCGCCGCCGCCCGCGCTCACGGCGATGCCTGCGTTGAGCCCGAGCGCATCGGCCGCCTCTTTGCGGAGAGTGCCGATGACCTCGAGCGATGGCGCGATCGGTGGCAGCGCGGCGGTCCAGTCGCGACCGTCGTCGATCGCCGCGAGCACGGCCTCGCTGTATCGTCGCGCGCGCACATCGAAATACGCCGTACCCGACGCATCGCCTGCCTCGGTGACGAACCGTCCGGTGAGCCAGAGATTCAGGTAGTCATGCGGAAGGCACATCCGGACAGTCCGCTCGTAGCTGTCGGGCTCGTGCGCTGCGAGCCATGCGATCTTCGGCGCCGTGTATCCGGTGAGCAGCAGGTTTCCAGTGAGCTCCAGTACGCGTTTGCGGCCGCCGAGCTTCGCGGCCAGCTCGACGGCCTCGTTCGCCGTGGTCGTGTCGTTCCACAGCTTCGCCGCCCGGAGCGGACGATCACGCGAGTCCAGGCACACGAGTCCGTGCTGCTGACCAGAGACCCCGATGCCGCCGATCTCGAATCGCTCGGACCGCATCGCTTCGCGCACGGCGATCTGGAGCGCATCTATCCACCAGGTCGGGTCCTGTTCGCTCGTGCCGTCGTCGCGCGCGACCCGCTCGTGCGGAGCTCGACCGATCGCGACCACTTCACCCGTGACCGGGTCGCGCAGCACGGCTTTCGTCCCTTGAGTGCCGCAGTCGATCCCAAGGAATGCACGGCGCACGAGGTCAGCGCTGAACGAGGCCCGCGTAGTACCGCTGCGCGAGCGACCACGCGTCTTTACCGCAGGTCGAGCCGACGACCCGCCCGGTGAGGTCATCGGCCTGGACGTGGATGCCGCCGTAGAGGCGCGACTGCCCGGCTTGGTCCGCGGCGTCGTAGAACGTCGCCCACTCCAGCACGACATCGGCGCTCGGTCCGGCCTCGAACTTGAACGTTCCCTTCGGCACCGTCCAGGTCCCGAGCCCGCCGGGGAAGTACTCACTGCCCGTCATACCGGTGAGGATCTCGGCGGCGGCGCGGCTGAAGGTGCTGTGGCCCGAGATGTAGCCCTGGAATGCCGGCGTGACGAACGTCGGCAGCTGATACGGCACCCACGCGGTGCCCAGGATCCAGCTCACGGCCGATACCTGCGTCTTCGGGTCAGCCGGCGTTCCCGGCCAGGAGCGGACCGCGATCTCGCGCTCATGACCGGCGAGCGCGGCCATCGGCCGGCCGGGCGCCGTGCTTTCCGTCGTGACGAGCTCGATGAGACCGGGGATGAGCGGGAGACCCTCCTTGTTGTATGACGGGCCCGAGGGATCGCTCGACTGTCCGAGGCTCCCGAGGTACCGGATCATCGAGATCGGCCGGACGCCGTCGTAGCGACCCTTGAGGCCCCATGCCGCTATCGCCGCGTCGTGGAGGGCGCCGTTGAGCGCCA
>JALZAB010000028.1 GCA_030948585.1 Chloroflexota bacterium
GGCCTCGGCCTCTCGATCGTGAAGGACGTCGCCGAAAAGCACGGCGGCAGCGTCACCCTCGACCCGCCTCCGGGCGGCGGCGCCCGCTTCAGGCTCCGATTGGCCGGTGCCTGAGACCTACCATCGAACGACGGTCATCAATGCGCGCACCGTCCGCTGCCGGCACCGGGCCGACATCAAGCCGGTCTCTCCCGACGGCGACGGCTGCGCCGACTGTCTCGCCGTGGGCGACGAGTGGGTCCACCTGCGGATGTGCCTGACCTGCGGCGCCGTCCGGTGCTGCGACTCATCGCCGAATCAGCACGCCAGCCGGCATGCGCGTACGTCGGGACATCCGATCGTGCGGTCCATGGAGCCGGGCGAGAGCTGGATCTGGTGCTACGTGGACGAGGTGTACATACAGCCCATGTGAATGGGGCTCGCCCGGGCCGGCGAAGCTGGGCCGGGCGTACGCGCGGAGGCGGACGTGGGTTGCGCCTTAGTGCTGCCCCGTCGTCACGATGAGCACGATGATCAGGATCGATACCAGGAAGATGGGGATCGCCAACGCCGCGAAGATGATGTGGTCCTGCTGCCGGTACTGCGGATCGGGCTTGTGGGGCGGAGTCCCATGAGCGGCCATCGCGCGAAATCTAGCGCATAGTCCTCGAGTGGAGACGGCGCTCCTCATCTGGTTCGCCATCGGTGCGGGCATCGCCGCGGGCGCCTTCATCATCGCCAGATCGACGATCCAGATCGCGTCCGTTGCCTACAACGTCCTCGAGAAGCGTCTTGACCCACGCGTCGCGACGCGTCAAACGATCCTGCTGACGCTCGCAGCGATCGCGGCTCTCGCGGCGACCTCGATCATCGCCGGCATCGCGATCCTCGCGATGCTCCAGGGATTGATCGACGCGAGCGGCCTGAACTAGCGGCGCGCACGAAGAAGCGCCGGCGTGTGGGCCGGCGCTTCATGGACCTGCGCGAGCGCGGTCACATCGTGTTCGGCGTTCCAGGCTGCGGCGCGGGCCGCGGCGGAAGCGGCTGATCGATGGGCTGACCCCCGGTGGGGCCTTGCTCCACCTGCGGGGGCGGATGTTCGCCGGGCCGCGGAGGAAGGGGACCTTGAGGATTCAACTAGCGCTCGGTGCCGCCGGTCGAGCCCTGACCCTGTTTGCCCTGCTGACCTTGGCCACCCTGCGATCCGCTCTGGCCACCCTGGCCACTCTGCGAACCGCCCTGGCCACCCTGCTGCGAACCGCCCTGACCGCCCTGACGACCGGCCTGGTCCTGCTGCTGGCCCTGCTTGCCCGGCTGGCCCTGCTGACCCTGACCACCCTGTGATCCGCCCTGGCTCCCTTGTCCCTGCTTGTCCTTGTCCTGCATGGCGTGGCCTCCTTCTATTTGCCGGCCGAAGCCGGTCACCCCCACCGCCGCAGAGGCCGTGCCACCGCCCATTTCCAAGGCCCTCGCAAGCGTTACGTGCGGCCGAGCGGGCGAGCCGGTGATCCGGCATCGAGGCGCGCGACGAGCGCGCGCACGCGACGCTCGATGCCATCGCGCACGAGCCGGAACGCCGCGAGCCGCTCCTCCTCGGTGCCGCGCGCGAGCGCGGGATCGGCGAACTTCCACCGCAGCTGGACCGCGGCTCCGGGAGGGATCGGGCAGTTCGCGTCGCACACGGTCACGCAGATGTCGAACGGTCCGGCCACGTCGTCAACGGATGTGCTGCGCTGCGTCGAGATATCGATCCCGACCTCGGCCATCGCGCGGATGGCGAGCGGATGGACCTCGCTCGCGACGGTGCCCGCGCTCTCGGCAACGAACCGATCCCCGCCGAGAGCACGGAGGAATGCTTCGGCCATCTGCGAGCGGGCGGAGTTGTGCCCGCAGAGGAACAGCACGCGCGTCACATGGCTATGGTGCCATCGTCGCGGTGCTATTCGGGGAGCTTGAGCTTCTGTCCGGGGTGGATCATGTCGGGGTTGTCCCCGATGACGTCCGTGTTCAGCTCGTAGATCTCTTTCCAGCGGTTCGCGTCCGAGTTGGTCCGGGGCGATGTCCGAAAGGTTGTCACCGTCCTTGATCGTGTAGGAGTGCTCGGCCTCCTCCGTGCCTTGATCTCGTCGGGAGCATGGATCTCGCTGCCGGGGATGACCGTGTACTCCGTCGGTGCGTAATCCGCGGTCTTCGTGTCGCTCTCGGTGCCAGCGTCGTTCGGCAGTGTGCCGTCCTCCGGCGCGTCTTCGCGCGCCGGATGGCGATCCGGTTTCGATGCCGCCCACGGAAGCGAGCCTGAACTCCCTATCGTCACCAGGTGCGTTCGGGTCCGCTGCGCCACAAGTGGTTCGCGTGGTTCACCGCGACGGTCACGTCGGGATCGATCGGCGACGAGATCATGCGGCTCGCGCTCCCGCTCCTCATCCTCGACCTCACGCACGACATCGGCGCCGCGGCGATCCTGCGGGTCGTCGAGACGATCCCCTACGTGCTGTTCGGCGCCTTCGCCGGCGCGCTGATCGACCGGTCGGAGAAGCGGCGGCTGCTCGCGATCACGACGATCCTGAGCTTCGCATTTACCGCGGTGATCCCGATCTCCGTGGATCTGGGCTGGTTCTCGCTCGGGCTGCTCTATGCGATCGCGTTCATCCTCGGGACCCTCGAGGTCGTCTGGGGGATCACCGCGGACTTCAGCATCGTCCCCGCCCTCGTGGAGCCGGAGGAGCTGACGAACGCGAACGCGACGTATCTCACCGCTGATCGCGTGGCCCGGATCGTCGGCCCGAGCCTCGGTGGCTTCGCGGTGGGCGCGCTCGCGTTCACCGGGGCGTATGGCTCCGCCAACGCGCTCTGGCTGTCGGCGTTCTTATACCTGCCCTCGCTCGTCGTGTTCCTGCGCATGCCTCCACTCAACGACGTGGATCCGGCGACCGTCGCGCCACTCACCGTCGCCAACGTCAAGAGCGAGGTCGGCGAAGGGTTCACCTTCATCTGGCGCAGCACGGTCCTGCGCGCGCTGTTCGTGCTCATGTTCATCAGCAATCTCGGCAGCCAGGGGATGAACACGCTCCTGCTCTTCGTCCTCCGCGAGGAGTACAAGCTCGACGCCATCACCATCGGGCTCGCGCTGTCCTTCACCGGCGTGATCCAGATCTTCGGCTCGGCGTTCGCGCCGCGTCTGGCGCGTGGCCGCCCGCTCGGCCTGACGATGCTCATCGTCGTGACCATCGCCGCGCTCTCCAGCGGAGCGGCGGCGTTCGCGCGCAGCTGGCAGGGCGTCGTCGTCGCGGTGACCGGCCGCCAGCTCGCCTGGAGCGCCCACATCGTGTACGCGTTCCTCCCCCGGCAGCGCGAGGTGCCCGCGGCCCTACGGGGACGGGTGAACGGCGCGTTCCGCACGCTCATCCTCATCAGCAACACGGCATCGCCGGCGTTCCTGTCGGCGATCGCCGCGGCGTACTCGACGTCGGCCGCGTTCGCCGCGGCGGGCGCGCTCGGACTGCTCTCGGTGGCCGTCAGCTCGCTCGGGCCGCTGCGGAAGTACGACATCCGCGACGCGCCTGAAGAGGCGGCGGCCATCGAGCCGGCCGCGGAATCCGATGCGACGCCTGCGGAGTGAGCGGCTAGGCTGACCGCATCCACCGACATTCCGAAGCGGAGGCCCCGTGACCGGCACGCTCTGGCTCACCCTCGGCGAGGCCAGCCGCATCCTCGGCGTCGATCCCGACACCCTGCGG
>JALZAB010000034.1 GCA_030948585.1 Chloroflexota bacterium
TGGCTCGCCACCCACGGCGAGGACCACGGGATCATGGTCCAAGGGGCGTCGTTCTCGCTTCCGAAGGCCGTGTCGCGTAAGGACGCGGTCGTGAAGCAGCTGGTCGGCGGCATCGAGGTCCTGCTCAAAGCCCGCAAGGTCGATCTCATCTCGGGCAGCGGCACGCTCACATCGCCGGGCGAGATCAAGGTGAAGGTCGCCGACGGCGAGCGGTCCGTGAACGCGAACGCCGTCATCGTCGCGACCGGCTCGAAGGTCGGCGTGCCACCGATCAAAGGCCTCGCCGAGGCTAAGCCGCTGGACAATGTCGGTGCGCTCGCGCTTCAGGAGATCCCGAAGCGGCTCATCGTCATCGGCGCTGGCGCGATCGGCCTCGAGCTCGGGACCTTCTTCGCGGAGATCGGCTCCAAGGTGACGGTGCTCGAGATGATGCCGCAGGCGCTGAGCTACGCGGATCCCGAGCTCGTGCGGCTCCTGGTGCGGTCTCTCGCCACGCGGGGCATCGACGTGAAGAGCAATGCGAAGGTCGCCGAGGTCGCGCGCAAGGGCAAGACCGTGACGGTGACCTACGAGGTCGACGGGAAGCCGGAATCGATCGAGGGTGACGAGGTGCTGCTTGGCGCCGGCCGGGTCGCCAACTACAGCGGCGTCGAGAACGCCGGACTGAAGACGGAGCGCCTTGGCATCGTCGTCGACGAGCGCATGCGCACGAACGTGAGCGGCGTCTGGGCGATCGGCGACTGCATCGGCGATCCGCGCGCGCCGAAGCTCGCGCACGTCGCCTCGACGCAGGGCGAGGTCGCGGTCGACGTCATCCTCGGCGAGGACGCGAAGATGGATTACGACACGGTCCCCAACGTCGTCTATACGCACCCCGAGGTCGCGACGGTCGGACTGACCGAAGCCCAGGCGAAGGAGAAGTATCCGGACGCCAAGTCATCGCGCTTCTCGTTCAAGGCGTCCGGGCGGGCGCTCGCTCTCGGCGAGAGCGACGGGCTCATGAAGCTCGTCACCGCGGGTCCCCACGGCCGGATCCTGGGAGTGCACGTGGTCGGTCCGAACGCAAGCGAGCTGATCGCTGAGGCGACCCTCGCGATCCGGCTTGAGGCGACGGCGGAGGACGTCATCGCCACGATCCACGCCCACCCGACGCTCGCGGAGACGCTCCGAGAGGCCGCGCTCGTCTCCGCCGGCACCGCGATCCACACCGCCGGGCGGTAGCGGTGGACCCTCGGGAGGCCGCGTCGATGGCGCAGCTTGCGAGCGCGTCGCCTGGCGACATCCTGCTGTTCTCGCAGCCGAACGGCGGCCTGGGCGTGATCATCAGCTTCGTCACACGGTCGAGCTACTACCACGTTGCGATCTTCGAGGGCGGCACCACCACAGTCGAAGCGCGCCAACGCGGTGTCGTGCGACGGGATCTCCGCAGCGCAGAGGGCGGGCATGTCTTCGAGGTGATCGCCGCACCAGAAGGCAAGGGCCAGCTCGCGCTCGACTGGGCCCGGGCCAAGATCGGCTCGAAGTTCGACCGGCTCGATTTCCTTGTCATCCTCATCGATCGGCTCGTGACCCGGATCCGGCTGCACTACCACTCGTTCGGCGCGTACTCGTGCGGCGAATTCGTGGCGAAGGCGTTCAGCGCGGCCGGCGTGCGCCTGTTTCCGGAACTGAACGACAGCGATGTCGAGCCGGCCGATTACGCGCGGTTCCTCCCCGCGGCTGCGCGAAAGAAGTAGCCGTGCCGGACTACGACGTGCGGCTCGAGCGGACCATCGAGTGCCGGACGGCGGTAGTCGCAGCGAACATCACATGGCCGGAGTTCAGGAGGCAGTGGCGGTCCATGCTGGACGAGGTGTGGGCGTTCCTGCGCTCCGCACGGGACCTGCGCACGGATGGACACAACGTCATGCTGTATCGGAACGGCCTCTCGAATGCCAAGGTCGACGTCGAGGTCGGCGTGCAAGTGACCCGATCCTTCGAGCCCGCGGGCCGCGTCGTCCCATCCGCATTGCCCGCGGTCGAGACCGCGGTGACGGTCCATGGAGGCCCGCCGTCGGACATCGGCGCGGCGCACGACGCGGTCCGCGCGTGGTGCGTCGGTCAGCGGCGCGAGCTGACCGGCGTCCGCTGGGAGATCTACGGAGACCCTGACCCGCGGACGGGCCTGTTCGCGGTGGCGGTGTACTGGCAGCTCGCATAGCTGCCGGGACTGAGCGGCTCGTGCGCGATAATTCGCATACGGGCCGTTAGCTCAGCTGGATAGAGCAGCTACCTTCTAAGTAGCAGGCCGCGAGTCCGAATCTCGCACGGCCCGCAGCTATCGCGGCAGCGCGCGCTCCTGCTTCGCGGCGCGACGCTCTTCGAACTTCTTCGCGCTGGCGTCGACCTTCCCGAGGAATCGCGCGAGGTTGTCGCGCGCGTGCTCCGCCTCAGGGTCGAGGTCCGTCCGCTCGAACACGCGCCAGTGACGGAGGAGCGGCCACAGGATGTCGTCGTGATGGATGCGCAGGTCGTAGATCCCCGCGTCGGCCATCTTGGCGGCCTTCCGCACGAACCCGCTGATACCGGCCCCCGGCATCTCGAAGGTGAGGACCTCTGCGGTGATCGCTTTCACGACCGCAGACGGGTCGACCTCGAATGCCGCCGAGAGCGCGTCCCGGTAGAAGACCATGTGAAGGTTCTCGTCTTGGGCAACCCGGCTCATGATCCGGTCGGCCACTGGATCCGCCGAGTACTTCCCGGTGTTCTGATGCGACACCCGGGTCGCGAGCTCCTGGAACGACGTATACGCGAGGCCGCGCAGCATCGTCATCGGTCGGCCGTAGCCGAGCTGCATGTTCTGCATGCGCCCGCGCTCGAGCATGACCGGGTCGATGTTGCGCGTGACCACCAGGTAGTCGCGGATGACGATCGCGTGCCTGCCCTCCTCGGCCGTCCAGCGATTGACCCAGAACTTCCAGGCCCCGTCGCCCTTCTCGAAGATGCTCCGGATGAGGTAGTGGTACGAGGGCAGGTTGTCCTCGGTGAGCAGATTGACCTCGAAGGCCGTCTGCGCGATCCCGGTCAGCCGCGGCTGCTCCGGCGTCCATGGCTCCTTGTCGAAATCACGGCCCTGGCTGTACGGGATGTAGTCGTGGGGGAACCATTCCTTCGCGACGGAGAGGTGACGGTCGACAAGCTTCGCGACGGCCGGCTCGATCTCGGCCAGCAGCGAGGCCTCGCTGCGGTCGGAACCGGTGAGTGACATGCGGTCATGTAACCACAATCCGTGCCATCCTTGACTGGTGATCGACCGTCTCGCCGTGTTGCTCGTCGCGCTCGCGGCCATGCTCTGGGGCACGGACGCGCTGTTCCGCGCGCCGCTGCTTCAGCATCTGCAGGGCGACCCCGTGCTGCAGGCGACCCAGCTCGTAACGATGGAGCACATCGTCCTCGTGCTCGCCTGCCTGCCGATCCTGTGGGCCGCGTGGCCTGAGGTCCGGGCGCTGAACGCCGCGCAATGGCGCGCGATCGTGGCGATCGGTGTGGGTGCGTCGGCGCTCGCGACCATCCTGTTCACGATCTCCTTCGGTTACGGCCACTTCATCGAGACCCTGCTCCTGCAGAAGACCCAGCCGCTCATCGCGATCCTGCTCGCCAACTTCTGGCTGGGGGAGCGGATCTCCCGCCGCGCGTGGCTCTGGGTGCCGGTCGCGATCGTCGGCGCGTACTGCATCGTGATCCCGGACCCGCTCGATCCCCGCGCCGCCTGGGAGGATTTTCACGTCAGCGCGGGACTGTTCGCGATCGCGGCCGCCGCACTGTGGGGCGGCGCCACCGTCTTCGGACGCTACGCCCTCGCGTCCGTACGCTTCACTACGCTGACCGCGCTGCGCTTCACGACCGCGCTCCCCGCGCTCATCCTCGTCATGCTCATCCTCGGAGGGCCGGGGGCCTTCGGGAACTATCGCTTCGCCGACGCGCCGCTGTATCTCGCGATCGCGCTCATCCCAGGCCTGTTCCCGATGCTCCTGTATTACCGCGGGCTCGCGAGCACCCCGGCGTCGCTCGCGACGCTTGCCGAGCTCGCGTTCCCGATCACCGGCATCCTCGTGAACCTCTTCTTCGTCACACCGCCGCAGACGATCTCCGTCTGGCAGGTGGCTGGCATCGTCATCCTCACCGGTGCGCTGATCGCCCTCGACTTCACGAACGCGAGGCGGCCGGCCAAGCTCGAGCGTGGCGCCGAGGTGGCCCTGACCTAGCGCGTCAGGTCACTAGCCCAAGCCCCTCCGGGTCGTCTCCGAGTGCGCCCTTCGCGAGCGAGCCTAGTAGCCGTAGTAGTTATCGGGCGAGGCGTTCGGGTCCGCGGTCTTCCCAGGGTTGTACTGCTTTGGTGCGTCGGTCCCAGCCACGACCGGGGCGGCCGTAGCCGGGGCCGTAGTCTTCGGCCCAGCGGCACCGCCGGATCCGGCGCCACCGCAGGCTCCGAGCAGGACCGCGAGCGAGAGCAGGCCGACGAGCGTCTTCCTCACGATGGACCTCCTGATACGGTGGATACGGACGAAAGGGCCGGACGGATACGGGCATCGTGATCATCGCCGCCATCCTGGTCGTTTTCGCGGCCGTGGCCCTGTTCGTTGCGTTTGCCGCGCTCCGTCGCGCCAACACGCCTCGGCCCGCGCTCCCTGAGAACTGTGGCGACTGCGTCTTCATGATCCCGAGCGCCAAGGTCTACAAGCGCGAGACGCTCGAGGACGCCGACGGGATTGTCCATTACCTCTGCCAGCAACGGTGGATCGAGATCACGCCGTACTCGCCGCGATGCGAGCTCGGCAAGAGCCGGACGCGCGTGGTGACCACTCCGAATTAGCGATATGGTCCGGCCGTGCCGGATC
>JALZAB010000035.1 GCA_030948585.1 Chloroflexota bacterium
ACACACGCCGATCGACATCGAGGAGGAGCGCGAGGAGGCCGAAGCGTTCGAGGCGCTGACAGCCACCACATATGCCCGGCGTATCGGGATCCGGACCGAGCCGGCCGCGCCGCCGCTCTGGCTGATCCTCGTGCAGGTGCTCGCGGGGTTCGGGGCGATCGTCGCCGGTGCCGAGCTCTTCGCCGGCTTCATCGACCGCCTCTCGACGTCGATGGGCCTGAACGCGCTCCTCGTCTCCCTGCTCCTCGTTCCGATCGCGACGGAGCTGCCTGAAGCGGCGAATAGCCTGATCTGGACGCGCGATGGCAAGGACGTGATCGCGCTCGGGAACGTCTGCGGCTCGATGGTCCTGCAGTCGACAATCCCGGTGACGTTCGGGGTCCTGCTGACCCCCTGGCAGCTCGGCCCGTTCGGCACGATCGCGGCGATCTTCGCCCTGATCGCGGCCGCGCTGGTCTTCATCCAGCTCCGCGTCCGCACCCGGGATGACTCGCTCGGACTGTCGGCTCTGGTGCTCGGCGGCAGCCTGTACGTGATCTTCATCGCCTACGTCCTGAAAACGGTCGTCGCCGGGTAACGCGCTACCATCGCCTCGATCGCGCCCACCCACTCGGCGCGGATCTAGGGAGGGTTTCCGAGCTGATGAAACGGATCTTGGCGTTCTCCGTACTTGCCGCCACCATCGTGGCCTCCTGTGCGACCACCGGCACCACGACCAGCTCCGGCGCACCCGCGGCGAGCGGCAGCGGCGCGACCGGGCAGCACCTCAAGATCGGCCTCGTCACCGACGTCGGTGGCTTGAACGACAAGAGCTTCAACGCGCTCGCCGACGCCGGCCGCCTCCAGGCGCAGGCGCAGCTGCTCGTCGACACGTCCGTCACCGAGTCCAAGCAGCAGGCCGACTACGTCCCGAACCTGACCAAGTACGCGCAGGACAAATACGATCTCGTCATCGGGGTCGGCTTCCTGATGCAGAACGCCATCTGGAAGGTCGCCTCGCAATTCCCGAACGTGAAGTTCGCGATCATCGATGGCGCACCGAACGACGACGCCGGGACGGTGAAGAACCTGCCCAACGTGGCCAACCTGTTCTTCAAGGAGCAGGAGGCCGGGTACGTCGTGGGCGTCATCGCCGCGACGATGGCCAAGAACAAGGTCGGCGCCGCGACGCACAACACCGTGTGCTCGATGGGGGGCCTCTCCATCCCGCCGGTCGACCGCTACATCGCCGGCTATCAGGACGCGGTGAAGACCGTCAGCCCGACCACCAAGATCCTCAACGGCTACAGCCAGGACTTCGTTGACCAGCAGAAGGGCATCGAGGTGGGCAAGAGCCACATCGCCCAGGGCTGCGACATCCTGTTCCAGGTCGCGGGCGGGAGCGGCCTCGGCTACATCCAGGCCGCGAAGACCGCGAATGTCTACGCCATCGGCGTGGACGCCGATCAGGCCGCGGTCGCCCCGGGCGTCGTGATCACGAGCGCGCTCAAGAAGGTCGATGTCGCGGTCTTCCAGACCGTCCGGTCGGTGCGTCTTGGCACCTTCAAGGCCGGAGACAACTCGTTCAACGCGACGAATGACGGCATCGGCTTCGGGGCCCTCGACAAGGTCGTGCCGGCCGACGCGAAGGCCGCCGCGACGCAGGCCCTCGCCGACATCAAGTCGGGAAAGATCACCCCCAAGGACACCGTCCAGGTCAAGTGACCTGGTGACCCAGATCCAGCAACCGACGACGACGGGGCCGGGCACAGAACGTCCGGCCCCGTCCGTGCGTCAGCTGACCTTCCAGTGGGCCGGCGGTCCGGCCATCCCGGTCCTGTCCGTGCTCATCGCCCTCGCCATCGGCGCCGTGTTCGTCCTCCTGAGCGGCAACGATCCGGTGAAGGCTTACGCCGCGCTCGTCCAGGGCGCCTTCGGGACCCCGTACGACATCACCGAAACGCTCGTGGCCGCGATCCCGCTCGTGCTGACCGGACTCGCCGTCGCGGTCGCGTTCCGCACCGGCCTCTTCAACATCGGTGCGCAGGGCCAGCTGCTCGTCGGAGCGCTGGCGGCGGGCTGGGCGGGGTCCCAGTGGCCGACGCTCCCGGGCTTCGTGCTCATGCCGATCGTCATCCTCTTCGGCATCGCCGGAGGCGCGTTCTACGGCGGGATCGTCGGCGTGCTGAAAGCGGTGCGCGGTGTCAACGAGGTCATCACGACGATCATGCTCAATTACACGATCGTCTTCGTGATGCACTGGCTGCTCCAGGCCGGGCCGATGACCGCGCAGAACGCCCTCGGCACGCCGGCGTCGACGCCGATCGGACCGGGCGCGCGGCTCCCGGTGATCATCCCGAATGAGCTCGTGCTGTTCAGTCGCCTCCACGCCGGCATCATCCTCGCGGCGCTCGCGGTGGTGGTGTTCTGGTTCCTCCTCTGGCGCACGCCGCTCGGCTATCAGCTCCGCGCCGTCGGCCTCGGCGCGCGCGCCGCGGCCCAGGCAGGCATCGATCCGGCGCGCCACATGATCCTGGTCATGGCCATCGCCGGCGGGTTCGCGGGCCTGGGCGGGATGATCGAGGTGAGCGGCGTGTTCGGCCGGGTGTACGACGGCTTCTCATCGAGCTACGGCTTCGACGCGATTGCCGTCGCCTTGCTCGGCAAGAACTCGCCGGTGGGCATCGTGTTCGCCGCGCTGCTGTTCGGGGCCTTCGTCCATGGCGGCGCGTACATGCAATCGCATGCCAACATCTCGTCCAATCTCGTCGCGATCATCCAGGCGTTCGTCCTCTTCGTCATCGCGGCCGAAGCGCTCGTGCGGTCCCTCACCCGGCGGCGCGGACGCAAGCCGGTGGAGGCGATCGCGTGACCTGGGAGATGGTGATCGGGGCCAGCGTCGCGGCCGCGACGCTTCGGCTGGCCGCGCCGATCGCGCTCGCGGCGCTCGGCGGCGTGGTGACGGAGCGCAGCGGCGTGACGAATATCGCCCTCGAAGCATCGATGCTCGTCGGCGCGTTCTTCGGCATCGTCGCGGCCGACCGGACGGGCGACATCTGGATCGCGCTCGGCGTCGCGCTGCTGGCGGGCATCGTCGTCGCGCTCCTGCACGCGTTCACCTCGATCACCCTTCGCAGCGATCAGATCGTGTCCGGCATGGCCCTCAACATCCTCGCCCTCGGGCTCACGACCTATCTCGACTACCAGCTCTATGGGCACACCGGCACGCCCGCCGACCTGCCGGGGCTCCCGGACGTGCACGTGGCCCTCCTGGACGCGGTCCCGTACGTCGGCGAGGCCATCGGCGATCAGAACAGCATGGTGTGGACGATGCTCGCGCTCGTCGTCGTCCTGCAGATCTTCCTGTTCCGCACCGTGGCGGGACTTCGGCTGCGTGCAGTCGGTGAGCATCCCCGCGCCGCGGAGACGGTCGGCATCAGTGTCCGGCGCATCCGCTACGCGGCGGTCATCGCGAGCGGCGCGCTCGCCGCGCTGGGCGGCGCGTATCTATCGCTGGGCGTCGCCCACTCGTTCACCGACGGCATGACCGGCGGGCGAGGCTTCATCGGGCTCGCGGCGATGATCTTCGGCCGCTGGACGCCGGTCGGGGCACTCGCGGCGGCCCTCATCTTCGGCTACGGAAACGCCCTCTCCACGTCGCTGCAGGGCGCGACGATCGGCGACACGCGAGTGCCGGTGCAGCTGCTCAGCACCCTCCCCTACGTGCTCACGATCCTCGCGGTGGCCGGGTTCGTCGGCCGGTCGCGCCCGCCCGCCGCCGACGGCGTGCCCTACGAGACCGAGGGCCACGCGTGAGCGCGGAGGCCGCACCGCTGATCGAGATGCGCGGGATCACGAAGCGTTTCGGGGACCTGGTGGCGCTGCACGGCGTCGATCTCGTCGTCGGCGAGCACGAGATCCACGCGCTGCTCGGCGAGAACGGCGCGGGCAAGTCCACGCTCATGAACATCCTGTACGGCCTCTACCGTCCCGACGCCGGGACCATCAGGCTGCACGGCCAGGAAGCCCATATCCGGGGGCCCCGCGACGCGATCGCCCGCGGCATCGGCATGATCCACCAGCACTTCATGCTGATCCCGCCCCTTACCGTCGCCGAGAACGTCGTGCTCGGCGACGAGCGCTCCGGCCCGATGCTGAGCCAGCGTGCGCTCGCTGCGCGGGTGCGGGAGCTCGAGGACCGGTTCCACATCGCCGTCGACCCTGACGCGAAGGTCGAGGATCTTCCGCTCGGCCTCCAGCAACGCGTCGAGATCCTGAAGGTGCTGTATCGCGGGAGCGAGGTCCTCATCTTCGATGAGCCGACGGCGGTCCTGACACCGCAGGAGGTCGGCGAGCTGTTCGCGATCGTCCGGACGCTCCGTGATGAGGGCAAGATGGTCATCTTCATCACGCACAAGCTCCGCGAGGTGTTCGCGGTGACCGATCGCATCACCGTCCTGCGCGCCGGACGGAACGCCGGCGAGCTCGTGACGAAGCAGACCTCGCCGTCGGAGATCGCGCGGCTGATGGTCGGCCGCGAGCTCCGCCCGGTGCAGGCCCGCACACCCGTGACCTCGACCGGCCCAGTGCTCGAGATCCGCGGGCTGCGGGCCGCGAGCGATCGCGGCGCGCCGGCCCTGCAAGGGATCGATCTCGTGGTGAACGCCGGCGAAATCCTCGGCATCGCGGGCGTCGGAGGGAACGGCCAGAGCGAGCTTGCAGAGTGCCTGCTCGGGCTGCGCGAGCCGACCGCGGGATCGATCCTCATCAGCGGTGCCGATGTTGCCCACGACGACCCGAAGCGGACGCGCCAGCGCGGCGTCGCCTACGTGCCCGAAGACCGGCGGGCCGAGGGGCTCGTCCTCGCATTCACCGTCGCCGACAACTTCATCCTCGGCAAGCAGGATCACGCCCCGTTCAGCCGGCGCGGCGTGCTCGTGAACGAGGCCATCCGCGCGAACGGGGATCGCTTGGCCACCGAGTTCGATGTGCGGCCGCCCAACGCGCGCGCGATCGTCGGCAATCTCTCGGGCGGCAACCAGCAGAAGGTCGTGCTCGGACGAGAGCTTTCCGAGGAGCCCAGGCTCATCGTCATCAGCCAGCCGACCCGGGGCTTGGACATCGGCTCGACCGAATACGTGTGGGAGCGACTGCTCGAGCAGCGGACCAGGGGCTGTGCGGTGCTCCTGGTCTCGAGCGAGCTCGATGAGATCCGCGCCCTCTCGGACCGGATCGCCGTCCTGTTCGAGGGGCGGGTAGTGGCCACCTTGCCGGCCGCCGAGGCGTCCGAGGAGCGCCTCGGCCTGCTCATGGCCGGGCACGCCGAGGCGGTTCCCCCGGCGGAGCCGCCGTCACTTGACCCCGTTCCCGCCCATTGATAGGGTTTCGGCGTTCTGGTCAGACCACCTGACCAATTCCGTGGGGAGGCCTCCACTGGCAGTCATCGAGCCGGTCCGTCGT
>JALZAB010000054.1 GCA_030948585.1 Chloroflexota bacterium
GCGGCGAGCCAGACCCAGGCGGCGAGCGACACCAGGGCACCGAGCCAGCCCACGACCGGGATCTGCTCGAAGAGCGTGATGACCACGAAGACGAGCACCCCAAGGAGCATCACGCCGCCGAGGCGCCCGGTCACTTCACCGCTTTCGGGTCACCGGTCGCGATGAACCCAAGCACCCGGCGCCAGGCGTCCTCGCACTCGCCGGCGTACTGCGCGAACTGGCGGTCGAAGAACGAGTGTGGCGCGCCGGGGTACGTGACGATGTGGTGGGTCAGCTTGCGCTCATCGAGGGCCTTGTCAAAGGTGGCGTTGTCCTCAGGCGGGATGCCGCCGTCGGCCCCGCCGAACAGACCGAGGATCGGCGCGCGCATCCGGGCGACCTTCTCCATCGGCGCATCCGTGTCGCTCTCGTCCCGTTTCCGCGTGACCCCATAGAAGCCGATCACGCCGGCCAGGCCCTCCTGCTCGGCGGACGCGTTGAACGCCACCCGACCACCCATGCAGAAGCCGAGGACGAATACGCGCTCCGCTCCGGTGCGGGTACGCAGCTCGGCCGCCGCCGCGGCCACGTCGGCTTGGATGAGGTCCGGACGGGCGCGCGCCGCAGTCACGTGCTCCTGAAAGGCGAAGTCATCGGGGCGCCGGCTCGTGCCGGCCGTGCGGCCGAAATAGTCGATGGCGATCGCGTGAACGCGCGCGGACGCGAATCGCTCAGCGAGCTCCTCGTAGAAGCGGTGCAGGCCGCGAACATCCGGCGCGATGATCACGCCTGCGTCGCCATCCGGCGCCGGCGCGATGAACGAGCGGAACGTCGCGCCGTCAGAGCTGGTGAGGATCGCGTCCTCGCCACCGGCGCCGCCGCTGATCGGACGCAGATCCGACGGGATTTCCGGTGGTCGCGCACCGGGCGGGAAGCACATCGCGGATATCCTAGCGAGCGATGGCCGATCTGAAGGCGCGGGTCGCGGCACGCCTCACGGAGATGGCGCCGTATCTCGAGCGGTCCGGCGCGTCGACGGAGCTCGTCGGCGTGGAAGATGGCGTCGCGCAGCTCAAGGTGTGGCTCACGCGGCCCGGTGCGAGCCGGCTCGTCGCGTCGCTGCAGGTGAAGAACGGCATCGAGCGTGCGCTTCGCGATTCGATCCCGGAGCTGCGCGCGGTCGAAGCGATCAATCTCCCGCCCTACACGCTGGTGGGCTGGGATCAGCCGGCGCCTGCGGGGCTGCCGGAACCCTAGGGGGCCGTCATCCGCACGCGCGGTGCGGACGCGAAGTCGTACTCCTGCACACGTTCCGGTCCAAGACGCGCGAGCGTCTCGCGCGCCGCGTTCGCATCGCGAATGAGCGCATCCACGTCGACGCCCTGGCACGAGGGCGCGAACGGCCGCAGGCGTTCGATGCCCTCATCGAGCAGCACGGTGGCGCCGTGATGATTGCCATGGCGCCAGTGGTGGAAGCCGACGCCAATCTGCAGGATGCCGTGGTACAAACCGCGGACCGGCGTGCGCGTATCGCGCCACAGCGTCTCCAGGGTCTCGTGCTGCTCGAAGAACTCGCCGGCATTGAACTGGGCGATGCCATTGCGGAGCGCCTCGGGAGCGGGATCGCCGCAGCGCGCGCGCACATCCTCTTCGATCGCGCCCCCTGGGACCCGCTTCTGCGGCCGCGCGGCCTTGCGGTCGCGGCTAGTGGGCGGTGGCTGGTTCTGCGTTGAGCAGCTTCCGGAACCGGAGCTCGTCGATGATGAACTCGCGCACGCCCGCGTTCTCGAACTGGTCGGCGACGTGCTCGAGCGCGTCGGCGTAGCTGACCTTGATGCCCTCGCGGATGTCATGGCCTACGGCGAGGAAGCCCTTGGGCAAGGCGTAGATGCGGGTGAACTGGAAGTGCCAGTTCGGCCCGGTCTGGCCGAGGAGCTTCCCGTTGATGCGGATCACGCGTGGCTCTTCGCCGACGATCTTGGTGTGCTTGCCGATCTCGCGTTTGGCCTGGGCACGCTCTTCGTCGTTCGTATCGGCGGGCAGCGGGAATTCGGCGGTGTCCTGTTCGCTCATGGGCGAGGGTGATGGTAGCCTTTCGCTCGGCTGGAGGGACCGCGCAAGTGGGCTCCGGGATCTCTCATCGGAGGACTGCGAGCGATGGCCTACGTGATCACCGAGCCCTGTGTGTCCGTGAAAGATGCGAGCTGTGTCGACGTTTGCCCCGTGGACTGTATCTATACAACTGACGCCGACACCATGTACTTCATCCATCCCGATGAGTGCATCGACTGCGGTGCGTGCGAGTCCGTCTGTCCGGTGAGCGCGATCTTCCCCGAAGATGCGGTACCCGACAAGTGGAAGAACTACATCGAGATCAACAAGGTCTATTTCAACAAGTAGGGTCGCCGGGATCACGCTGACCACCGGCCATTTGGCGTCGAAGGCGGGCCTGCTCACGGGTGCACTGCAGACATTGCTTGTTGTCGCGCCTCTGAATGCCGATGCCGCGGCTGACGGATGGCCGGATCCGCGCCGAGGCGTATTCATGCCCGTGTAGGCAGTGCGTCTTGTGTGAGCGCCAGTCGACGCGCCCTCGGGGCAGCACCGGCTGTCCTTCGATGACATCGGTCGCGCGGAACGCTTGGCGTCGCTTGACACTCCCGACCGTCATCGACGCCCGTGTCGTGTCGGCCATTCGGCCCCCTGTCAGGGCAGGTGACCCCGCCGTGACCCTTATCGGCTCAGTTCTCGACGAGCGGGCGGCGCGCGGCGAAGCCACCCTCGATCGTGTGCCACCACGCGATCCGGTCGCCTTCGCCGAGCCGCCAGCAGAGGTAGACCTCCTCGCCGGCGCGATCCGTGCGGAAGTCGATGAGCCCGGCGGCCATGTCCTTAACCTCGACGCCGAGCGCCGCGACCTCGCCGAGGAGCGCCTCGATCTCGCGGGCCACCGGCTGGCTGGGCCGGGCGTCGTACGTCGCCTTGCGCCGCTTCAGATCCTCGAGCAGCGGCTGGACGCGAGGCAGCAGCGCCTCGGCCTCGGCGCGGGTGAACTGCGGCATATCCTCACTCTAGGTCGCGACATGGGAGGGACCCGATGGCCACGTTCGTTCTGCTCACCAAGGTGACGCCCGCCGGAGTGAAGACCCTGCAGGCCAACCCGCGCCGCATCAAGGAAGTGAACAAGGAGATCGAGGCGCAGGGGGCGCGCGTCATCGCGCAGTACGCGACCCTCGGTCGCTACGACTTCGTGAACATCGTCGAAGCGAAGGATGCCGACTCAATGGCTCGCGTGTCGGTGAGCCTCGGCGCACGAGGCACGCTCTCCATCGAGACGCTCAGCGCGATCCCGGTCGAGTCGTTCATCAAGTCGATCTCAGCGAAGAAGAGCGCGCGATAGCCGACCCGGCCGGCCAGCGCATCACACCACCGGCATATCCGGAGATCGTGCGGACGGACGAGGATCGCGACCGGTTCGGCCGGCTGTACGACGACCTGGTGCGCGTCCTTGGGTTGTCGCCCGCGGAAGCGCTCCTGAACGCGGCGACGCAGTTCGAGCTCGGGTTCGATGTGCGCGGTCCATTCGAGAAGCGCAAGCGCCGCAAGAAGGTCGCGATGCAGACCGCGCACGACCGCCGCGAAGAAGGCGCCGAGCCGCTCCCCTTCGACCTCGATCCCCCCGGCTGATGCGGTACGCCGGCCGCACGATGGCGGCCGCGCTCGTGAGCGTCGCCGCGACCGTGGCTGTCGCGTTGTTCTCCGCCGGCCGCCTGAGCGAGGCGCCGGTGCGCGGCCGGCTCCCCGCCCCGGATCCGATCGGATCGATCGCCTCGTCGCTTGCCCTGCTGGTCGGTCTCGTCGCCTTTTACCGTCTTGGCCGCTCCATCGCCGCCACGAGCGCCCGGCCCGCGATCGTCGCCGGCGCGATCGGGGGCGCGCTTGCGGGGCTCGCCGGCGGGATCGCGCAATCCGCGGCGCTGTCCGACTACCTCACCGCCGCCCTCGCCGGGTATGCCGTGCCGCCGGAGTTCCTGACGATCGCGCTGGCGGTGTACGTGGTCGTCGCGACGTGCGCCGCCGCCGTGATCGCGGCGACCGTCAGCTACGCCGGCTGGCACCGCGCGCGGCGTGCGGTCAGCCCAGTGGGTACGCCCCGATGAGCGCGCCGGTGGCGCTCGCGTGCGCCACCGCTTGCTCCCACGGCAGCCCTGTGAGCGCGGCCACCATCCCCGCGAGGTCGTCCGCGGTGACGACCGCGCCGTCCGCACCATCCGCGGCGACTCGAGCGTTGGGGTGCGCGGTGAGCGCGTCGAGGTAGCGACCGACGTTGGCCGGCGGGCTACCGAACAGATCGAGCCCGTCGCGCAGCCGAACGATGGTGACGTCGTACGGGGTCATCGTGTGGCTGGAGATGCCCTCGCCGGCCACGTACACGACCTCGCCCACGAGCAGCGCGACCCGGCCGTCCGTCGCGAGCGCTCCCGCGTGCGCGAGGATGCGGGTCGCGACCGTCAGCTCCGTCGCCGGCTCTTCGCGGATCAGCACCGACGGTCCGTCGGGAGGATCGGCGGGCTAGGCCGCGACGGCGGCGAGCAGGTCTTGGGCGCTCCGGACCGGCGCGTCGGCGGCGATCTCGTCGTCGCGCGGCGCCGCGACGGATCCGTCCCATTCGAGGACGCGATCGAGTCGTTCGGCCAATCGGGCGGCGCACACGCGGGCCACCTCGTTGACGCTCGCGGCGACCCCGAGCCGGGCGAAGGAGGCCACCTCGTGCACGAACCCGCACGGGATCATGCGCGAGAACGCCTCCAGATCGGGATCGACGTTCAGCGCGAACCCGTGCCGGGTGATCCCGCGCGAGACCCGCACGCCGATCGCCGCGATCTTCGCGTCTCGGCCATCGGCCAGCGAGACCCACACCCCGGTCTTTCCATCGATCGGCCGTGATGCGATGCCGAAGTCGGCGAGAGCCGCGCGCAAGCCGCCCTCGAGCGCGCGCACGTACGCGACGACGTCGGGCGCGTCACCCAGCGCGAGGATCGGATAGCCGACCAGCTGTCCGGGCCCGTGATACGTGATGTCGCCGCCCCGGTCGACGCGATACGCGGACGCCCCGGCCGCACGGAGCTCGCTCGGTGCGGCGGTCAGGTGGTCGAGGGTCCCGCGGCGGCCGATCGTGTACACCGGGTCGTGCTCCAACAGCAGCAGCCGCTCGGGTCCGCCCAGACCGATGCGCGCAGCGACGGCTTCCTGCAGGCGCCACCCGTCGAGATACCCGACGCGTCCGAGGGCGGTGGCACGCAGCTCAGCCGGCATGCGCCATCCCGACGTGTCGTTCCGCGTGATACGAGCTGCGCACGAGCGGACCGGACTCCACGTGATCGAAGCCCATCGTCATCCCGACGGCCCGGAGCTCCGCGAACTCCGCCGGCGTCCAGTAGCGCTCGATCGGAAGGTGCTCGGGTGATGGGCGCAGATACTGGCCGATCGTGAGCACGTCGGTCCCCTGATCGGCGATCGCGCGCATCGTGGTGATCACCTCGGCGGTGGTCTCCCCCAGCCCGACCATGATCCCGGTCTTGCAGACGAGCGTCGGCGCCCGCGCCTTCGTGCGCCGGAGCACCTCCAGCGAGCGTTCGAAGCGCGCTTGGGGGCGGACCCGCGTGTACAGACGGGGCACGGTCTCCACATTGTGGTTCATGATCTCGGGTCGCTCCGCCAGAACGATGTCCAGCGCATCGAGCACCCCGCGGAAGTCCGGGATCAGGACCTCGACGGACGTGCCGGGCGACTGGCGGCGGATCTCGCGAATGGTCTCAGCGAACATCCGCGCGCCGCCGTCCTCGAGCTCGTCGCGGTTCACGCTCGTCACCACTGCGTGCTTCACGCCCATCCGCGCGACTGCCTCGCCCACGCGTGCCGGCTCAGCGATGTCGAGCTCGGTCGGCTTGCCGGTCTTCACCGCGCAGAATCCGCACGACCGGGTGCAGGTATCGCCGAGGATCATGAACGTCGCGGTGCCGGCCCCCCAGCACTCGGCCATGTTCGGGCAGTGCGCCTCCTCGCAGACCGTGTGCAGGGACTTGCTGCGCATGAGCCGGCGCAGCTCTTCCACCTGCGGGCCCATCGGCAGGCGGACCTTGAGCCACTCGGGGCGAGCGTGGTCGATCGGCACGCGTTCGTTCGCCGCGCTGCGGCCGCGCGAGCGCGGACGCTCGACCTCGCCGGGCATCTCGAACGCGATCGGGACGAGCTCCGCCATATTGCTCAATCTCTCCGCTTCGCGGAGGACACGTGCTCAGGGCTGCTCGATTTGCTCCTCGCGGACGAGCCGCTCGACGGTCGGCTGGTCATGACAACGCGACATTGGACGGATCGACGCCCTGGATCCACGCCTTCACATCACGGAGGAAGCCCGCGGCCGTCGCGCCGTCCATGACCCGGTGATCGAACGACATCACTACGTTGCCCATCGTGCGGATGCCGATCGTGTCGTCATCGAGGGCGACCACGCGCTTCCCGATGGCCTCGGTCGTCATGATCGCCGCCTGGCCGGGGTTGACGATGGGATAGCTGAGATAGGTGCCGAGCGTTCCGCCGTTGTTGACGGTGAACGTTCCGCCTTCGAAGTCGGGGATCGTCAGCTTCTTGGTCTTCGCGCGGGTCGCGAGGTCACGGACGGCCCGCGCGATCCCGGTGATCGAGAGCTCGTCCGCGTTCTTGATGACGGGCACGACGAGGCCGTCATCGCCGAGTGAGATCGCGATACCGAGATTGATGGCCTTCACCTTTTGAACGCCCTGATCCGTCCACCGCGCGTTGACGAGCGAGTGGCGGCGAAGCGCGATGGTCACCGCTTTGATGGCGAATGGCAGATAGGTGAGCTCGTAACCCTCGCGGGCCTTGAACGACTCACGTACGGACTCCCGGAACTTCCCGACGTTCGTCCAGTCGATCTCCATCATCGCGGCCGCGTGCGGGATCGTCGTCTTCGACAGGACCATCGCGTTCGCGATGGCCTTGCGCATCTGAGTGAGCGGCACCGTCTCATCGCCGGCCATCGCCTGGGGCATCTCCGGCTGCGCCGCCGCCGGCCGTTGAGCCTGGCGCTGCGGCGGCGGTGCGCTCATCTGTGCGACGAACTGCTCGACGTCTTGCCGCGTGACCCGGCCGTTGAGCCCGGTGCCCTGCACTCGATCGAGATCGACGCTGTGCTCGGCCGCGAGCTTGCGGACCACCGGAGTCGCTCGGATCTCACCGTTGGACGACGGTGCCGTGCCGACGCGGGATTGCGACGGGGAGGACGACCCTTGAGTGGGTTGAGGTGATGGCTGCTGCTGCGGCAGCGCCGCGCGCGGTGCTTGAGGCGGCGGGGCGCTCTGGGTCGGCGGCCGTTGAGGCGCCGCCGGGACCTCAGCCGTGGCGGCAGCCGGCGTCGGCGGCGCCGAGTTGGCCGCCGGCGCGGAGCGCCCCGCCGCCTCTGACGTACCGCTCTGCGCCCGGGCATCCGCGGCCTCGGCCGTCTCGAAGGTCGCGAGGAGGGCCCCGATCGGCACGGTGTCGCCTTCTTTGACGTTGACTCCCTTCAACGTGCCGGCCACGGGGGATGGGATCTCGGTATTCACCTTGTCCGTCTGCACTTCCACCAGGAGGTCGTACTTCTCGACCGTGTCACCTGGCTGCTTCAGCCACTTCCCGATCGTGCCCTCGGTGACGGACTCGCCCAGCTTCGGCATCTTCAGCTCGAACACACTCATCTTCAATACGCCGCCAATTCCCGAATCTTCGTAGCGATATTGTCCGCGTTCGGCAGGAAGGCGTCTTCCTGGATCTTGTTGAACGGCGTGGCGGGCGACTCCGGGCCCGCCAGGCGCATCACCGGCGCGTCGAGCGAATCGAACGCCTCCTCGGCGATCAGCGCGCAGATCTCCGCACCTGCACCGAACATCCGATTGTCCTCATAGACGACCAGGCACTTTCCGGTCTTGCGGGCCTCGCGGAGGATCGTGTCCGAATCCAGGGGCCGCAGGCTCCGCACGTCCACGACGTTCACGGACACCCCTTCGCCCGCCAGCGTTCCGGCCGCCTCGAGGCACCGATGCAGCATCAGGCCGTACGCGTAGACGGTGACGTCCGTACCCTCGCGCTTCACGTCCGCGGGACCGAGCGGGATGGTGAAGTCCCCATCGGGCACATCGCCCTTCACCGCGCGATAGGTGGCCTTGTGCTCGAGGAAGATCACCGGATCGGGATCGCGGATCGCCGATCGAAGCATCCCGGTGATGTCCTTCGGCGTGCTGGGTACCACGACCTTCAGCCCGGGTACATGCGCGTAGAACGCCTCGAGCGATTGCGAGTGGTACAGCGCGCCGTGGACGCCCGCGCCCCACGGCATCCGGATGACGATCGGGACGTTCCATTGGCCATTCGAGCGGTACCGGATCCGCGCGGCCTCATCAACAATCTGTTCGAACGCCGGCGTGCTGAAGTCGGCGAACTGCATCTCCGCGATCGGGATGAGCCCCGCAATGGCCGCGCCGATGGCGACACCGACGATGTTCGATTCCGCGAGCGGCATGTCGATGACGCGATCCGGGCCGAACTCCTCGATGAAGCCGTCCGTCACCCGGAAGACGCCGCCGCGGACTCCGACGTCCTCGCCGAGGATGATCACCCGCTCGTCGCGGCGGAACTCCTCCTGCAGCGTGTCATGCACGGCCTGGACGTTGTTCTTCTCTGTCATCGACGCTCGAGGCGGAGATCGGGGAAGTCGCGCGGCCTGCGCTCGCGCATGACGGCGTACGCCGCTTCGACGATCTGCTCACGGTTCGGCTTCGTGAAGTAGTCGCCGTCGACCCCGACCGGCGAGCGGTTCTCCGCGGCGGTGAGGGTGCGTGGCGCGGCATCGAGGTGATCGAACCCGTGCTGGACCTCCAGGACCTCGCGCAGGATGAACGCTGAAGCCCCGCCCGGTACGTCTTCATCCACGATGAGGAGCGCGTTCGTCTTTTGGAGCGACGCGGCGATGACTCTCTGGAGATCGAATGGGTTGAGGGTCTGCACGTCGACGATCTCCGCGTCCACGCCGAGCGCGCTCAACGTCGCCGACGCCTCGAGGGCGATGCGCACGAGGGCTCCGTACGTCACGATCGTCACGTCGCTGCCCGCGCGGACGATCTCGGGGATGCCGAGCGGGAGGCGGAACTCGCCGAGGTTGTCGGGCACGCGCTCTTTCAACCGGTAGCCGTTCAGCACCTCGACCACGAGCGCGGGATTGTCGCCCTGGAAGAGCGTGTTGTAGAAGCCGGCGGCCTGGACCATGTTGCGCGGCACCGCGACGTAGATCCCCCGCAGTGCGTTCAGGACGACGGACATCGGCGAGCCGGTGTGCCAGATCCCCTGGAGGCGGTGGCCCTTCGTGCGGATGATGACCGGGGCCTTCTGCCCACCGGCGGTGCGGTAATGGAGGGTCGCGAGGTCGTCGCTCGCGAGCTCGAGCGCGTACAGCAGGTAATCCAGGTACTGGATGTCGACGATCGGGCGGAGCCCGCGGAGCGCGGCACCGATGCCCTGTCCGAGGATCGTCGCCTCGCGGATCCCGGTATCCGTGAATCGCCGGTCCCCGTACTTCGCCTGGAGTCCCTCGAACACGAGGTTCACGTCGCCGAGCTTGCCGACATCCTCGCCCATCACGAACAGCCGCGGATCGCGGCCGAACGCGATGTCGAAGTTCCGCAGCAGGACGAGGCGGCCGTCGACGCTCTCGGACCGGTCGGAGTACTCGGCCGCGACCGGGGTCACGCTGAGCGGCGATTCTGCCGACCGGCTGTAGAGGTAGCCCGTGTAGCGCTGCGCGTTGCGTTCCCCGTACTCCGTGGTGAAGGCCCGCAACGCGGCCGACGCGGCGCCGTCGCGGCCGCGCAGCGCGTAGCCGGCGCGGCGCACCGCCGATTGCACGACGCGGCGGCTGACCTCCAAGGGGTCGGCGAGCTCGGCGATGACGTCCGCGAGGCGTACGTCGGGCGCTTCCTGCTGCGCGCGCTCGATGAGCCCCCGAGCGCGGTCGAGCTCGGCCCTGATGGGCACCTGGTACGCCTCCCACGCGGCGACACGGGCCGCCTCGACCGTCTTCCGATCCTCGTCCTGGAACGCGTCGAGGTCCGCCGCGGTCGAGATCTTCTCCGCGATCATCCATTCCCGCATCTTCGCGATCGGGTCGCCGGAGGTCTCGAAGGCCAGGCGCTCCTTGGTCTTGTAGCGCTCGTGCGATCCGCTCGTGGAGTGACCTTGGGGTTGGGTCATCTCGGTCACGTGGATCAACGCCGGGACTTGCTCCCGACGCACGATGTCCGCGACCTCGGCGTACGTGCGCACGAGCGTCGGGTAGTCCCAGCCCTTGACCACGCGCATCTCGAAGCCGGGGACCTCCGGCCCGCGCGCGAACCCGGCGAGCGCCGCCGAGATCGACCCCTTGATCGTCTGGAACGCGTTCGGGACCGAGATCCCGTAGCCGTCGTCCCACACCGACACGAGGAGCGGGATCTGCAGCACGCCGGCGGCGTTCATCGTCTCCCAGAACAGGCCCTCGCTCGTCCCGGCGTTCCCGATCGTGGCGAACGTCACCTCGTCCCCGTTCACGGTGAAGCCGGCCGCGGCGGCGCGGAGGGCCGGGTCGGCGCGGTACAGCTTCGAGGCGTATGCCAGTCCGAGCGTGCGCGGGATGTGCGCGGCCACCGGCGAGAGATCGGCCGACGACTGCATCGCGTCGGCGAGCCGGCCCCACCGCCCGTCGGCGTCCAGGGTGCGGGTCGCGAAGTGGCTGACCATCTGGCGGCCGGCGGATGCCGGCTCGGCCTCGCGATCGGTGTTCGTGTAGAGCTGCGCGAAGAAGCGCGCGAGGTCCGACATCCCGGTGGCGAACATGAAGGTCTGATCGCGGTAGTAGCCCGAGCGCCAGTCCCCGGGCCGGAACGCCCTGGCCATGGCGAGCTGAGCGATTTCCTTGCCGTCGCCGAAGATGCCGAACGGAGCCTTGCCGGTGAGGACCTCCCGACGGCCGGAGACGCTCGCGACCCGCGAGCGGAAGGCGAGCCGGTAGTCGGAGACGATGTCGGCGGGACTCTGCTCGATGCGGGATCGGGTACCGGGTGCCGCGTCCGCGCCAGCGGCGGCGACGCGGCTACCGCTCTTGATGTGCCACTCCGGACATCATGGTACGAGCGGCCGTTGGGCCGCGTTCGACGCGGTCGAGGAACGGGAGCAGCGTGGCCGCGAACGCATCGGGCTGCTCTGCCATCACGAGGTGGCCGGCCTGGTCGATGAGCTCGATCAGTGCGCCCGGATACGCGTCGCGCAGAGCCTGCATGTCGGACGCCGGGATCACGCCGTCCTGGCGGCCCCACACGACCTGCACCGGGCCGCGATATTCCCCCGCGCGCGCGAGCCAGGCCTCGCGCAGAGACCGCCGCACGCCGCGGAACGTGGCGACGGCGCGCATGACGCGAAGCGTCTCCGGATACGTCCGGTCATAGCGCGCGCTCTCTGCGTACAGGTGCGCCGGGATCCGCGACCGGTCGTGGAAGCACGACTCGAGGACCCTACGTCCCGCGGACGCCGGTCGGGGCAGCCAGGTCGTCACGCCGAGGATGGGCACTGAGAAGATGCGCAGGAACAGGGCGATGTCCGGACCGAAACCGCCCGGCGCGACGAGCGTCATCGAGCGCCAGGCCGCAGGGTGCGTCACGGCGCTCACTGCCGCGATGCCACCGCCCAGCGAATGGCCGACCAGATGCGGCCGCTCCAGACCGAGGGCCTGCCGCACCCCATCGACGACGGCGGGATAGAAGGGCGCGCGCGGGTCGAAGTACGCGGCGTCCTTCACGGCCGTGCTCTCGCCGAAGCCGGGCAGGTCGAAGGCGATGGCCCGCCGCCCCGACGCCGCGACGCGCGCGATCGTTTCGGACCAGTTCTCGGCCCACCCGCCCACGCCGTGGACGAACAGGACCGCGTCATCGCCGGCCCCGTCCTCAATGACACGGATCCGAGCGCCCGCGGCGGAGATCGTGGAGGTGCGCATTTCTCCATAATGCGCTCGTGCTCTTCTATTACCTCTGCACCAAGGGCGAGGTCTTGCACCGGCAGGCATACCCGCAGGGGGCCCAATCAAAGGACGCCGACGTGTACAAGTGGGTCACGTTGTTCTCGGGATCCCCCGCCGCGTGCCAGCGGCAGCATGACGGCGCTCATACGTGGCGCCCCGACGAGGGCGGCGACGAGGAGCGCATCGTCCGTGGATTCGCGGTCCTGCAGTGGGATCGCGAGGGATTCGAGTCCGACCGTCCCAAGCCCGCGGCCGGCGACCGGTTCGAGTCGCGCTGGGGTCCCGCGCTCGTCATCGAGCGCACTGACGATCCGACGACCGGGACCTATCTGCTGCTGAAGCTGTTCCCGCACGGCTATCACGGGAAGACCGAGGAGATCGGCCGCAAGCGCAGTGACGTGGACCCGAAAAGGCTCGTGCCCGCCTAAGACCCGGCGGGCTCCGCATGCGCGTGGTCGCGGTGCGCGACGTGGTGCATGTGCTCGTGCGCGTCTTCTGGAGCGCGCGGCGGGTAGAAGAGGCCCGCGACGTAGAACTTCGCGGGCGACTGCGCGTACGCCGACACGAGGATGTGGACGTCGTACTTCTCGAACAGCGGCCGGCCCCACGACTCGCGGAACTTCGTCGCCCACTGCTGGCCGTGGCGTTCGCGCGACGCGCGCGCCATCTCGTGCAGCTCCCAATCGAGCACCGGCAGCTCGTGCGGACCGGTGCAGTCGTCGCTGTCGCACTTGAAGCGGAGCCGAAGCGGCAGCTGCAGGATGTCTGACTCGGAGACGGCGGGACGGATGAATCCCGCGGTCGCGGCGCCATCGCGAGCGAGGGCCTGCAGCGATTCGAGCGAGCCGCGCAGGTGCGGCCTGACGAATGGCCAGCGCAGCCGCCAGCCGTCCTTCGGGTCGATGTACGACGTCGCGACGATGTCCCCAGTCACGTTGCGCGACTCCGGGCGAGGGTCGCGGTCCGCGGGTGTGGTGCGGACGTGGATCCACGACCAGCGGAGCAACGGCGGATCGGTGTCCGCACCCTTCCAGGGGAACGGGGAAAGCCGCTCGAGGCGCCCGCTCTCGCGATCGACGCCGATCACCGCGGGACGCTCGACCGGAAAGGAATCGGCGGCGACGGTCTTGGCGAGCACGAGCATGTCGCGCTCGGTGGCCGAATCTTCCATCAACACAACCTCACAATAGGGTCGCGATGCTGCGCCAACGGGCTTCGCGCGGAGATCCCGTTCGCGACCCGCGCGCTCGCTTTGGTGCCCGCCAGCTCGTCGTGTCGCGCGAAGACCCGCGATGGGCGGCGGTGTCGGCGTTCGGCGCGGCATGGCTCGTCGGCGCCGCGGGCAATGCACTCGCGACGCTGCCGCGCGTCACCGGCTTCCCCGACCCGGCGGCGTGGCTCACCGGCGCATTCGGCATCGCGGGCGCGGCTATGGGCGTGGCCGTTGCGTTCCGCGCGGGCGGACGTCGCGGCGTGCTCTGGTATGTCATTGCGCTCGTCGCCAACGCGCTGGTGCTGCTCGTCACGGAGCTGCCCTTTTATGTCCAGACCTGCTCCCAGCTCGCCGGACCGCAGGATTGCTCCCCGCTGAAGCTCGTGTTGCCACATGCGTTCACACTCGCGGGCCTGCTGGTCAGCGTTGTCGCCCTTCGGCTCGTCGCGCGCGGAGGAATGGGCTCCAATCCGCTCCTCAGCGCGGGCGGGGCGGTCGCGCTGGTCCCGACCGTGCTGTTCACGTTCTGGAGACTCACGTCCGGATCGACATCGGACCCGATCGCGGGTCTCGCGCTCGGCCTCGGGCTCAGTGCCGGGGCCATGCTCGCGGCGGGTGCCGTCCTCCGATCACGGGCCACCAGCCGCCGCTCGCTGATCGCGTTCGCGGTCATCGTCTTCGTCCTGCGGCTCGGCACGGAGTGGACGTCCATGTCGGACATCGTTCGGGGCGCGTACGACGTGCTTGGCCCGGCCGCGCTCTATGGGGTGCTCGCCGGGCCGGTGGAGCTCTCGGCGCTATTCCTCGGCTGGATGCTCCTCCTACCGGGCGCGGACGACCGCGGCGGCTTGATGCAGGTGGGCGGCGAGGTGCAGCCCGATGAAGAGGACCCAGCCTCGCGCGGATAGCTCTCCCAGCTCCGCGTGCGGGAACGTCGGACCGCCTGCAGCCAGCACCCGGGTCGTCGCGAGCCGTTCTTCCGCCGCGCGGATGGCCGCGAGCAGGTCGTCACGCGTGGCGTCTGCGCGCCCGGGCTCGGCGTACGGCGCCGGCATGCTCGGCCGCTGTCCGACCGCAAGCGACCTCGCGATCGCGTGGGCCGCTTCCTCCCACCTGAGCGCGTGACCCGCGATCTCCGCGATCGACCACAGCTCGAGTCCCGCGACACGGTGCAGGGCAGCCTCATCGACCGAGGACACGCCGAGCCCCAGCCCGGTCAAGGCGTCGCCCACCGCCGCCACGATCTCGTCCATCGAGTGCGCATCCGCGACGGACTGCAGCGTCGCGCCGGCCTTCACCTCGTCCAACACGGTGGCGGCTGAGAATCCGAGCGGTGGCATCGTGCCTACGATGACAGGGTGCTGACGGACAAGGAGCTGACGCTCGCCCGAGAGCATCCTCGCGGCACGGAGCAACGCATGCTCGGGCCCTATCGCTTGGCGCTCAACGACGTGAACGTGTACGCGGCCCTGCCTCGCGCGGACCGCGACGCGGTCGTGCGGTGGGCGGCCATCCGCTGCGCGGTCCGGGACCGCTTCGGCGTCGACCGCGACGCGGCCAACCTGGCGGAGCCGCTCATCCCCGCGGCCGACCTGCGCGCGCACGTGCTGGCCGGAGAGGCCAGAGCCGCGGGTCACCCGATCTTGGATGACGGCAGCGACCTCATCGCGCTGGTGGGCCGGCTCCGCGACCGGACGGCGTGAGGCGCTCCCGGGCCACCCTGGAGGACGTGCGCGAGTTCCTCATGGCCCGCGGAGCGGTCACCGCCATCGCGCCGGTCGAGCAGCAGGGCCTCTGGTCGCGGGCGTTCCGATTCCGCGAGCGCGGACGCGATCTCGTCATTCGCTTCGCGCCCGATCACGAGACCTTCGACAAGGACGCCTTCGTCGCGCGCCGCGCCCCTACAGCGCTCGCCGTCCCGCAGGTGGTCGAACGAGGCCTGGCTCTGGACGGGCATTACGCGATCACCGAATGGACCGGTGGCCGGATGATCGACGGCCTGGACGGTGACGGGATGCGGCGGGTGCTGCCGTCGCTATTGCGGACGCTCGATGCGGTGCGGGACATCGACCTGTCCGACACGCACGGATACGACCTCTGGGACGCCGCGGGCAATGGCAGGCATCCGACGTGGCGGCACTCGGTCGATGCCGTGGCCGAGGCCCCGGGCTGGCGCGAGTGCATCGCCGCCTCGCCGATCGGGACGCTTCCTTTCGATCGGGCGCTCGAGCGCGTACGGCTGCTCTCGGTGTTCTGCCCCGAGGATCGCTACTTGGTGCATTCGGATCTCCTGCACTTCAACGTCCTCGTCGACGACGACCTGGTGTCCGCGCTGCTCGACTGGGGTAGCTCGCTCATCGGCGACTTCGTGTACGACATCGCGTGGCTGGAGTTCTGGAAGCCGTGGTATCCCGCGTGGCGCGACATCGACTTCGCCGGCGAAGCGCGTCGCCACTACGCGTCGACCGGCCTGGCCGTGTCGCACTTCACCGAGCGCCTCCGCTGCTATGAGCTCGCCATCGCCCTGGCCAACATGGTGTGGTTCGCATCGCGTGAGGAGACGCTGGACCTCGAGCGGACGGCCCGACGAGCCGCCGAGGTCTAGGCCGGGACCCTCTCCCGCAGCGGTGCCAGCAGCTCGAGCGTCGCGTCCATCTCGTCCTCGGTGTTGAAGTGGTGCGGCGACAGTCGAACGAGCCCCGGCCGGAAGTCGACGATGCAGCCCTTCGCGCGCAGCGCATCGACGACCTGCGCCGGCTCCGGATGACGCAGCGTGACGATGGGCGTGCGTTTGTCGGCGTCACGCACGCAGCCGAGGCGCCAGCCCTGGGCGAGTGCACCCTCGACGAGCCGCTGCGAAAGGAGCATGTGGCGCTCGCGTACGGCGGCGACGCCGATCTCCTCGAACAGGGCGATCCCGGCACGAGCGGTGTACGCGGCCGCGACTGCGGGCGTGCCGTATTCGAAGCGCCGCGCCGTCGGCGAGAGATCGATGTGTTGGACGTCGAACGTGAACGGGTCGCGCATCGCCCACCAGCCGATCGCGGTCGGACGCGACCCGGCGATCCGGTCCCGCCGTGCGTACAGGAACGCCATCCCCGGCCCGCCCATCAGCCATTTCAGCGTGCCGCCGACGAGGAAGTCGACGCCGGACGCGTGCACGTCGAACGGGATCGCGCCGATGGATTGGTACGCATCCACGACGAGGGCCGCACCCTTGCGATGGCAGAGCTCCGCAAGCCGGGTCACGTCCTGGATGTATCCGCTCGTGTAATAGACGTGGCCGGTGCAAACGAGCGCGGTCCGGTCATCGATCGCCCGCTCGAACAGCTCGAGCGGCACGGTCGCGCCATCCGGACTGTGCACGAACTCGACCTCGACGCCCATCCTCGCGAGGGCGAGCCAGGTGTGCCCGTCGGTCGGGAAATCGATGTCCGCGACCACGACCTTGTTGCGCTTCGAATAGTCGAACGACGACGCGATGGTCACGAGCGCCGCGGACACGGCCGGCTCGAGGGCCATCTCATCGAGATCGGCCCCGAGGACGCGCGCGAAGTCGGCGCGGAGGAGATCGAGCTCGCCGACCCAGTGCTGATACCACGCGCGCCCGCCGAGCTCCGTCCACGTCCGGGCGTACTCCGCGAGCGCCGCGGCACCCCGTTTGGGCAACGGCGTCAGCGAGCAGTTGTTCAGATACATCCACTGCTGCGTGATCGGGAACTCCGCGCGCCACGCGCGGACTTCACCAGCCGACGGCATAGCTCTCCTTCCGCGGGTCGGCCCCACCCTCGAGCGCGCCGTTCTCGAGCCGGCGGACCGCGCACACGCTCGCGCTCGCGGGCGTGAAGCCCGGCATGTCGCGGATGATGTGCCCGAGCCGCGCAAGCCCGTCACGCACATCGGGCGCGATCCGCCCCTCGACCTGCAGCACGCCCGGCTCGTACGCGTGCGGGTGGAAGGTCCACGGGAAGCTCCTCGAGATCACCCTCGGCGCCTCGATGGCGGCCTGAGTGTTCATGCCGAAGTCGACGATGTTGCAGACGACCTGCACCATCGCCTGCGACTGCGCATCCTCGCCTGGACAGCCGAACGGCATCAGCGCCGCGCCGTCCTTCATGAGCAAGGCGGGGTTCGGGGTCAACCGCGGCCGCTTCCGCGGCGCGATGGCCGACGGATGCCCGGGGGTCGTCCAGAGCTGCGCGCCGCGCGTCGAGACGATCATCCCCAGCCCCGGAATGAGCGGCGCTCCGAGGCCAGGATCGGACGGCGTGGCCGAGAAGGCGTTGCCTTCGCTGTCCATCACGGCGACGTACGACGTGTCCGGCGCGCCGACTCCCTCCGCGACGCGCGGGACCCAGCCCGCCGGGCCGCTGCGGCCCTCGAACGACCATGGATCGCCGGGCAGCGGCAGCTCGGGCCACGCCCGGTCCTCGCGGATGAGCTTCCGGCGCACCTCCGCGTACTCTTTGTCGAGCATCCCGCGGATCGGCACGTCCACCAGAACCGGATCGCCGAAGAAGCCCTCGCGGTCCGCGCACGCGAGCTTCATTGCTTCCGTGAACCGATGCAGGAATTGCAGCGAGCCCGGTCCCAGGGATGCGACGTCGTACCCCTCGAGCAAGTTGAGCGTCATCGGGACGAGCGGGCCCTGGGACCACGGACCGCAGGCGTACACGTCGATGCCGCGGTACGTCGTGTGCACGGGAGCCTCGATGGTCACGTGGTACGAGGCCAGATCCTCCGCCGACAGCGCCCCGCCTTCACGCTTCATGTGCGCGACGATCTCGCGGGCGATGTCGCCCGTGTAGATCGCGTCGCGTGCGGCCATGATCGCGGCGGCGCGCCCTCGCGACGCGTGGGCCGCTTCGATCCCCACGAGCCGGCGGAACAGGTCGCCGAGCTCGCGCTGCACCAGCAGCTCCCCGACGCGGGGCGGACGGCCGTTCGGTAGGAACACGGCCGCGCTCGTCGGCCACTGCCGGATGCGGTCCTGCAGGAGCGTGATCGATCGGGCGAGCCTCGGGTACACCGGGAACCCGTCGCAGAGCTCGATCGCCGGCGCGAGCACGTCGGCGAGCGTCAGCCGGCCGTGCCGCGCGAGCGCGGTGAGCCACGCGTCGCACGCCGCGGGCGTCACCGAACGCGGGGTGCCGACGGGCATGTCGTCGCCGTACGTCGCCCGGTATGTGTCGAGGTCGAGCGACGCGGGCCAGCGGCCCAGGCCGTCGATGCTTTCCGGTGCGGCCATCCCCGGCCGGTACACGATGATCGGCGCGACGCCGCCGAAGTCGGTGAGATGGCGCTCCACCACGTTCAGCGCGATGCCCGCGGCGACGCCCGCGTCGATGGCGCTGCCGCCCCGCGGGAACATCCGCAGGCCGGCGATGGATGCGAGGTAGTGGCAGGTGCTCACCATGTGTTTCGCACCGAGAAGGGCCGGACGCCCTTCGGTGATCGCGATCGGCGGCGCGGTGTTCTCTACTGGGATCTCGCGCATCGGACCAGCACGATAGCGCGATACTCGCCCGCTACGCTTCCGCCCATGCACCTGTACGCGCACCGGGTTGAGCCCTTCGACAACGGGATGTACATCCTGGCCGACAGCCAGGGCGACGCGATCCTCATCGACCCGTCCCGCGGCGAGCGCGAGGCCACGACGACGCTCCGCGACCACGGCCTGCGGCTCGTGGAGATCCTGAACACGCACGGCCACCAGGATCACGTGTACGACAACGCCTCGATCAAGCAGGAGACCGGTGCGCGCATCGCGATCCATCGCGCCGATGCGTATCGCCTCGATCCGGCCAAACGGCCTGCCAGCCAGCTCGAGCCGCCGAAGAGCGTCGCGGACGACCTCATCGAAGAGGGCCTGTTGACCTACGTGCGCGACCTCGAGATCCAGGCGCTCCACACGCCCGGCCACACCGAAGGCTCGGTGAGCTTCTACCTGCCGAAGGAATCGCTCTTGTTCAGCGGCGATCTGCTGTTCGCCGGCAACGTCGGCCGCATCGACCTACCCGGCGGCGACGCGGCGCACATGGAGGTCAGCCTGGCTCGGGTGGCGAGCCTGCCCCCGGCCACGCGCGTCTTCCCGGGACACGGCCCGGCCACGACGATCGGCGCCGAGCTCAGCTGGCTGGAAGGGTTCCGCTTCGAGACCTAATCCGCGACCCCGAGCACGTTGAAGCCGTTGTCGGCGAAGATCGTTGCGCCCGTCACGCACCGCGACATCTCGCTCGCGAGGAACACCGCGACGTTGCCGACCTCTTCCTGACTGATGTTGCGGCGCAGCGGCGCCTTCTCCTCCATCAGATCGCGCGCGGAGCTGATCCCCTTCACCGCGCTCCCCGCGAGCGTCTTCAACGGACCGGCGGAGATCGTGTTCACCCTGATGTTCTGCGGACCGAGGTCGGCCGCAAGGTAGCGCGTCGCGGACTCGAGGACGGCCTTGGCCATCGCCATGGAGTTGTAGCTCGGGACGACCCGATCGACGGCGTTGTACGTCAGCGACATGACCGAGCCACCGCCGGCCTTCGCGAAGAGCGGCAGGGCCGCGCGGGTCAACGCGATGAGCGAGAACGCGGATACCTCGATGGCCAGCTTCAGGCCGTCGCGCGAGATCTCGTGGAAGCGGCCGCGCAGATCCTCTACCGCGGCGAACGCGATCGAGTGCACGAGGATGTCGGCCTGGCCCCACTTCTCGGTCAACGCGGAGAAAAAGCTCTCGATCTCCTCCTGCTTCGAGACGTCGCACGGCAGGACCGGCATCCGCTCGTGGTCCGGCAGCGTGACCACAAGCTTCTCGACGTTCTCGCGGAGCCGCTCCGTGGCGTAGCTGAACGCGAGCTCGGCGCCCTCGCGCTGGAACGCGGTCGCGATCCCCCAGGCGATGCTGCGCTGGTTCCCGACGCCCATCACGATCGCCTTCTTGCCGTCGAGCAGACCCACCCGTCACCTCCCCGCCCCGCGGCGTTGGCCCATCATGGCGGCGTGCGGCTCGACGTGCAGGAGTTCGGTCCTTCCGCGGGGCGGACGGTCGTGGCCCTGCACGGCGTCACCGGCTCGCCGAACGTCTTCCGGCGCCTCGCGCACCGCCTGCCGGCGTTCCACTTCGTGGCACCGGCGTTCCGCGGCCACGGCGCCTCGTCCAACGAGCCACCGTGGGATCTGTCCGCGCACCTGCGCGACGTCCGGGAGACCCTCGATGCGCGGGGGATCGCCCGGGCCCCGTTCATCGGGTTCAGCTTCGGCGGCCGGGTGGCGGTGGAGCTCCTCGCGGCCGACCGCTCGCGCATCGAGCGCCTGGTGCTGCTCGATCCGGCGCTACGTGTCGATCCGCAGCGCGCGCTGGAGATCACGACCGGCCTGCTGACCGATACGTCGTACGGCTCGATCGAGGAGGCGATCCAAGCACGCATCGATCTCGGCCTGATGCCGTATGCGCCCCGCGAGCATTGGGATATCTGGGCCGAGGATCTGGTGGAGGGATCCGACGGCCGGCTGCGGCTCCCGTTCTCACGCCCGGCCGCGATGACGATCTACAGCGAGCTCACCACCCCGCCGCCGCCATTCGCGAGCCTGCGGCTCCCGACCCTGCTGATCGTCGGCGCCGAGTCGCCGCTCGTCACGCCGCAGCAGATCGAGCGCTACAAGTACGAGCTGGCGGATTTCCTCGAGGTCAAGACCGTTCGCGCGAAGCATCAGCTGATCGGCGACGCGGCCGATGAAGTCGCCGCCGCGGTCGGGGCGTACCTAGCGCGGTAAGGGACGCGCTAACGGCGCCATCGCGCTCGGCCACCGCCGGAGCACGGCATCCGGTCCGGTGTGCGCGGCGACGACCTCGCATCCGATCCGGAACGCCGCGACGATCAGGTCGAGCGGCAATGATGGCGTCGCCGTTCCGGTGGTCATCTCCGGCGTGCCCGGCACGTGCAGGTACGTCGTCGGAAGGCGCAAGCCATGATCCGCGGCGTAGCGCAGCGCGCCGTAGAGCGTCGCGTTGCTCACATACGCCCCGCCGTCCCACGAGAGGTGGGCCGGAATGCCGGCGGCGTTGATCGCCTGCGCGATCGCGCGAACGGGTGCGGTCGCGAAGAGGGCGTGCGGCCCGTGGTCATCGCCGTCCGATCGTTCCGCGACGAGCGCCCGATCCGCGTTGTCGCCCTGCCACGGCACGTCACCGAGGGCGTGCGCGATGGCCTCGACGCTGATCGCGGGCCGGCCGAAGGAGAGCCCGCCGATGATCAGTCCATCCGCGGGCTCCCGCTCGAGCTCGCGGACGATCGTGGCGACCGACTCGCGCCACACGACCGGCACGCGTAGGACGTCGATGCGGGCCGGTCCCGCTGCCGCGCCCTGGAGCTGTTGCGCGGCCTCCCAGGATGGATTGACGCCGCGACCGGCGAATGGCTCGAAGCCGGTGAGCAGGATACGCACGCCGCGAGTCTGCGCCACCGCATACTCCCGCGCGTGAGCGCGTTCGAGACCGACCCCGTCGCCGATCTCCTACACGGCGTTCCGTTCTTTCGCGGCCTCGAGCGGGTGGACCTGGCGCGGCTCCTCGGGGCTCTCGAAGAAGTCCGGGCCGCGCCGGGTCAGGTCATCGCCCAGGAGGGTGGGCAGGGCGACGCGCTGTATCTGCTGGAGCGCGGCACCGTCGCGATCACGGTCGCCTCACCGGACGGCGACGTCTCGCTTCGCGAGGTGACCGGCCCGACCCACTTCGGCGAGCTCGGGATGCTGCTCGCGCGCCGGACGGCGACGTCGCGCGCGGTCACCGACGTCGTCGCCTGGCGGCTCCCGCGTGCGCGATTCGAAGCCCTCGTCCGGGACCGGCCGCAGATCGCGCTGGCCGTCGCGGCCGCGCTCGCCGATGCCGTCGACCGGCGCTCCCGCGAGTACGTGGGCGCGCCGGAGCCGGAACGGCGTCCGGAAGAGCGCGCGCGGGAAGAGCGGCCGACGGGCCGGCGCCGGACGCGGATCGCCGGCGCCATCGCGGCCATCGCGCTGCCGGCGCTGTTGTGGAACGTCTCCCCGCCCGCAGGCCTGGAGGCGGCGGGATGGCGGGTCGTGCTCGCGCTGCTCGGCGCGGCCATCGCGTGGCTGGCGGAGCCGGTGCCCGATTTCGCCGTGGCTCTCGCCCTCGCCGCGGCGTGGGGCGCGACGGGACTCGTGACGCTGTCCGTGGCGTTCAGCGGGTTCGCGAGCTCGTCATGGCTGCTCGCGCTCGGGGCGCTCGCGCTCGCGGCCGGGATGGCGCGCACGGGTCTCCTGTTCCGCGCCGCGCTCCTGCTGCTCCGCGTCTTCCCGGCGACCGCGACCGGACAGCTCCTCGCGCTGCTGTTCGGGGGCGTGCTCATCACCCCGCTCGTCCCGCTCTCGGTCGCGCGCGTCGCGGCGATCATGCCGATCGCGAGCGAGATCGGTCAGTCCCTCGGATACGCGCCGCGGAGCAACGGCAGCGCGCGTCTGGCGTTCGGCGGACTCGTCGGCTACTGGTACTTCTCGAGCATCTTCCTCACCGGGCTCGCGACCAATTTCTTCGTGGTGCAGCTGCTGTCACCCGCGGACCGCGCGCGCTTCTCGTGGCTCGGCTGGCTGGGCGCCGCCGCGCCCGTCGGATCCCTCTGTCTTGTCGGCGCGACAGCGGCCCTGCTCCTCCTGTTCCGGCCCGAGCGGGCCGCAGCGCGCATCCAGGACGCGACGCGGCGTCAGCAACGGATCCTCGGACCGCTGACGCGCGGCGAGCGCATCGCCATCGCCGCCGCGGTGCTCCTGCTCGCGGGCCTCATCGCCCAGCCGATCCTGAACATCGAGCCGGCCTGGCTCGCCCTCGTGGCGCTCGTCGTGGTCACCGCCGGCGCGCTCGATCGGGAGCGGTTCCGGGCCGGCATCGACTGGGGTTTCTTGATGCTGTTCGGCGCGCTGCTCGGATCGGGCAACGTGATGCAGGCGACGCACGTCGATCGCTGGGTCGCGGCGGGTCTCGTCGAACGCACGAGCGCGCTCGGGGACCCCGGGCTCGTGCTCATCGCGATCGCCGCGGCGACGATCCTGCTGCGCTTCATCCTGCCGAGCCGGCCGACGATGCTCCTGCTCGCGCTCGCCGTCGTGCCCGCGGCGCCGCAGCTCGGGATCTCGCCGTGGCTCGCCGGTCTCGTCGTCCTGCTCGCGGCGAATATCTGGGTTTTCCCCTACCAGGGCCTCGAGTATCTCGTCGCGCGCGAAGCGACCGGAGGCGAAGCCTTCGACGACCGCCAGGGCACGAAGATCGGCGGCGCGCTCACGCTTGTGCGATTCGCCGCCATCGCCGCGAGCGTGCCGGTGTGGAAGCTGATGGGGCTGCTTTAACGCCGCTCGGCAAAGGTGCCATTCGGCTCACGTCGACGGGCCTTTTGGCCCCGGACCCAGACGGTCCAGACCGATAGCGTCTTTCCCATGTCAGGACATCACGCCGAGATGAGCCCGTTGCCATTCGACGCCATGGGCTTCGCGTACCGGAACCTCGTCCTCACGGTCGTCCTCGTTGCGACGGTCTTCGGGTCCACGGTCCTGATCCTTGGCAACGCCAGCCAGACGAAGCCACGCTCGGTCGCCGCTGCGGCAATCGCGTCTGCGGCCACGATGGATCCGGCCATGGCCGCCATGCCGGGCATGTCCGCCGCGCCCGCGGCGGCAGCGACCGGAGCCGCATCCGCGTCGAAGACGGTCACCGTACAGGAGATCGCGCGCGCCGCGAGCGACGTCCCCCCGCCCATCACGCGGACGACAGCGGCGACCGTCGTGGTTGAGCTCGAGGCCCGTGAGGTCACGGCGAAGCTTGATGAGGGACAGACCTACACGTACTGGACCTTCAACGGGACCGTGCCGGGCCCAATGATCCGTGCCCGGGTCGGGGACACGATCCAGATGCACATCAAGAACGCGACCGGCAACCTGATGACCCACAACATCGATCTGCATGCCGTGAACGGCCCGGGCGGTGGGGCGAACGCCTCGATCGTCGCGCCAGGCCAAGAGGCCACGTTCAGCTTCAAGGCGCTCAACGCCGGCATCTACGTCTACCACTGTGCGACCGCGCCCATCCCGCAGCACATCGCGAACGGAATGTTCGGGATGATCCTCATCGATCCGGCGGCAGGCCTTCCGAAAGTAGACCATGAGTTCTACGTCATGCAGTCGGAGCTCTACACGACGACGCCGTACGGAGCCGCGGGCCAGCACGAGTTCTCGATGGATAAGTTGCTCGCCGAGCACGCCGACTACGTCCTATTCAACGGCCGGGTTGGCGCGCTCACCGGCGACGGCGCATTGAAGGCAAAGGTTGGCGAGACCGTGCGCATCTACTTCGGCGTCGGCGGCTTCCTGGCCTCGAACTTCCACGTCATCGGAGAGATCTTTGACCGGGTGTATCCGGAAGGCGCGTTCGGCCAGCCGCTCGAGAACGTCCAGACGACGATCGTGCCCGCCGGTGGCGCCGCCGCGGTCGAGTTCCGGGTCAATGTGCCGGGGCGCTACCTCTTGGTCGACCATTCACTCGGCCGCGCACTCAACAAGGGCGCGGCAGGCTACCTCGAAGTGGACGGGATCCAGGACACCACGATCTTCGACGGCGCCATCGCGGGACCCGGCCACTAACCGGTAGCGCCGACCTCATCCCGCCGGATGCGCATGAGGTGCTCCGGGTCGGGTTCGTCCGGGACCTGCGCATCCTTGAAGAATCGGAAGCCGGCCTTCTCGTACGCGCGGATCGCGCTCGTGTTCTTCACCGATGGCCCGATCACGCACTCGGCGACGCCGTAGCGCGCGAAGACGATGTCGCGAAGGAACGCCCGGATGAGCGGCGCCCCATGGCCCTTGCCGATCTCGGCGGGTTCTCCGATGAAGAGGTCGATCCCGGCACTCGGCACCTCGAGCGCGAGGGCGCGGCCGTACTCGTCGTAGTCGTCGATGCGATAGCTCTGGATGAAGCCGATCGGTCTGCCGCAATGTCGAATGAAGAAGATGTCCGTGGGATCGCCTTCGCCGCGGACCCGCTGCCGGTATTTGTCCACCTCGTCATCGGGGTAGGTGTCCCGAGGCGGGTCCGCCCACCACCGGCGCACGTGCGGCTCGAGGAGCCACTGGCGGATCAGCGGGAGGTCCGCCTCCGTGAGCGGCGGGAAGTCGTATTCAGGCTCGGGCGTACTCACTGATGCCGAGCTTCTCGAGCGTGTCCGGCTTCGGGATCCCCTCGTCGGACCACCCGCGGCTCCGGTAGTACGCGCGCACCTGCTCCGCGATGTCGTCTGGATCGAGCCGGACGCGCGAGAGCACGCCCGAGGTGTGGGGCTTCATCGCCTGCTCCGGCAGCTTGTCATCGGCCGCGGCGAACCCCTCGCGGTTGCTGAACAGGCGCGCGAGGGTGAGCGAGAGTTCGCCGATATCCGTGAGCCCGTCCGCGTCGAGGCCCCACCCGGTTACCGCGTTCACGATGTCGGTCAGCTTCGGGTCGTCGTAGCGCAGGAAGAAGCACATCCCGACCGTGTTCTTGGCCGAACGCGACGGCAGGTTGGAGTTCATGTGATCGCCGCCGGTCGGGCTCGTCGCGTAGCTCACCCGGACCTGCTTCCCGTACTCCGTCCGCTGCCGAGGATCGTGCATCGCGAGCTCCTGACCGCGCACCGCGGTGAGGTACTCGGCCCCACCCAGGGTCTTGGCGGCGCGCACCGAGCCCTCGGCGAGCACGTCGCCCAGACCGCGCCGGAACGCGATCGCGTCGGGCGACGCCAGCACCGCCTTGCCGTTGCCGAACTCCACCGCCTGGCCGTCGAGCTCGGCGTCCGGCAGGATGCCGCGTTCGCGCAGGTCCATGACCCACGCCACCGTCGCGCCGAGGGAGATGGTGTCGAGGCCGAGGGCGTTGCAGCGCTCGTTGACCTTCGAGATCAGGGCGAGGTCGTCGACTGCGCAATCCGCGCCGAGCGCGGCGATGGACTCGTACTCGATGCCGCCGTACTTCGGATCGATCTGGTACGGCTGCTCCATCTTGACGACCTTCTTGCACCGGACGGAGCAGGCCCAGCAGGCCTCCATCTTGACGCGGTAGCCCTTCTCGACGAGCGCCTCCGCGCTGATCTCGGCCGCGCCCTCGAACGGCCCGCCGTTGTAGTTGCGGACCGCCATGCCGCCCACCCGGGTGTACCCATCGAGGCCCATGCCGGTGCCGAAATTGTGGAACGCCCAATGGTTCTCCTGGAGCGTGTCGGCGACCCACCGGCCGATCTCCTTGACCTTCGCCGCATCGTGCAGCGGCACGCTCCGTGAGCCCTTCACCACGATGGCCTTGAGCTTCTTGCTGCCCATGACCGCACCAAGGCCGGCGCGGCCGGCGATGTCCTTGAAGTCGTTCACGATGCCGGCGATGCGCACGAGGTTCTCTCCCGCGGGACCGATCTCGCACACCCGGGCCAGGCGCTCGCCGACCTCCGTCTTGAGGCGCTCCTCCGTGTCCATGATCTCGAGACCCCAGAGGTGCGAGGCGTCGCGGAGCTCGACCTGATCGTCCTTGATCCAGAGATACACCGGCGCCTTCGCGGCGCCGGTGACGACGATCGCGTCCCAGCCGGCCCGCTTGAGCTCGGCGCCCCAGAACCCCCCGACCTCGGCCTCGCCGAAGCCATCGGTGAGCGGCGACTTGGCGCCGACGGCGTGACGCGACGCGCCGGAGAGCGGGGTGCCGGTCAGCACCCCCATCGCGAAGATCAGGATGTTCTCGGGGCCGAGCGGCTCGGCGCCTTTCGGCAGCTCGGTCAGCAGGTAGTGGGCGATGAGGGCGCGACCGCCGGGGTGGCGCCGGAACGATGCCTCGTCCATCTCCTCGACCGACGTGGTACCGGCGGTCAGGTCGACGCGCAGCACCTTGCCCCAGCTGCCATAGCGCTCGGTCATCTCGGTCCGATTATCGTCGATGCGGCATGACCGAGTACGACCTGCTGTGCGATGTGTGCAAGGCCGCCGTCGGGCCGCGCGACGCGATCGTCACTTGGACCGCGGACGGGCGAGGCGAGCGGGACTTCACGCTCGCGCACATCGCGTGCGCGCCGCCGGGAGCGACGCACCGTCAGGAGGTGAAGCTCCTCGTCGGTCCGAACACGTTCCTCGACTTCGTGACGGATCGCTTCGGCAAGACGAACACCGAGCCCGAAGCGCTGCGCACCATCGTCTGGGCCCTCGCGCCGTTCGTCATGCGTCACGACAACCCGGCCGAGATGGATCTCCTGCGAGCGGCGTCCTTCGGCGCCGAGCCGGGCGTGAAACCCGGATCGGTGACCCCGAGCGGAGCGGCGGCTGTGGTCACCAAGGACGAAGGCGGCAAATAGAGCGAGGCTCCGCGGGTCAGTTGTCGTCGATCTTGCGTCCCCGCCAGTAGCGCACGTTCCCGTCGCGGCGGTAGCGTGGCGCTCCGAAGCCCATCGTGAGGTAGAACGCCGCAGCGCCGAACAGCAGCGGCAGCACGGTGTCGCTGAACGGCAGGCGCTGCCACAGGCCCACCGTCTCGCCCAGCGCGGCTGCCGCCACGACGATCACGAGCCTGAGCCACGCCCGGCGCTCCCGCTCGATCACGGGCGCTTCAGGAACGACGCTTCGAGCGCCCATTCGCCGCATTGCGCGAGCTCGTCGCGGGAGACCAGGTTCGCGCGCACGGCGAGCTTGAGCTCGTCGCGCAGCGTCGTCTGCAGCATCTCGGGACCGTCGGTGTTGAAGCTGAAGTGCACCTTGTGCTTGCGGAAGACCGCGATGAACTCCCGCAGCTCGTCCAGGTCGCGGACGACCTTCGTATCGAGATTCGATGACGGGCAGATCTCGAGGTGGATCCCCCGCTCCGCTAGGCGCTTGCAGAGGCCGGCGTCCTGCGCGGCGTGGATCCCGTGGCCGATCCGGTCCGGCTCGAGGTGCGTGAGGACCTCGTCCACGGACTGCCAGTCCTCGTCCTCGCCCGCGTGGACCGTGATGCCGAGGCCCGCCTTGCGGGCCTTCCTGAACAACGCGGCATAGTCCGCATACTTGAAGTCGGGGTTCTTCGGGCCGGCGATGTCAATGGCGATGACGCCGCGCTTGCGGTACTGGATCGCCTTGTCGACGACGATCTCGTTCATCGCGTAGCTGAAAGTGCGGTCGAGGCAGAAGATGAGCCCGACCTGCACCGGGTACTCGAGCGCCGCGCGGTCGAGCCCGCGGATCGACGCCATGATGATGTGATCGAGGTCCTGCTCGCCGCCGCGGTTGCGCTTCAGCGGGTTGTAGCGCAGCTCAAGCGTCGTGATGTTGGCCTTCCGATAGGCCCCGCCGATGACCGCGTACACCGACTGTTCCAGGGCGATAGGGCTCGATTGGATCAGCTCCGTCCAGTGATAGAGCTCGAGGAAGTCCTCGAACGACTTCCTGCGCTTCGGGTTTACGGTGATGAGGTCGACGAACTCCCAGTAATCCTTGGTGGGAAGACGGATGCCCTGGGCGTGCGCGATACCCCACATCGCAGCAGGATCGACCGCGCCGCCGAGGTGAACGTGGAGCTCGGTGAGCTCGTCTCCGAGGGGGTGCGGCGCGCTAGGAGCCTTGTTCTCTGCTGGTCGGTGGCCGGCGAACGCGACGGCGGCGGCGGGGCCGCTCGGTCTTGCCCTCCGGATGCGCGCGCCAGATCGCGTGCCCGTCGTCGTCGGCCGAGCACACCTGCAACAGGCGATCCCAGATCTCGGCCCGCCGGAGCTCCTGCTCCGCGCCGGCGCGATCGACGGCGCGCTCGAGCATCACGTCGCAGTCGTACGGCGAGCCGACGAGGTTCCAGCCGTTCTCGGTGAGCAGGTCGACGAGCCGCGCGATCTCGGTGAGCTTCTGCGGCGTGTCCGACACGAACTCGCGGAGCCAGCCGGAGTAGCTGCGCTTGCCGCGATCCGCGCGGTCGAGCTCGTCGCGGACGGTCCCGAAGACGTGGACCAGGATGTATGACGGACCGGCCATCGCCACGATGTTACCCGCGCTCTTCGACGAAGCGGTAGCCCCCGTCCGAGTCCTTGGCGATCACGACGAGGGCGCCGTTCTTGAAGCCGCTCTGGCCCTTCAGATCCTTGCAGAACAGGTGCAGATGCTCGTGCTCCGGGGGGACGCACATGCACTTTTCGGCCTGGATCTCCGCGTCGAAGCGGCGCGCCCCGATGCGCAGGTGCACGGGGGCTCCAGGCTCGGGGAACAGCTTCCACGCATCCTTCGTGATGAGGATCCGGCCCTTGCGGACATCTTCGGAGCTGAGACGGTGGCGGTAGGTGCTTCGAGAAACGCTCATTCGGTAGGTCTATTTTCGCATATCGCGAGCATCCTGTGTCGGTCGCGGTGGTCAGACCCGCAAAGCGCCCAAGCTGGCGCTGGGATCGTCCAAAAACCGCATCAAATGCACAACTGGAACGTCTGACCCTGCCGCGCGCAGCCCGGCCGCCACCTGGAGCATGCATCCGGGGTTTGCTGAGACGACGACGTCCGGCTTCGCCGCGAGGATCGCCTGGACCTTCTGCTGCTGCAGCTCGCCGGCCACCTCGGGATGCGTGATGTTGTAGATCCCGGCACTCCCGCAGCAGCGCTCCGGGTCGGCGATGGCCACGACCGTCACGTTGGGGACCGCCTCGAGGAGCGCGCGCGGCTGGTGGCGGATGCGCTGCCCGTGGGCGAGATGGCAGGCGTCCTGGTAGACGACGCGCACGGCCCTCGGAGCGCCGGCTCCGACCGCGGCGGGACGCACCGCTTCCGACGCGTCTTTGACGCGGGCGCTGAACGCGGCGGCCCGCTCCCGCCAGGCCGCGTCGCCGGACAGGAGCTCGCCGTAGGCCTTGAGCTGCGCGCCGCAGCCGGCGGCGTTCACCACGATCGGCCCGTCCACGCCCGAGAAGGCATCGATGTTGAGCCGCGCGAGCTCGCGCGCGGTGTCGCCGTCGCCGGCATGGGCGTGCAAGGCGCCGCAGCAGGTCTGCTCCCTGCACGCGGTGACCCGATCGCCGTTCCGCTCGAGCATCCGCACGGTCGCGCGTTCGGTCTCCCCGAACGCCGTGCGCATGATGCAGCCCGCGAAGAAGGACGCGGTGGCGTTGTCGCGCTCCGCCGGCGCGTACGGCAGACCCTCGGCCTTCATGGACAGGGACTCCATCGCCCGCAGCCGTCTGGGGAGGAGCCGCGATGCGCGCGCCGCGCGCTGCGCGCCGCTCCGCACATACAGGTCGAGCAGGCGGGTCGCGATGCGCAAGCGCCGTTGGTCCACGACAGTGCTCAGGCCGATCCGCCGCATCGCGCGAACCACGGCGCGTGGCCGCTCGCGTTCGCGAAGGTCCTCGCGGGCGGCCTCCATGATCCGGCCGAATGGCACCCCCGAGGGGCATGCCGTCTCGCAGGCCCGGCACACGAGGCATGCTTCAAGGTGGCCGGAGATGCCCTCGTCCACCGGGCCGTCGGAGGAGACCATCTGCCGGATCAGCTGCACCCGCCCGCGTGGTGAGTCCGCTTCGTTATCGAGCAGGCGGTAGGTCGGACAATCGTTCAGGCACAGGCCGCACGAGATGCACGTCGCGAGGTCGGCCTCGCGCACGTGCGATGACAGGACGATGGGCGCGGTCTGCGTGGAGATGCGGCCTACGATACGGGGCCGCATGACCGTGCAGACCGCGAACGCCATCGCCGCGCGACTGCGCGCCGTCCTGCCTGCGGACCGGGTGATCGACGATCCGGCCACCCTCGAGCCGTACGCGTACGACGCGTCCTTCTGGTCGCTCCGGATGCAGCGCCGGCCCGACGTGGTCGTCGTGCCTGAGACGACGGCGGAGGTCGCTGCGACGATGCGGGTGGCCGCGGACACCGACACGCCGATCGTCCCGCGAGGGGCCGGCACGGGGCAGACCGGCGGCGCGGTCGCCGCGCGCGGCGGGATCGTCGTCTCCTTCGCCCGGATGCGACGCATCATCGAGATCGACCGCCCGAACCTCCAGACCGTCGTCGAGCCGGGCGTCGTGTTCGCCGATCTCCAGGTCGCCCTCGGCGAGCGGGGGCTGTTCTTCCCACCGGACCCCGGCAGCGGGCGCGCATGCACGCTTGGCGGAATGGTCGCGAACAACGCGAGCGGTCCGCACGCGGTGCGCTGGGGCACGACCTCCGCGTACGTCCTCGGCGTCGAGGTCGTGCTCGCCGACGGATCGATCATCGTGACCGGCGGGGAACACAGCAAGGCCCTCAAGTCCTCGAGCGGCATCGATCTGACCAAGCTGTTCGTCGGATCGGAAGGCACCCTCGGCATCCTCACGCGGCTCCGCCTTCGCGTGCAGCCGAAGCCCGCCGCGCGGGCCGTCTGTCTCGCGGCCTATGCGAGCGTCGACGACACCGTGCTCTCACTCGATGACCTGTTCGCGGCGGGCATCCTGCCGTCCACGGCCGAGCTGCTCGACCGCAGCGCGGTCGAGGCGATCCAGCGGTACCGGCCGGACCTTGGCCTGCCAGACGGTGAAGCCGTCCTCTTCATCGAGGTCGAGGGCACCCCCGATTACGTCGCGTCGGCCGTGCGCTACGTCGACGGCATCGTGAAGAAGCGCGCGACGACGACCCGCTTCGCCGAGCGCGAGGCCGAGATCCAGCAGCTGTGGTCGGCGCGCAGCGGGATGGCCGCTGCCTCGGCGCTCATGCATCCGGACAAACACCGGATCTTCGCCGGAGAGGATCTCGCGGTGCCCCTCTCCGAGATCCCGCGCACCATCCGGACCGCGCGGGAGATCGCGGCGGAGCTTGGGATCGCCGTCATCTTCTACGGGCACTTCGGCGACGGGAACGTCCACTCCGCGATCCTCATCAACCCGGGGAACGCCGACGAGGTGAAGCGCGCCGACGAGCTCGCCGACCGCCTGCACCGACTTGCCGTCGCCGTCGGCGGGACCGTCACCGGGGAGCACGGGACGGGCGCCGTCCGGCAGCAGTACATGCGCCTCGAGCACGGCGCCGCGCTCGATGTGATGAAGAAGATCAAGGACACGTTCGATCCCAAGGGCATCCTGAATCCGGGGAAAATCTACGGAACCTGACCGGCGTCGCCGGCGTTCCTATCCCATGCGCGCGGTCGTGATCCTCGTACTGCTCCTGGCGGGGTGCGCCGGCCCCGGAGTGCCTTCGTCCGGCATCCGCGGAACGATCCTCGCCGGACCGGCCTGCCCGGGCCCGGCTCGGCTGGACAGTCCATGCCCCGACCGGCCGGTCGCCATGACGGTCGAGGTGGTCGACGGCGCGACGACCGTCGCGACGTTCACGACAGATGGGGCGGGCACGTTCAGCGTGCACGTCGGGCCCGGGACGTACAGCTTGCGCTCGAAGAGCGGACTCCCGGCGCTCCGATCGTCGACGGTCGTCGTGGTCGCCGGTCAGTTCACCGACGTCGAGCTGCACGCCGACACGGGGATCCGATAGCTACGCGAAGTAGCCGTAGTCCCCGAGCAGCAGGCGCATGAAGAACAGCGAACAGAGGACGATGATGGCGATGCGGTGCGAGAAGATGGCCCGCGGCTGCTCGCGCGCGACCTGCGCGACCTGACCCCAGAAGAACAGCACCAACGACAGCTCGCTGAACATGAAGGCCGCGTGCACGTAACCCAGCGGCGTCCACGAGTACGGCTGGGTCATCGTCCAGTTGAGCAGCGCGTGCGTCGCCTGATACAGGTGCACCGCCAGCGTGATAACCCCGCCGCCGAGCACCGCGCCCGTGACCTCCGCGATATGCGGCCTGCGCCGCCAGAGCGCGAGCTGGCTCACGATGAACAGATTGACGATCGGCAAGAGGAACGCATCGCCCACGATGGCGGACGTATATGACAGCGTCGTGCGGTAGTGGAGGATGATCGGGTCGGCGGTCCACCGGAGGTACAGGCTGCCCGCAGCCTGGGTCACGAATCCGAAGACGAGCGTGACGCAGAAAGCGGACGCGAGAAGGACCCAGGGCCGGGGCTGATAGGCCGCGACTGTTCGCAGCATGGTCCCTCCCCTTCAGTGTTCAGGGGAGCGTACCAAAAGGGTGTGTGTCGGAACGGGCTCCGGCGGGAGGATTCGAACCTCCAACCAAAGGATTAACAGTCCTCTGCGCTACCGTTGCGCTACGCCGGAATGGATCGTCATTGTAGTCGGCTGATGCCGCAGGACGTCTGTCCGACGTGAGCGCCGCAGCGCCACCGATCGCGGCGAGCGAGCGGTCCAGCGCCCTGACCGCCTACCGCCTGCTCTGGCTCGCCGTCGCGTTGGACGTTCTGGCGTTCGGTGTCGGCTTCGCGTGGGACCGCCGGTGGCACGCGGCCCATCCGTTCGAGGACTTCTTCTCGCCACCCCATCTCTTCGTGTATTCGATGCACCTCCTTGCGACGCTCACGCTGATGTGGCTCACCTTCCAACCCGAGCTCCGCGTGCGGTTCGGCCGCGCCTTCCGGCTTTTGCCATTCCCGTTCGCCGTCCCCGGCGCGATCGCGATCGCCGGCGGCGGCTTCGTCATCACCGCGCTCGCCGGCGTGTTCGACGCGATCTGGCACACGACCTTCGGCCTCGATGAGACGGCGTGGTCGTTCCCCCACTCCATGCTCGGCTGGGGCATCTTCGTCGCGTTCAGCGGCATCGTCGCGTGTCGGGTCGCGCTCGCCGACCGCTTCCCGATCGGCTGGCCGAGCGCGATCGTGTTCGGCTTCCTGCTCATCGCGTCGATGATCGAGCGCATCCCCGGTCCGTTCCTGAACAACATCAGCATCGCCGAGCTCGAGATCATCCGGCGCATCCCGGTGCTCGCGATCGCGCCGTCGTTCCAGCACACGATCCGGATCTACGAGACCTACGACATCACCCGCCTGAACGCGCTGTTCATCCCGCTCGCAGCCGCGGGGGCCGGTCTCGGGATCCGGCTCCTGCAGCGATTCGATCCGCGGCCCGCGGTGATCGTCGGCCTCACCGCGCTCGTGTCGTTCACCGCGCCCTGGGTGCCGTACGTGATGCCGGGCACAATCGTCGCGATCGCGGGCCGGCGGATCACGAGCTGGCGGTGGCTCGCCGCGGCCGGGTTCGGCTTCGGCATCGTCGCCGCCTTCTTCAGCATCGCGATCTCCAAGGGCGCCGTGGGACTGCCACTGTTCAGCGCGCTCGCCGCGACGCCGATGTTCGCCGTCGGCGCGTGGCTCGCCGACCGGGTCTGGAGCGTCGTGATCGATCCGCAGCGTGGCCGGGTCCTCGCATTGGTGTTCGCCGCCGGGCTCTGGGCACCCGCGTTGACCGGTGCGCTCGACCTCTACCTCCGTGCGCACACGCGCTGATGGCGACGTACCAGTCGTTCTGCAAGGGATTGCCTCGGATGGTCGGTGACACCCTTGGCGACGCCGCGCCGCCACACGCGAGCGCGACCGGCTGGATGGTGAAGCTCTGGTTCGGCAATAGGGATCTGCATTACGAGTGCGGCATCTACGTCCGACGCAAGGTGATCGAGCTCGGCCTGCACTTCGAGAGCGACACGTTCACCAATCAGCTGCTTCTCGGTGCGCTGCGCGGCCGCGCGAAGACGATCACCCGACGACTCCCGGATGCGCGCATCGAGAGCTGGGACAAGGGCTGGGCGCGGATCTGGGAGCCGATCGCGCTGCAGACGTTCGACGAGCCGTTCAGCGCGGACGTTGTCGCGACACTTGCGACGTACGTGCGGGTGCTCGAGCCGATGCTCGAGGACTCGCTCCCGACGCACGTGCGCTGGAGCCGATAGCCTCGGCCAGGATCAGACCGAGGAGGACCGTGATGCCGACCACTCATGAAGCGACCGCCACGTGGCGTGGCGATCTGGCCTCAGGCAAGGGCAACGTCTCGACGAAGAGCGGCGCCTTGAACCAGGCGGCGACGAGCTGGAAGGAGCGGACCGAGGGCACCGGCGCCGCGGGCGCGACGAGCCCAGAGGAGCTGCTGGCCGCCGCGCACGCAAGCTGCTTCGCGATGGCCTTCTCCGCGCGCCTGGCCAAGGCCGGCGTCGCCGACCCGAACATCAGCGTGACCGCGAAGGTCACCTTCGGCCCCAAGTCCGAAGGCGGCAACGGGGTCCTTTCGAGCGCGCTCACCGTGCGCGCGCAGGCGCCGGGCGGCGACGCGGAGAAGCTCACGGCCGTGGCGGAGGATGCGAAGGAGAACTGTCCGATCTCGAAGGCCCTCACGGGCAACGTTGCGCTCAGCGTCGAGGCGACGCCGAGCTAGCGCACCTCGCGCGCGGCGGCGACGGCCTCCTCCGCGTTCCCGATGAGCCGCTGCGCGCCGCCCAGCGCGCGGGGCACGTCGAAGCGACGATCGAAGTTCCCGAGATTCTCCGCTGCTTCGAGCGCCTCTTCGAGCGCCGAGCTCGCAAGGCGCAGTGCCGACGCCAGCCGCTCAAGCTCGCCTTGGTCCACGCTCACGGGCCGGATGGTGCCACGCCCCACGGCCATATGCTCGGCCCATGATCGAGACGCTCCGCACGGTCCGCCAGATCCGCCAGTACACATCTGAACCGGTCCCCGATGACGTCGTCGCGCAGCTCCTGCAGGTCGCGCGCTGGACCGGCAGCTCGAAGAACACGCAGCCGTGGCACTTCGTGGTCGTGCGCGACCGCGACGCCCTGCGGCAGATCAGCCAGCTGCGCCCCAACATCAACTGGCTCGGCGGCGCGCCGCTCGCGATCGCGATCGTGCTCGATGGCCCGGGCACGAGCGAGGCCTACGACGAGGGCCGGGTCACCGAGCGTCTCCTCATCGCCGCGCACGCACTCGGTCTCGGCGGTGGTACCGCATGGTTCGGCGAAGAGGCTCACCAGACGGAAGCGAAGCGCATCCTCGGCATCCCCGCGGACCGGACGGCCCGCTCGATGGTCGCCATCGGCCGGCCGATATCGGCCAAAGATCCGCGACCGAATCCGCGCGCGGGTGGGAGGAAGCCGCTGTCGGAGATCGTCAGTCACGACCGGTGGGGGAAGTCGCGGCGCTGAACGACCTGCCGCAGACGCAGAATCCGCTCGTCGTACGAGCGGATTTCGAGAACGACAACGCGTGGCACGTGATCGAACGTAGTGCGCGATCACCTGTGGGTCCCGAGGGTTTCCTCGCCTATCTCGATTTCCTGAACGATCGATCCTACGAACGGGTACGTCCGGCCGAGCTGCGGCCCTCGCCCGGGCGCGCTACCGGCACAGCTGCATCGTGCTTGCGGACGGGCTCTCGATGAGCCATGCAGACCATCCGGTGCTCGTCATCGACCTTCGCAGGGAGCCCGGCCGGTACTTTCGGGCTGCCCCGAGCGCGCTCCAGAGAATCGAGAACAACCTGTCGATCGCGAACCTCGATTTCGCCGACTTCGCCGACTTCGCCGAGGCGGCCGAAGCGACCACGGACAAGATCCTCCGCGAGCTGGCGCAGGCGCGGGACCGCCGATCGGCGGTCCCCCGCGCCGTCGATTACTCCAGGTAGTCCTTCAGCTTCCGCGACCGGCTCGGGTGCCGCAGCTTGCGCAGCGCCTTCGCTTCGATCTGACGGATGCGCTCGCGGGTCACGTTGAACTCGCGCCCGACCTCCTCGAGGGTGCGGGTGCGGCCGTCCTCGAGACCGAATCGGAGCTGCAGCACGCGGCGCTCGCGGCCGGTCAGGCCCTCGAGCACGCTCTCGACCTGCTCCTTGAGCAGCTTGTGGGACGCGGCGTCGGACGGCGCCAGCGCCTGGTTGTCGGGAATGAAGTCGCCGAGGTGCGAATCCTCTTCCTCACCGATCGGGGTCTCGAGCGAGACCGGCTCCTGTGAGACCTTCACGATCTCGCGGACCTTGTCCGCCGTAATGAGCATCCGCTCGGCGATCTCCTCCGCGGTCGGCTCACGCCCCAGCTCCTGGAGCAGCCCACGAGACACGCGGATGAGCTTGTTGATCGTCTCGACCATGTGGACGGGGATGCGGATGGTGCGCGCCTGGTCGGCGATCGCGCGCGTGATGGCCTGACGGATCCACCACGTCGCGTACGTCGAGAACTTATAGCCTTTGCGGTAGTCGAACTTCTCGACGGCGCGGATGAGCCCGATGTTGCCTTCCTGGATGAGGTCGAGGAAGCCCATGCCGCGGCCGATGTACTTCTTCGCGATGGACACGACGAGCCGAAGGTTCGCCTCCGTGAGGTTGTGCCGGGCGTCGTCGCCCTTCTGGATGAGCTCGTCGGCGAGCCTGCGGAGGCCGCGCTGCTCGTCGGCGTCGTCGCCCACGAGCATGTCGAGGTGCTTGACCATGACGGTCCGCATCTCCTGGCCGAGCATGACGAGCTCCCCAAGACGTTCCGCGCCCTCGGCCGGACCGTGGATCTTCGAATATGCGGGCAGGATGCGGATGGTGAGCCGCTCGGGATCGCGCTTGGCCGCATCGATGATCGCGACGAGCTCGCCGATGAGGATCGCGGCTTCGGCCGAGATCTCCTTGCTGTTCGATTCCGCTTCGAGCGGCTCGCGCAGCCGAAGCAGCCGGTTCGTGAGGCGCTTCAGCTCCTTGCCGCCGTCGGCCTCCTTCAGCGTGTAGCGGAGGGCCTTGCCGGTGAAGCGGGTCGCTTCGTCGACGAACTCCTTCGGGCGTCCGAGGGCCATGCGCTTCTTGGTCTCGACACCCAGCTCGTAGAGGTGGACGACGGACAGCGCGGGCGACTCGAGCGCCATCTCGCCGAGCTCGATGGACTTCGCGAGGTTGACCTCTTCTTCCGCGGTGAGGAGCGGGACCTTCCCGATCTCCTTGAGGTACATCCGGACCGGGTCATCGACGCTGATGAGGTCGGAGGCGAGGACGGCGGAGATGCTGTCCTCGCGCTGGGCTTCCTCGGTCTCCTCTTCCTCTTCCTTGACCTGATGCCAGGTCGGCCCGCGGTCGGCTTCGAGGATCTCGACGTTGTTGTCATCGAGGGTGACGAGCAGCTCCTCGATCTCACCGGCTTCGGCGTCGGGGATGCCGCGGGCGATGTCCTCCTGGGTGAGGTAGCCCTGCTGCTTGCCGCGGGCGATGAGCTTCTCCGCTGCTTCGCGGTGCTCGGGGTGGATACCGACGCGCTCCGGCGTCGCCGCCTTCGCGGATTCCTTCTCTTTGGTCGCTGTCTTGGCCATCTTTACTCCTGCTCTGTGCCACGAAGGACGGTCGACCGCTGCAGCGAACGCTGGACCTCTTCCAGATCGTGCGCCAAGCGACCGACCTCCTCGTCGAGTCCGCCGACGTCCCCGTCCGCACGCGCGAGTGCCGCGCGTACGTCGATGAATCGCCGCCGCAAGTTCTCTTCCCGAAGCCGGAGCGCAACGATCTCGATCTCACGGCCGGGATCGGCCCCTGATCCTGGCTCCGGCGCAAATGCGCCCAATGTCGCCGCCGTAGCGGCAAGGTGAGCCGGAAGGTCAGCGGTCGATCGCCCGCCACGGAGCTGTTCGAAGATCTCTCGGTGGACGGGGTCTGCCAGGTCCGCGGGGTCCAGGTCGAGGCGCGAGGCTTCTTCGGGGAACTTGGTCAATTGTGCCATCAAGTAACGCTCCAGAGAAGTCGTTTGTTTCCGTTCGGCTATCGGTTGGGTGTCCGTGCGCGATGCACCGACGGCTGCTGGCGGACGAGCGGCCGCGGCGGCGCCGACCTGGCCCCGGAGCGTCTCCTGATCCAGGCCGGAGAGGCGCGAGAGCGTGCCGAGATAGAGCTCGCGGGTCAACGCGTCGGGCTCGTCCGCGAGGATCGGCAGGGCCTCACCAAGGAAGCGCCGTCTGCCGTCCGGGCTGTCCAGGCGGTCCTCGAAACGCTTCGCGATCGCGTCGATCACGAACGCCAGGACCGGCTCCGCGGCGGCGATGAGGCCGCGCAGCCGCGCCGGGTCGCTGCGCGCGAGCTCGTCCGGATCGGTGTCCGGCGGGAGCACGGTGACGTACACCCCGAGGCCCTGCCGCGTACTGATGACGCCCGCGCCCGAGCGGAAACGCTGGACGACCTTCAAGAGCTCACGCCCGCGCGTCTCGGCCGACCGCTGGCCGGCGGCATCGCCATCGAAGGCCACGACCGCCCGTTCGAGGTGCAGATCGTTCAAGACCCGGTACTGGCCCTCGGTGAGGGCCGTGCCCATCGAGGCGACGACGTTCGTGAACCCGGCTTGGTGCGACGCGATGGCATCGAAGTACCCCTCGACGATCAAGACCTCGTTCTGCCGGCGAGCCTCGGCCTTGGCGGCGTCGAGTCCGTACAGCGTCCCACTCTTGTTGAACAACATCGTCTGCGGCGAGTTGATGTACTTGCCCCGCTGATCGGTCCGCATGGCCCGGCCGCCGAACGCGATGATGCGTCCCCGGGTGTCGCGGATGGGCACGATGAGCCGGTCGCGGAAGCGGTCGAGCAGCCCGCGCTCGGTCTCGACGACGAGGCCCGTGGAGACGATCTCGGCATCGGCGTAGCCCTTCTTCCGCAGGTAGCCGAGCAATCCGTCCGGCAGATCCGGCGCGTACGCGACGCCGAACTGCTCGACCATCTTCAGATCGATCCCGCGCGCGGCGACGTACTCCGCCGCGGCCTGGCCTTTCGGCGTTCCCCGGAGCGCCTGACGGAAGTAGAAGTGCGCGGTCTCGTGCGCGGCGAGCAGGCGCTTCTCGCGCTCACGCTCGGCGGGCGGGCGGCCACCGGTGAGCTCGACGCCCGCGCGCTC
>JALZAB010000023.1 GCA_030948585.1 Chloroflexota bacterium
ATGCGACGGAGGTCGTGGATGCGGGCGCGCTCGACGCCGCGAGGGCGCTCGTTCGCGCCAGCGCCCGGCCGGTGCTGCTCGCGGGTCTCGACGCGCTCGATCTCTCTACCGCGGACGCCGTACGCGCCGCGATCACAAAGCTCAGCGTGCCGACGATCCTCTCACCGAAAGCGAAGGGCCTGCTGCGCGATGATGATCCACTCTGCGTCGGCACGATCGAGGGTCTGGGAAGCGCGAGGCTCTATGACTGGATCGCCACGCGTGACCTCGTGCTGATGGTCGGCTTTGACGCCGTGGAGTTCGATCGCGACTGGCCGCTGGACGCACCGGTCATCCACGTATCGCCTCGTCCGAACGAAGACCGCCACTACCGCAGCGCCGTCGACCTGGTCGGACCGGTGGTCCCAACGCTCGAGGCGCTCGCCAGCGCAGCAGGGGGCGCGGATGGCGCGACGAGCGCGTTCCGCGGTGAGTTCCGCGCGTGGGTCCGTCCGCGGCGCGCGGGGCTGACTTCGCAGGACGTCCTTGCCGCGCTCCGCGCTGCGCTGCCGGAGGACGCGCTCGTCGCCTGCGACGTCGGATACAACAAGGCCGTCTCGGTCCAGTGCTGGCCGGCCTATCAGCCGCGAACGTTCTTCGTGTCCAACGGGCTGTCCTCGATGGGATACGGGCTCCCCGCGGCCATCGGCCTGAAGCTCGCGCACCCTGACCGCGCGGTCGCCTGCATCCTTGGGGATGGCGGGTTCGCGATGAGCCTTGCTGAGCTCGAGACCGCTGCCCGCCTCGGACAGGCGCTCATCGTCGTCGTGCTCGCGGACCAGTCGCTGCAGCAGATCAAGGCCAGCCAAGAGCGCAAGGGCTTCGCGGCCACGGGCACGACGTTCGGCGCGCTGGACTACCGGGCGCTCGCGACGGCGTTCGCCGCGGACGGGGTCGAGGTCCGGAGCCTCGAGGAGTGCCGAGCAGCGTTCCGTGACGCGTCGCGTTCAACGCGGCTCACGCTTATCGCCGCGCACGTCGACCCGGCGGGGTATCGCCTCTAGCTGCCTCACGCCTCGTCGCCGATGCCGCCGTAAACTTCGAGGTACCGATGACGACTACGACGAATGCCGCCGCATCCGAGCTTCTCGAGCGCAACCGAGTACGACTCGCGCGCGCCGAGGCGGAGCTGTCGCGGATCGGCGACGCCATGGCGCCGTTCACCGAAACGAATGTGCTTCGACCGTTCAACGAGATCGGGATCGAGCTGGCGGGTGCGGGCAGCGAGTGCGGGTTGATGGCCGAAGTGCATCCGGACCCGGAGGTCCGGGCCGCGGCCGACACCATCGTGCAGGAGCTGTCGGCCTTCGCGACGCGGGTCGGCCAGGACCGCCCGCTCTACGAAGCCCTTGGCGGCGTGGGCGGTGCGGCGCTCGACGCCGTCGCCCGCCGCGTCGTGGAGCTCGCGCGCCGCGACATGCGCCGATCGGGCATCGAGCTCGGCACCGCGGATCAGGAGCGCGTCCGCGCGGTGCGCGCGGAGCTCGTCAAGGTCGAGCAGGAGTTCGCCAAGAACATCCGGGACGACGTGCAAGAGGTGGTGCTTGACCCCGGTCAGCTCGACGGGATGCCCGCGGACTTCGTGGCCGCGCATCCGGTCGACGCCGCGGGCAAGGTACACGTGACCACCAACTACCCGGACCTCATCCCGTTCCTCACGTACGCCACCGACGAGCCGGCGCGGAAAGCGCTCACGATCGTGAACAACACCCGGGCGGTCCCGGCCAACATCCGGCTGCTTGAGGAGATGCTCGTCAAGCGAGCCGAGCTCGCGACGCTGCTCGGCTACGCGAACTGGGCGGAGTACGCGTCCGAGGACAAGATGACCGGCTCCGCCCGCGCGATCGGCGACTTCATCGATCGGGCGCTCGCGGCGTGTCGCGACAGCGCGGCTGCGGAGTACCGGGATCTCGTCGCCGAGAAGGGCGGTGAGCCGGTCGGGACGTGGGACACGCAGTACCTGCTCGAGCGGGTCAAGGCTCGCAAGTACAGCTACGACGGGCGCGAGCTGCGGCCGTACTTCGAGTACCGGACCGTGCGCCAGGCGATCCTTGACCTCAACAGCGAGCTGTTCGGGCTCACGTTCACCCCGGTGCCGATGGAGCTGTGGCATCCGTCCGTCGAGACGTTCGCGGTGAACGTGGACGGGCGCGAGATGGGCCGGATCTCGCTCGATATGCATCCGCGCGACGGCAAGTTCAAGCACGCCGCGTGCTTCACCCTCGTGCCCGGGTTCAAGGGCCGGTCGAAGCC
>JALZAB010000049.1 GCA_030948585.1 Chloroflexota bacterium
TGAACGAGCACGAGGTCGCGCGCCGTCGCGCCGAGCTCGCCCTCGAGGAGGAGCGGGCGGTCGCGGCCGGAGAGCGATTGGCCATCTTCGCCACGCTCGGGCATGACCTCAAGAGCCCGCTCATCGTCGCGACAGCGATCGCGCAGCTCATGCGCCATCAGCACGCAAAGGGTCGCCTTGAGCTTGATCAGCTCGGCCCGCGGCTGTCGTCGATCGAGGCTGCGCTCCGGCGGGGCGCGCTCCGCGTGGACGAGCTGATGGACCTCGCCCGCAGGGACGACACCGACGTGACCGCCCTGCACCTGGGATCCGTCGAGCTCGTGTCCCTCGTCAAGGACGTGCTCGAGGGCTATCGGGTCACCAATACGCGCCACGAGTTCGTGTTCGAGCCGGGGATCGATTCCGTGGTCGGTAATTGGGATCGCGACCGGATCGAGCGGTCGATCGACAACCTCGTCAGCAATGCCGTGAAGTTCAGCCCCCGCGGCGGCCGGATCGGTGTCACCGTGCGCGAGGAGCGGTCGGCGGACCTGCGAGAGGCGATCGTCGCGGTGAGCGACGAGGGCCTCGGCATCCCTGAGGACGAGCGGGAAACGATCTTCGATCGCTTCCGCCGCGGATCGAACGTCACCGATGTCCCGGGCAGCGGCGTCGGCCTCTGGTCGGTGCGGCGGATCGTTGACCAGCATGGCGGCAGCCTGGCCGTCGAGTCGCAGATCGGCACCGGAAGCACGTTCACGCTCCGGCTGCGGATCGCCGAGGAGATCGTCTAGCCGGCGCTCGGCAGATCCAGCCCGGTCTCAGCCGCGAACGCGATCGCATCCGGATAGCCCGCATCCGCGTGTCGCATCACACCCGTTCCCGGATCCGTGGTGAGCACGCGCTCCAGCTTGCGACGCCCGAGCTCGGTCCCGTCGGCGACGGCCACCATCCCGGCATGGATCGAATTGCCGATCCCGACGCCGCCGCCGTGATGCACCGAGACCCAGGTCGCGCCGGCCGCGGTGTTTACGAGCGCGTTCAGGATCGGCCAGTCTGCGATGGCGTCGCTGCCGTCGCGCATGCCCTCCGTCTCGCGATTCGGCGACGCGACCGATCCCGAGTCGAGATGGTCGCGGCCGATGACGATCGGCGCCGCGACCGCGCCCGTGCGTACGAGGTCATCGAGCCGCTCGCCGAACGCGGCGCGGTCGCCGTATCCGAGCCAACACACCCGCGCCGGCAGTCCCTGGAACGGCACGCGCGCCTCCGCGAGCTCGATCCATCGGCGCAGCGTCCGATCCTCCGGGAAGAGCTCGAGGACCGCGCGGTCCGTCGCGAGAATGTCCTTCGCGTCACCGGAGAGCGCGACCCAGCGGAACGGGCCTTTGCCTCGCTCGAAGAGCGGACGGATGTACGCGGGCACGAAGCCGGGGTAGTCGAACGCCCGCGCGAATCCGGCGGTCTTCGCCTCGCCTCGCAGGTTGTTCCCGTAGTCGAAGGCGATGGTGCCCCGGTCCTGCAACGCGACGATCGCTTCGCACTGCGTCGCGATCGATGCCCGCGAGGCCTCGATGTACGCCTTCGGATCGTTGATCCGCAGGACGCCGGCGTGGCGCACGTCCGGCACGTAGCCGTCCAGTGGGTCGTGGGCCGAGGTCTGATCGGTCACCACGTCCACGCGCACGTTCCGTCGCACGAGCTCGGGCAGGATCGCGGCGGCATTCGCGACGAGGCCGATGGAGCGCGGCGTGCGCGAGCCGAGGTAGCCCTCAGCGCGCGCGAGGGCGTCATCGAGCGAATCGGTCATCTCATCGAGGAACCCCTGCTTGAGGCGCCGCTCCGCACGGGTCGGGTCGACCTCCACGACGAGCGCGACTCCGCCGTTCATCGTGACGGCGAGCGGCTGCGCGCCGCCCATGCCGCCGAGTCCGGCCGTCACGACGAGCCGGCCATCGAGCGTCCCGTCGAAATGCGTGCGCGCGACCGCGGCGAACGTCTCGAAGGTGCCCTGCAGGATGCCCTGGGTCCCGATGTAGATCCACGATCCCGCGGTCATCTGTCCGTACATCGTGAGCCCCATCGCCTCGAGCGCGCGGAACTCCTCCCACGTCGCCCACTTGGGCACGAGCATCGCGTTGGAGATGAGGACCCGTGGCGCCCACTCATGGGTGCGGAAGACGCCGACCGGCTTGCCCGATTGCACGAGCAGGGTCTCGTCGTCCTTGAGTCGCCCCAGGACCGCGAGGATCGTGTCGAAGGCCTTCCACGAGCGCGCCGCTCGCCCGGTCCCGCCGTAGACGATCAGCTCGTCGGGCCGCTCGGCGACGTCGGGGTCGAGGTTGTTCTGCAACATGCGCAACGCCGCTTCCTGCGGCCACCCGAGCGTGTGCAGCTGCGACCCGCGCGGCGCGCGGATGACCCGACTCGCGACGCTGCTCACGTCACGATGCTAACTAGACTTGTGCCGTGACCGACGCCTTCATCTGCGCGTATGTCCGCACGCCGTTCGGACGGTACGGTGGCGTGCTCGCTGGACTGCGACCCGACGAGATGGCTGCCCAGGTGTTGCGCGCGGTCGTCGAGCGCGGCCGGATCGACCCCGCCGGTGTCGATGATGTGATCCTCGGCAACGCGAATCAGGCGGGCGAGGACAATCGCAACGTCGCGCGCATGGCCACGCTCCTTGCCGCGTTCCCCGTGGACGTCCCTGCGCAGACGGTGAACCGCCTGTGCGGCTCCAGCCTCCAGGCCCTGAACAGCGCGGCCGAGGCGATCTGGAGCGGGCAGGGCCAGCTGTTCATCGCCGGGGGCGTGGAAAGCATGACTCGCGCGCCGATCGTCACGTTGAAACCGGACACGGCCTATCCGCGGGGCACCCCGGAATCGGCCGACAGCACCCTCGGATGGCGGTTCGCGCACCCGCAGCTCGTCGCGGACGGGCACACGGTCACGCTCGGCCAGACCGCGGAGAACGTCGCGCAGCGCCGCAACGTGTCGCGCGCCGACCAGGACCATCTCGCGCTCATGAGCCAGCAGAAGGCCGAGCGCGCGATCGCGAGCGGCCTGCTCGCGGAGGAGATCGGCGCCACGCGCGTGCCGCAGTCGAAGGGTCAGTCGGCTCTGGTCGATCGCGACGAGCATCCCCGGAGCGGGAGCACGCTCGAGGCGCTTGCCAAGCTGAGGCCGGCCTTCGCCGAGAACGGGACGGTCACCGCAGGCAACAGCTCCGGCATCAACGACGGCGCGTCAGCGCTGCTCGTCGCATCGGGCGAGCGCGCCAGGTCGCTGGGGCTCACCCCGATCGCGCGGGTGGTGAGCACGGGCGTCGCCGGCGTCCGGCCGGACGAGATGGGCCTCGGCCCGATCCCTTCTTCACGTATCGCGCTCAGCCGCGCAGGGCTCACGATCCAAGATATCGCCGTTGTGGAGCTGAATGAGGCGTTCGCGAGCCAGGTCATCGCGTGCTGCGTCGAGCTCGGGATCGACTGGCGAAACGACGGGCTGCTCAATCCGAACGGCGGCGCCATCGCATTCGGCCACCCGCTCGGGGCGAGCGGCGCCCGCCTCGCGGGCACCGCGGCCCTCCACCTACGCCGGACGGGCGCACGCTACGCGCTCGCGACGATGTGCATCGGCGTCGGTCAGGGGATTGCGACGGTCTTGGAGCGCGCCGGCGACTGACGAGCCCGCGATGCGGTGAGTCGTCGGAACGCGACGATGACGACGACCGCGGCCACGACCCAGGCGAGCGCGCCGAGGATCGGTTGCGCGAGGTCTGTCCCGGCGAGCAGGCCGTGGGCGAACGCCGCGACGAATGCGATGTACGAGAGCCGGTGGATCGCGAGCCACCCCTGACGCGAGAGCCGATCGCGCAGCAGCGTCGAGATGAGGACCACGACGATGAGCTGCAGGCTGATCGTGCCGAGCCCGATGGCGAACGAGCCGTACGAGACGAGGAACGGGACGAGCAGATCGGCGAAGCCGACCTTCGCGTAGGGATCGAGCATCAGCGCGATCACGTGCGCCACGGCGAGCGGGAGCCAGAGCACGCTCGTGAGGTCGTGGACCGCGCGGACGCCGCGATTGTGCGAGAGCCAGGCCAGCGCCCCCGACCGCAAGGCCATTCCGGATAGCACCGAAAGCACGAGCGCGACGAGCGCGGCGGTGCCGGTGGAGCGCGCAACGATCCAGATCGCGTCGGTCATCGGCTAGCTGCGGTGCGTCGTCGTGACCGGGCGTGTCGTCGTGGTCGTGACCCCGCGCGTCAGCTGCAGCCGTCCGGTGGTCGGCGCCGTCGTCGCGGCGGGCGCGGGAGCCGCGTTCACTGCGGCGGCCGGCTGCAGGGGAGCGGCCGTGTTGTGGAGGTGCTCGCCGGCGTAGGCGGTCATCCCGATGAGGCTCAGCACCGTGATGCCGGTCGCGAGCGCGCGCAGCGCGTTCACCGAGCTGATGAGGGGTCCGTGTCGTCGCTGCATGGATATCAGTCCACCACCGTGGCTGCCAGACCGCATGAATTCGGTCTAAGAATGGCTAGTCGATCTCTCCGGACGCGTGGCGGACGGCGGTCGCCAGCAGGTCGCGGGCGATGACCTCGCGCATCGTGGAAATGTCGGGCGCCAGCGGTCGGTCGGCGCCGAGCTTCGGAACGTGCTCCCGGACCACCCGCCGGGCCGCCTCGACACCGGCCGAGCTTGTCATGCCAAGCAGATCGAGCCCCTGGGCTGCGCAGAGTGACTCGATCGCCAGGACGTTCCGGGTGTTCGTCACCACGGCCGCGAGCTTGTGGGCTGCGTGCACGCCCATGCTCACGTGATCCTCCATGTCGGCCGACGTCGGGATCGACTCGACCGACGCGGGCATCGACCGGAGCCGGTTCTCCGCGACGAGCGCAGCGGCGGTGTACTGCGCGACCATGAATCCGGAGTGCCGGCCGGGGTCGGGTGACAGGAACGCCGGCAACCCGCTGGTCCGGCCGTTGGTCATGCGGTCGATGCGGCTTTCGCTGATGTCCGCGAGCTCGGCCACACCGATGGTCGCGAGATCGAGCGCCATGGCCACCGGCTGACCGTGGAAGTTGCCGCCGCTCACGATGCGTTTCTCCTCGGCGAATACGAGCGGGTTATCGGTGACGCTGTTGATCTCGATCTCGAGCACGCGCCGGGTGTACGCGAGCGCGTCGCGCGACGCGCCGTGTACCTGCGGCATGCAGCGGATCGAATAGGGATCCTGCACCCGCGGATCGCCGGTCCGATGCGACGCGATGATCGGACTCCCATGGACGAGGCGGCGCAGATTGGCCGCGACGACCGACTGCCCCGGGTGCGGACGCTCGTCGTTGAGCCGCGCGTCCCACGCGGCGTCGGTCGCGCGCAGCGCCTCCGCCGAGAGCGCGCCGATGATGTCGGCCGACGTGCTGAGGACCTCGGCATCGTGCAGCGCGAGGCACCCGATCGCGGTCATGACCTGGGTCCCGTTGATGAGCGCCAGGGCTTCCTTGGGCGCGAGCTCGAGCGGCTTGAGATCGGCGCGCTTGAGCGCGTCCGCGCCGCTCATCCGCTTGCCCTCGAAGGTTGCCTCGCCTTCACCGACCAGGACGAGCGCGGCATGCGCGAGGGGCGCGAGGTCGCCCGACGCGCCGACGCTTCCATGCATCGGGATCGCCGGATGCACGCCGCGGTTGAGCAGATCGAGCAGCAGGTCGATGGTCTCCGGGCGAACGCCGGAGCGGCCCGCGGCGAGGGTGTTCGCGCGGAGCAGCAGGATCGCGCGCGTCACGTCGGCGGGGAGGTCGTCGCCGACGCCGGCGGCGTGACTGCGCAGCAGGTTGAGCTGCAGCTTCGCCAGGTCCGCCCGCGGGATCCGAACCTGCGACAGATCCCCGAACCCGGTGTTGATCCCGTAGAGCGGTGCGTCACCGTCGGCGAGCTCGGCCACGAGCTTCGCCGCCGCCCGCACGAGCTGCTCGGCGGCCCGGTCCAGCGCGACGGGAACGCCGCGGCGCGCGACGCCCACCACATCGGCGATGGTCAGGCTGTTGCCGTCGATCCGGAGCGTCGTCACTCCAGCTGGTTCACGCCGGCGATGTTGTCGCGGTACCAGGCACCGAGCTCGACGTAGTGCTCCGCCGCTTTCACCGTCCACCGCTCGTCCTCGGGACGGGCCTCGCGCACGACCTTCGCCGGGATCCCGACCACGAGGGAGTGCGGCGGCACGGTCATCTTCTCGCGCACGACGGCCCCCGCACCGACGATGGTCCCGGTCCCGATCACGCATCCGCCCACGAGCACGGCGGCCTGACCGATCAGCACATTCGGCTCGATCACGCTCGAGTGGACGAGGGCGTTGTGGCCGATCGTGACGTCGGCGCCGACGATGGTGGGCTCATTCTCATCGGTGTGGATTGTGGTGTTGTCCTGCACGTTGGATCGGGGACCGATCTCGATGCGATCCATGTCGCCTCGCAGGACCGTGCCGAACCAGACCGACGAGTGCTCGTGGAGGGTCACGTCGCCGATGAGCACCGCCGTGGGCGCGACGAAGGCTGTCGGATGCACGCGCGGCGACTTTCCCTTGAACGCATACAGCGGCATCGCTCGTACGATATTCGCGTGATCATCATCATGCGGAAGGGTGCGTCGAAGGAGCAGATCGACCACGTCGTCGATCGGCTTCGCGAGCGAGGCTACGGGGCGAACCTTTCGGGCAGCGAGGTCAGCGTCATCGGCGCGATCGGCGTCCTTGATGATGACAAGGCCCGCCTCGCGGAGCAGCTGCAGTCGTTGCCCGCCGTCGATCGTGTCGTGCCCGTGCTCAAGCGATTCAAGCTCGCGTCGCGCGAGTTCCAACCCGATGCGACGGTGGTCAGGGTCGACGATCTGCGTATCGGCGGTGGTTCGATGATCGTCATGGCCGGGCCATGCTCCGTCGAGAGCGAACAGCAGCTCCTCGCGACGGCGTATGCCGTGAAGGCCGCCGGCGCGCAGGTCCTCCGGGGTGGGGCGTTCAAGCCGCGCACCTCGCCCTACGACTTTCAGGGCCTGGGGAAGGAAGGGCTCGAGCTCCTCGCGCGCGCGAAGCGCGAGACGGGGATGCCCATCGTGTCCGAGGTCCTGGATCCGCACGACGTCGCGCTCTGCGCGCAATACGTCGACATCCTGCAGATCGGTGCCCGGAACATGCAGAACTACGCCCTCCTGCGTGAGGTCGGGCGGTCAGGTCATCCGGTACTGGTGAAGCGGGGCGGCATGTACCCGACGATCGAGAACTGGCTGCTCTGCGCCGAGTACATCCTCCGCGAAGGGAATCGGAACGTGATCCTCTGCGAGCGAGGCCTTCCGGTGCCCGGCGGCGAGACCGCGACCCGCAACGTGCTCGACGTCTCGGCCGTCGCCGTCGTGCACGAGCTCTCGCACCTCCCGGTCATCGTCGACCCGAGCCATGGCACCGGGAAGGCCTCATACGTCCCACCGATGGCTCGTGCCGCCGTCGCGGCCGGCGCGGACGGCCTGATCATCGAAGTGCATCCCGATCCGGAGCGCGCGCTGTCGGATGGGCCGCAGTCGTTGACGTTCGATCAGTTCGGGTCGCTGATGCAGGGCCTCGAGGCGCTGCGGCCGGACCGCGTCAGCTCGCGGGCTGCTGTTCCTGCTTCGTCGTGAGCTTGTAGCCGAACCCGCGCGCCGTTTCGATCGAGACTTCCGTCACGCCGCCGTCCTGCAGCTTCTTGCGCAGTCGCCCCACGTGGACGTCCACGAGCCGCGTGTCGCTGCCGGGCTCATAGCCCCATACCCCGGTGAGCAGGTCGTCCCGGGTGAACACCCGGCCCGGCTCGCCACCGAGCGTCTTCAGGAGCTTGAACTCCGTCGGCGTGAGCGGCAAGGCTGCGTCGCCGTGGATCGCCTGCACGCTGCCAAGGTCGATGATGAAGACGCCGAACCGGAGCTGGCGCCGGTCACGGTCGGCGACCGCGGCGTACGAACGCCTGCGGAGGAGTGCTTCGACGCGTGCGACGAGCTCGTTGTTGTCGAAGGGCTTGCCCATGTAGTCGTCCGCACCGATCCGCAGTCCCACGACCCGGTCAGGTGGGTCGCTCTTCGCCGAGACGAAGAGGATTGGGACGTCGGTCTCCTTGCGTAGCTGCAGGCAGAGGCTGATGCCATCGACGCTCGGCATCATCACGTCAAGGCTCACGAGGTCGGGGCGGAAGCTGTTGAACACCTCGAGCGCCTGGCGTGAGTCGGTCACGACGCGCACCGAGAAGCCCTCCTCGCGCAGCACCGTACCGAGGAGGTTCGCGATGTCCGTTTCGTCGTCGACAACGAGAATCCGGGCGTCGTGCGTGACGAAGCGCTCGGCGGACTGACCCGGGTTAGCGATCGCCATATGGCTCGCATTCGCAATATCGATGCCATACGTAACGATCGTGACGGGGCTAGGCGAGGGCCTCGTTCAGCGCCGCGAGGCGCTCCGTCAGCCACGCCGCCTTCGCGCCGACCGGGTCCGGCCACGGCCCGAAGAAGTACCGGTCGGTGTCCGCTTCGACGCGCTCGCGCAACGTCGTTCCGGCGGCCGCCAGGCGGAGCGGCTCGCCTTCGGCGAGCGATCCGGCGGATCGCAGCTGTTGCAGCGAGGCGCGCACATCCTCCGGCCGCTGCGTCGTGATCTTCCCGGCGAGCTCACCTTCCGTCGAGGCCTCTGCGCGCCAGATCCGGGTCAGCACGTCCACCGTCGGGCCGGTCAGCCCGGCGTCGCGCCAGGCCTGGACGTGGCAGTCGTCGCGCACCTGCCACAGCCCGTAGACGGCCGCGTCCAGCTGGGCGAACGCGGAGGACGGCTCCGTCCATCGATAGCGCGCCGCTCGGGGGGTGTGGTCACGGGTCTTTGGATCGGGCGCCTGCACGCACGCGGCAAGGGCCGAGTCGAGGAGGGTGGCGAGCTGGTCGAGATCGGCCCCAGCGATCGGTGTCAGGGTGGCGAAGTGGCGGTCCATGGCCTGACGGAACTCATGGAGCACGACCTGTCCGCTGTCGGTCAGCGACCACCGGCCGTCCTGCCAGCGCACCAGGCCGACCGACTCGGCGGCCGCCAGCGGAGCGCGGAGGGGATCATCGGTCGTTCGGTACGCGCTGTTCTGCACATCCTGGGGCCGGGCCCCCCGCGGATCCTGGGTGCCGAGGTCGATCACGGAGAAGTACGCCGGTCGATCGAGGCCCAGGCGCTCCATCGCTCGCAGCGGGAAATCGCTCTTCGCGCGGCGACGTTGGAGGAATTGCGGAAGGAGCGGCACGAGCGCCAGCGGATACGGCTCGTGCATACATGTTCCTCCCACGCCAGGACGCCGGGCTTCGCGACGTCACGTTTTCAGTATGGCCGTACGCGGAGCTCGCACCATCGCCGCCCCGCCTGACGCAGAATCCTTCCATGACCCCGGAGGAGGCGAACGCCCGGACGGACCTTCACGTGCTCGACGTGCGTGAGCCAGCGGAATGGGACGCCGGACACATCGCCGGCGCGCAGCACATCCCCCTCGGGGAGCTTCGCAGCCGGCTCGCGGATGTGCCGAAAGGCACGCCGATCCTTGCCGTCTGCCGTCACGGCAATCGCAGCGACTCGGCCACGCGCGGGCTGCGCACCCTCGGGTTCACCGTCGAGAACCTCGACGGCGGGGTCACCGCCTGGACCAAGGCCGGCCTCCCGCTGGAGGGATCGGACGGTCGTCCCGGCCGCGTGATCTGATGCGGCAACCCACGGCGGATCGTCCGTTCCACGACAAGGCCTGGCTCCGCGCGCACCTTGAGGACGAACGCAAGGAGGCGAACCTCCTCGCCGAGGTGCGCGAGGTCGTGTTCGGCCTTCAGGACGGCGTCACGAGCATCCTGGCCGTGGTCAGCGTCGTCGCCGCGGCGTCGAGCGACACGTATACCGTCCTGATCAGCGGCATCGCCGCGACGCTCGCCGAGGTCTTCTCGATGGGCGCGGGCGAGTACATGTCCTCGAAGAGCCAGCGCGAGATCTTCGAAGCCCAGATCGCGGCCGAGCGGACCGAGGTCGAGGAGCGTCCGGGTGAGGCCGAGGCCGAGGTCGCGTACATGTTCGAGCGCGAGGGGCTGCCGGCCGAGGCGTCACGCCGCATCGCCGCTGAGCTCGCGACCGAGCCGAACGTGTTGCTGCGGACGATGGTCGAGAAGGAGCTGGGGCTGACCATCGACGAGGGCGGCTCTCCGCTCCAAGGCGCGCTCATCCTGGCCGGCGCGTTCTTCGTCGCGGCGCTGGTTCCGCTCGCACCGTACTTCGTCCTTCCGGTGCGCTCGGCCCTCTGGGTGTCCGTCGCGCTGTCCGCCGTCGTGATGTTCGGCGTCGGCGTGTGGAAGGCCCGGCTCACGAAACGCAACCCGGTCCGGTCGGGCCTCGAGATCCTCGTGCTCGTCGCGGGTGCGGCGATCGCCGGATCGTTCTTCGGCTCGGTGCTGCCCGGTCTCCTCGGGGTGGCCGGGATCCGCTGACCGCGGCACGGCCCATGCACCCCGTAGGGCGACCAGAGGAGGTGCACCATGCCCGACCAGAACGCGAAGCCGAAGGCGACCGATGACCAGGAGACGGCCGAGCGAAAGAGCAAGACCGTCGACGAGCGGGTGCCGACACGACAGGACACCGACGTGGTCCCCGAGATCCAGCTGCCCGGAGCGGTCGGTGCGCATGTGCCGCAGGGCGGCATCGGGCGTGAAGGCCCATTCGGTACGGATGCGCCCGGACCAGGCGAAGCCGTCCTCGAGCAGGAGTCGAAAGCGCAGCGCAGCCCCACCGTTCGCGGCTAACGACCAAGCGACCGCCGACTTGTAGCATTAAGGGATGCGGATCGCCTTTCTATCGACCTCTGTGCCACGCCGCTGCGGCATTGCCACGTTCACGGCGGACATCATGGCCGCGGTCAAGGCGGCCGATCCCGCTGCGCGCCTGTCGATGGTGGCGATCGACGAGCCGAACAGCGCCCGGGCCTATGGACCTGACGTCAAGAGCCGGATCCGGCAGCGTGACCCCGAGTCGTATCGCGCCGCTGCGGCCCTCCTGAACGAATCCAACGTTGACGTGGTCAACATCCAGCACGAGTTCGGGCTGTACGGGATCTGGACCGATGGGGTCTACGAGGACCACCTCCGGCCGTTCCTGGAAGAGATCCGCAAGCCGGTGATGACCACCCTCCACAGCGTCCCACCGAGTCCCTCGCCCTCGATGCGCGAGGCCGTCCGGCTCATCGCATCCCGAAGCGATGAGCTCATTGTCATGGCGCACACCGCGGCCCGGCTCCTCGCGGCGGACTACGGCACCACGAAGACGCCGTTCGTCCTGCCGCACGGCATGCCGGCCATCGAGCCGACCGGTCGCCACCGGCTCAAGACGAAGCTAGGGATGGAGACCCGCACCCTCATCTCCACCTTCGGTCTCGTCGATCCGCGCAAGGGGCTCGAGTTCGTGATCGAAGCCATGCCGGGGATCGTGGAACGGCATCCGAACGCCCTCTACCTCATCGTCGGCCAGACGCACCCCGAGCTGCTGAAGCAGCAGGGCGAGACATACCGCAACACCCTCGAACGCGCGGCGGAACGGCTCGGCATGACGGACCATGTGGGGTTCGTGAACGAGTACCTGACCCAGCGCGACATCGTCGGATACCTGCTCGCGACGGACGTGTACGTGACGCCGTACCTCGATCCGAACCAGATCACCAGCGGCACGCTCGCGTACGCGCTCGGCGCCGGAAAGGCCATCGTGTCGACGCCGTACCTGCACGCGATCGAAGCGCTCGCCGATGACCGCGGCATCATCGTGCCCTTCCGCGATGCACCCGCGATCACGGATGCGGTCAATCGGATCCTCGGCGATCGCGAGCTCAAGGAGCGTCTCGAGCGGCGGGCCTACGCCTACGGCCGTGAGACGGCGTGGCCGGCCGTCGGTCGCAAGGTGCTTGCGCTGACCCAGCACGTCCTCGAGCCGCAGCAGCTCGGTCCTCGCGTCGCCGTTTGACGCTGGCCGAGCGGGCCGACCTCGGTCGACGCCTCGCTGAGAATCCCCTGCTCACGGCGCGAGATGTGCCACCGTCGCAAGCCGCCCTCGAGGTCGTCTCCGTCTTCAACACCGCCGCGGCGGTCATCGAGGACGAGGTCATCCTCCTGCTCCGGGTGGCCGAGCGGCCGCGGAGCGACGTAGACCTGCCACCGGGCGCGTTCACTCTCGACTTCAGCGGGCCGCATCCGATCCAGAAGCCGCTGCCGCACCAGTACACGAAGGACGACGTCATCGGGATGGCGTACATGGACGGGAGCACGGACCCACCAAGCGTCCGGGTCGCATACATCCCGAAGGACCTGCCAGGCCTCGACCTGCGTGACCCGCGCGCGATCCGCTACAAGAACTCGACCGGCTCGCTCCGCATGGTGAACGAGGGGTATCAGGACTACCTCGCGCAGATCTCGCACCTCCGGGTCGCCCGATCGCGCGACGGCGTCCACTTCACCGTCGAAAAGGATGTCGCCTTCGGTCCCCTGGACGCGCTCGAGGAGTATGGCGTCGAGGACCCCCGCATCACGTTCATCGACGGCAAGTTCCACATCACGTACGTCTCGGTGTCCCGCTGGGGGATCACCACGAGCCTCGCGGTCACCTCGGACTTCGTCACCTTCGAGCGCAAGGGCGTCATCCTCCTGCCTGACCACAAGGATGTCGTGATCTTCCCGGAGAAGATCGGCGGCAAGTACGTCGCCCTGACCCGTCCGATGCCCCAGTCGTTCGGCCGGATCTTCGGGATCTGGATCGCCTTCTCCGACGACCTCATGGAGTGGGGTGGGCACGAGGCCCTAGCCATGCCGCGCTGGGAGCACTGGGACGAGCTTCGCACCGGCGCGTCCGCCGTGCCGTTCCGCACCGAGCGCGGCTGGCTCGAGCTGTATCACGGGGTCGACCGCAACACCACGTACGCGATGGGTGCGCTCCTCATGGACATCGATGACCCGCGGAAGGTGATCGCGCGCTCGCCACAGCCGATCCTGAAGCCGACCGAGGTGTACGAGACGACCGGCCTGTTCAACGACACCGTCTTCTCGTGCGGACACATCCGGCTCGACCAGCAGCGCGATCACATTCGGCTCTACTACGGCGCGGCCGACTCGGTCGTGGCGGCCGCGGACTTCGATGTGCGGGAGATCCTCGACAGCCTCGAGCCGTGCTGAGCCGTATCCGCGACCTCGCGCGGACCGTCGCGATCGGGGACCGCACGGCGATCGCCCTCGCCATCTACGCCGACGACGCAGGGGAGCACTTCGCCGCGCAGGAGAGCGGCATCGAGGGGGTCGCCTGCATCGATGACGCGGCGCGCGCCCTCGTGCTGTGGAGCGATCTCTGGGCCCGCACGCAGGCCCCCGTGGCTCGGGCGTGGATCGACGGGCTGCTCGCGTTCTGCCGCTGGATGCAGCAGGACGACGGACGATTCGTGAACTTCATCTTCGATTGGAACGGTGTCCGGAACACCGACGGCATCACCTCGCGGGCCGACGGCGCGTCGTTCTGGCAGGCTCGCGGGGCGCGAGCGATGGCGAAGGTCTGGCAGGTATTCGGGGACGAGCGGGCCCGCGCGGACTACCAGCGCGCCCGGACCTCGTTCGATCAGGGCGCGGTCGGCGCCGATGCGCGCTCGGTACAGGTCCTCGCCGCGCTCGATGCCGGCGACGACCGAACCGACATCTCCCGATGGTGCGACGAGATCGCGTCGCAGCGGGCGGGGGACGTCCTGCTGGATGCGCATGATGCGAGCGAGCCGCACTTGTGGGGGCACATCCAGGAGGGCGTGCTCGCCACGGCGGGCGTCGCGCTCGAGCGGCCGGAGCTCATCGATATCGCCCGCCGCAGCGCGGACGCCTACGTCGTGCCGATCATCCAGGGTGGCTTCGCGCTGCCGACCGTGCAGCCCTACGGTGCGGCGTCGGTCGCGTTCGGCATGGCTCGCCTCGCCGATGTGACCGGCGACGTGCGATACGCCGCCGCCGCGAGAGACGCGCGCGCGTGGTTCGATGGTCGCAATCCCACGGGCCGCCCGGTCTACGACCGCGTCGCAGGACGTGTCGCCGATGGTGTGGACGGCCCGGACCTCAATCCGCATTCGGGCGCGGAATCGAACGTTCTTGGAGCCCAGGCCCTGTTCGACGATGTGGCGGCATGGCTCCTGCGACACCCAGACGAATGCTTCCCATCGGCGGTCTCTTCGCATTCATTGGACGTCAACTCGGCCGCATCCTGAGCCTCGCGTTCTCCTGGGCGACGATGGCCTTGTTCGGCCGCGTCCCGGAGGACCGGCAGCTGTTCCTCTCGCTGATGGCTGCGGCATCGCTCGTCTGGCCCGTGATCCTCGCCGGCATCGCGATCCCCAGCGTCGCGACATTCCTCCTGGCGTTCGTCACCCTCCCAGGCTGGGCCGAGCAATGGGTCCGCCCGGTCATGATCGTGCTCGCGATCCTCCTGCCGCTCGCCGTGGGCTTCCTCTCGACGAAGCTCAGCACCGATCCGCCCACCGGCGGCGCCCGCATCCGCGAAGTGCTGCGCGGCTTCCCCTACGCGATCGGTCTCTTCGTCGTGCTCATCTGGATGATGATCCTCGCGCCGCTCACGAACATCCGCGCGGTGCTGCGCCGCTGGCAGAGCGATCACGTCGCGATCGCGATCCAGCCTGGCGGATACGACATCGTCGTCCACGATCTGCGCGATGCATTGGCCCGGGCGAAGGTCGACGTGGAGATGCGACCCGCCGGTCTCGCGTACGAGCTGCCCGGACGGGTGCTCGCGGTCATGGGTGGCAAGCGCGTGGGGGCGCTCGTGCCTGACGAGCTCGTGGTCCTGTACAACGCCGGCGTCGAGGTCGTGGTGCATCCGATGGACCTCGCGATCAGGGGCAAGAAAGGGCCGCTCTCGCGGGCGCGCGCGGCGATCGCCCGCGAGCTGACGTTCACGCGCGCCAATCAGACGTGGACGAAGGATGCGCAGGAGATCGAGGATGCCCTCGCGCGCGCCGCGCGCGGCGAGGCGGACCTGGACGTGATCGCGAAACGTATCGCCGACGCCGAGCTCGACTTCGAGCAATGGGAGATCCTCTATCGCCTGCTCCTGCAGGTCAGGCTACGGACGAGCCCGCTCGAAACGGACGCAGTGGTCGAGGACGAGGAGCCGATCCCGCCGATCGCCCACCGCCTGTCGGGTCTGGTGCTCGCGTTCCGCTCGCTCTGGCCGCGTCGCCGTCAGCGCGCTTCGACGCGCTCCGGCTGAGCCGCATTGTTCGCGTATCCGAGCGCGTTCCTCCGCTGATCGATCGGCTGCACGTCGCCGCTGGAATCCGTTGCCCGCGCGAGCAGCGCGTGGCTCCCCGGAGCCGCGTCCCAGTCCATCTGCCAGTCGCGCCATGCCCCAGTCGCGAGCCGGGCGCCGAGCGTCGCCTCGCGCCAGGTCGCCCCGGCATCCGCTGACAGGTCGACGCGGCTGATCTCGCCCTGCCCCGACCAGGCGTACCCGCGAACCGTCACCCGTCCGGCGGCCACGACGCCTGAAGGCGCGACGATGATCGCGCGAGGCTTCATCTGGGCGAGCGGCTCGTCGCCGATGACGTACCGGTCCCGCTGGTAGAACCCGCTGAACGGCCGCTCGAGCGCGACGATCTCGGTGAGCCACTTCACCGACGCCATCCCGTACCAGGTCGGGACGATCAGCCGCAGCGGAGCGCCGTGTTCGCGCGGTATCGCGGAGCCGTTCATCGCGTACGCGATGAGCACGTCGTCGGCGAGCGCTCGCGCCAGCGGCAGCGACCGTTCGAAGGCGATCGCGGATCCGACATCCGGCGGCGTGCCGCGATCGCCGCCGCGGAACAGGATCTCGATCGTCCCGGACGACAGCGCTGCGGGCTCGAGGACCGAGCGAAGGGCGACGCCGGTCCACTCCGCGGTGCTCACAGCGCCGAGGCGCCACTGCTCCCCGGGGGCGGGAGGCTGCAGGAACGACCGGCCGTTGCCCGCGCACTCGAGCGTCACCATGGCGGTCCGTGACGGGAGGGCGCGGACCTGCGCGACGGTCAACGCGCGCGGGTGGCCCACGGCGCCGCCGATGGAGATGGTCCCGGAGGGCGCGGGGAACGCGAAATGGCTGCGGACGTAGTGGCGCGCAGACGGCGTGATCGGTCCGTCCTGGAGCTCGAGACGGGCCTCGGCGTTCAGCGGCTCGGGCGTGACGATGAGCCGTTCATCCACGGGCGCTCTCCATACTGAGGCCGACGTGCGCCGACCGCTCATTGCCCTCGGCGTCATCGCGCTGCTGCTCGGTGGCGTCGCCGTCGCCTCGGTTGCAGGGCTCGGACCGCTGGCCCGGGCGGGGGCGGCGCGCTCGGTCGTGTTCGTCGCGATCTCCCGCAGCACCGACGAGGCCGACGCGAGCGAGATCGAGGCCATCGACCTGGACGCCGGTACCCGCGACCTCTTCGACGCGGGCGGTCGCATCACCGCGATGGCCATCTCGCCCGACCGGCGTTCGCTGTACGTCGGGCTCGACGGAGGGAAGATCGTGCTGATGGACGCGACGACCGGCGCCCCGTTCGGCGCGATCGACCTCGGCGGCCCGACGGTCGTCTCCCTCGCACCGACCGCCGACGGGAAGACCCTCTTTGCCGTCGCGGTGACGAATATCCAGAGCACCGTGGTGCCGATCGACCTCGTGACCAAGAAGGCCGCCGACCCGATCGTCTTCCCGATGACCGCGGGTGCCGCGGTGCTCCATGGCGACACCCTCATCGTGCCGCTCGGCGATCCGCAGCGACTGGTGGTCGCGTTCATCGACGTGAACGCGCGCTCGGTCACCGCACGCCTGACGCTGCCGCGCGGCTCGCTCGTCGCCCCGACCGCCTTCCGCATCACCGGCTCGCGCACGGGCGTCGCCGCGTTCGATGGGGGACTCGGCGGTGGCACGGGGCTGCGGGTGTACGTGATCACCGACCCGCTGCACTGGACCGATGTCGCGCTTCCCGCGCCGTTCCCACAGGGCCAGACGCGGGGACAGGTCTTCATCGGCGTGCAGGCCGCTGCGACCGCCGATGGCCGGATCCATCTCTGCACCTCTGCCGGCACCGCAGCTCGCCGCTATGTCATCAGCACCGAGCTCAAGGGCACGAGCGCCGGCACCGAGTGTGGCCCGTTGGCCGGTGGCGACCGGATCGTCATGGCCCGGCGCGACCCCGCGCGGCTCCTGGTCCTGGATGACGGAACCGGAACGATCGCCCGAACTCTCCCCCTAGCGGGTGTCCCCGCACGCCTTGTGCACTAGGACGTCCGTACTCCCTCTGCGGGAAGGCTCGGCGGCCGTTCGCGAACGTAAGGTTTGGTACATGGCAGTGATGACCCCACGGGCGAACGAGCTCTCGCTCCTCATGCGCGCGGCCGAAACGCTCCTCAATTCGGCCACCGACGAGGGGAATGTCGTCACGCAGACGACGGAGCTCCTTGGCGAGCAGTTCGGTTACGCGATGCGGTACGTGCTCCTGCACGATCCGGAGCGCGACGAGTTGTACGCGGCCGCCGCTGCCGGAGAAGGCAGCGACGATCCGGCCGTCCGCTCGTATCGGATGTCCACCGCGCGCGGTCTGACCGGCGCGGCGGCCCGCACCCGGGCGATCGTCAACGTCGGCGACGTCGCCAATGACCCGCGGTACATCTCGGTCGCGCCATCCTGCCAGTCCGAGATGTGCATGCCGCTCATCGCCCGCGGGGCATTGCTCGGCGTGCTCACGGTGCAGAGCCCCAAGACGGACGCCTTCTCCCTGCAGGACGAGCGGCTCCTGTCCGCGTTCGCGGGCCTCGTGTCCCTCGCCCTCATGCACGCGCGCGAGCACACCGCCCGCCGCAGCGACATCGCCGAGCTTCAGGCCGTCAATGAGGTCGCCCGCCGCGCGGCCCAGCTCGATCGCGACAGCACACTGCAGACCGTCTGCGAGGCGTTCCAGCGCGTCACGACTGCGGACTCGACCGCGATCTTCCTGTGGGACGAGGACACCGAGTGGCTCGAGGTGGCCACGATGGTCTTCGACGGCCGGTACTACCCGGCCGAGTACGAGGCCCAGGTGCGCGAGACCAAGGTGAAGCTGGGCGAGGGCATCGTCGGCTGGACCGCGGAGCACCGCGAGCCCGCGCTCATCTCCGACGCGGTCGCGGACGAACGGGTTGCGCCGCTGCCGGGCATCCCGTTGGAGCGCAAGTCCGCGATCGTCGTGCCGCTCGTCGCCGATCAGCGGCTCCTCGGTGTGATCCGCGCCGTGAAGATGGGCGTGAACGCATTCACCTCGGAGCACTACCGCTTCGCCCAGACGCTCGCCAGCCAGGCCTCGCTCGCCATCTCCGCGGCCGCGGCGCACGAGGCCGTTCGGCGTCTGTCGGTCACCGACGAGCTCACCGGCTTGTACAACGGCCGTCACTTTCGCGCGCGGCTGCACGAAGAGATCGAACGTGCCCGGCGCGGCGGCCGCCCACTCGCGCTGCTGGTCATCGACAGCGACTCGCTCAAGGACGTGAACGACCGGTTCGGTCATGAGGCTGGGAACCGGCACCTCGTGGCCATCGCGCAGTCCGTCCAGACGCATGTCCGCACGAGCGATGTCGTCGCGCGGTTCGGTGGTGACGAGTTCCTCGTGCTGCAGCCCGACGCGACACCGGAGGCCGCGGCCCTCGTGGCCGAGCGCATCCGCGTCGCCGTCGCGGCCGCCCGCGTCGTGGCAGCGGACGGCGCGCACGTCGCCGGCACGGTGTCGATCGGCGTGGCCGGCTTCCCGCGTTCGGCGACCGACGAGGATTCGCTCTTCCGCAGCGCCGACGCGGCCTTGTATGACGCCAAGCGTCACGGCAAGGATCGCGTCTTCATCGCCCCCGCGTCCGCCTAATTCCTCCGCGCGCCAACCATGATAGAACATATGTTCTCATCATGGAAAAGGCCGCACTTCAACGACGCCAGGACCGCGCACGTGAGTCGCGCCGCGTACGTCGACGTCACATCGAGCAGCGCGCTCAACCGGGTCACCGGGATGCCATTCGAATGGAGCCTGAACCCCTATTCGGGCTGCGAGCACGCCTGCAGATACTGCTACGCGAGGGAGTTCTTCACGCGAATCGGCAAGGACCCGGGCCGCGGCTTCGATCGCACGATCGAAGCGCGGGTGAACATCGCAGAGCTGCTCGCGCGCGAAACACGGCGATCGAAGAGCGGCTGCGTCGCGATCGGCACTGCCACCGATCCGTATCAGCCGGTCGAGGGCCGGTACGGGTTGACGCGACGGTGCCTCGAGGTCCTGCTGCGCATGCCGTTCGCGTTGGACATCACGATCATCACGAAGGGCACCCTCATCGTGCGCGACGCCGAGCTGCTCGGCGCGCTCTCGAAACGCAGTGCGGTGCGCGTGTTCTTCAGCATCGGGTCTATCGACCCGGTCGTGGCGAAGGCGTTGGAGCCGGAAGCGCCGCCGCCGCGCTCAAGGCTTCGCGCGCTGTCGAAGCTCCGTGCGGCAGGCGTGAAGGCGTGCGTCATCTGCGCACCGATCGTTCCAGGCTTTGGCGACAGCGAGGCGTCCATCGACGCCGTCGCCACCGCTGCGGCGAACGCCGGCGCGTACGCGTTCCACCACCGCATCCTCAAGCTCGACCCGTCGGTGCGGCCGATGATGCTGGGGTTCCTACGCGAGCAATTCCCCGCGCTCGCTGAGCGCTACGAGGTCCGCTATTCCACGGTGCAGCTCGATCCCGAGTACGCGCGCCTGATCGACGCGCGCGTCGACCGGGTCCTCGGCAGGCACCGGTTCCCGATCGATGACGAGCCGGCGGTCGAGGAAGCGGAGCCTGGCCAGCTGCGGCTGGCGATGTAGCGCCCGGCATTCGCGTTGCAGAAGAACGCGGCGTGAGCCCGCTCAACGACTACGTGAAGAAGCGTCGCTTCGACAAGACGCCCGAGCCGCGGGGAAAGGTCGCTCCGCGGTCCAAGCGCAGCTTCGTCATCCAGAAGCACCGCGCGTCTGCGCTGCACTACGACTTCCGGCTCGAAGCCGACGGCGTCCTGAAGTCGTGGGCCGTGCCCAAGGGCCCTTCGCTGAACCCGGCGAACAAGCGCCTGGCGATGGAGGTCGAGGATCACCCGGTCGAGTACGGCACGTTCGAGGGCGTGATCCCGGAGGGTGAGTACGGCGGCGGCACCGTGATGCTCTGGGACAACGGGACGTACGAAGCGGACGTCCCGGACGTGGGCAAGGCCCTGCTCCGCGGAGAGCTGCGGTTCACGCTGGACGGCAAGAAGCTCAAGGGCGGATGGGTTCTCGTGCGCACCGGCGGGCGCAAATGGCTGCTCATGAAGCGCACTGATGCCGCCGCATCGAAGACGGTGGACATCACGACCGAGAAGCCGCGTTCAGTCACAACGCGGCGGCTGCTCGCGGGCATCGCCCGCGACGCCGGCGGAGACGTCGACAAGGCGGCGACCGGGGACCCGTGAAGCTGATCCGGCCGATGCTCGCGACGCTGACGGCGGAGGTGCCCACGGGCGCGGGGTGGGTGTTCGAAGAGAAGTACGACGGGATCCGCGCGCTGGCCTATCGCACCAACAACAGGGTGCGCCTTTGGTCACGCAACGAGCTGGAGCTGACCGCGGGGTTCCCGCAGGTGGCCGAAGCCGTCGCCGCCCTGCCCGGTGGGAATCTCGTCCTCGACGGTGAGCTCGTCATGTTCGACGCGAAAGGCGTCTCCCGCTTCCAGCTGTTGCAGCGCCGCGGCGCGGGTGGTCGCTCCTCGTACGCGGTGTTCGATCTCCTCGAGCGCGATGGCGTGCCGTTGGTGAGGCGGCCGTTGACGGAACGGCGCACGGCGCTCGAGGCGCTCGTCGGTCGGGGCGCCGTGCTGCGCCTCTCGCGTCGGGTGGGGAAGAACGGAACGAGAGCGCACGCGACCGCAAAAGAGAAGAGCTGGGAAGGGATCATCGCCAAGGACGAGACGTCGGTCTACGAGCCGGGTGCGCGCTCGCGGGCGTGGCTCAAGGTCAAGGTCCGCAAGCAATCGGAGTTCGTCATCGGTGGCTTCACGGCGCCTGCGGGATCGCGGGCGCATCTGGGCGCCTTGCTCGTCGGGCTGTACGACGGGAAAGCGCTGCGCTTCGCGGGGAAGGTCGGCAGTGGCTACACCGGCGAGTCGCTGGAGGATCTTGCGGCGCGGCTCGCGCCGATCCGTGCGGATGCATCACCGTTCGCCGACGCGCCGAGGATGAAGGACGCGACGTGGGTGAAACCGCGGCTTGTCGCCCAGATCGCCTTCGCGGAATGGACCGCCGATCGCAAGCTGCGCCAGCCGGTGTTCCAGGGTCTGCGGCGGGACAAGTCTCCGCGGGAATGCCGCTGGGACGAGCGGGAGCGCTAGTCCTTCAGCTCGGAGATCTTCGCCTCGATGCGGTCCTTGTTGGCCTGACCGTGGTCCTCGTGCTCCTTCTCTTCGAGCCGGTCCTCGGTCTCGCCCGAGGTGCGCGTCGGCGGTTGGCCGTCCTTGTTGCGGGGGGTCTCGTTCTTATCCATGCCCTAACTGGGGCAATCGGCGTGCCTGGCGCCCCGTGGCACGGCCCGTGCGCCAACGGTTCGGTATGAACAACAAGACCAATCCACCACCCAAGACCGAGAACTTCGGAACGGCAGACCCGGAAGCGGAGCGCATCGTCGAGCAGCAGGAGGGGATCGTGGCCGACAAGGGCCGGGTCAAGGACTCGGACCGGCCCGAGCCGAATGTCCCGCATCCCGAGGACCTGAACATGATGGACAACGCCAAGACCAAGGGCCGCTAGACCTTCGTAAACTCGCCGGGTGGACACGCCCGGTCCCAACGTTCCGTTCCCGCCGATGGAGGCCGAGCTCGTCGATGACCTCCCGACCGGGGACCGCTGGCGCTACGAGCCGAAGTGGGACGGCTTCCGCGGCGTATTCGAGAACGACGGGGGGGCGCTCGCGCTCTGGAGCCGCAACGGCCGTCCGCTCCTGCGGTACTTCCCCGAGCTTCGTGTGATCGGCGAGCGCCTGCCGCCGCATTCCGCGCTGGACGGTGAGATCGTCATCGAGCGCGACGGGGCGCTCGACTTCGACGCGATGCAGATGCGCCTGCATCCGGCGGAGTCGCGCATTCGCAAGCTGTCCGTCGAGACCCCGGCCACGTTCATCGCATTCGACATCCTCCTCTGGGATGGCGAGCCGCTCCATGACCGCCCGCTCTCCGATCGGCGTGTCGAGCTCGAGCGCCGCGCCACCGAGTTCACACTCTCGCCCCAGACCAAGGATCGGACGCTGGCCGAGCGCTGGCTAGAGCGCCTCGAGATGATCGGCCTCGACGGGGTCGTCTGTAAGCGCGCGGATCTCGCCTACAAACCCGGTTCGCGCGAGGCCGTGATGAAGGTGAAGCACCACAAGACCTGTGACTGCGTCATCGTGGGCTACCGCAAGAACGGCTCGCGGGTCGCGAGCCTGCTCCTCGGCCTATATGGCACGGACGGCACCCTCGACTTCGTCGGCCATACGTCCGGTATCTCCGGAGACCTGCAGAAGGATCTGCAACGGCGGCTCCCGCCGCTGGTCGAGGCTGGGCATCTCGGCGAGGGCCGCATGCCCGGCGGGCTGAGCCGCTGGTCGCAGGGCAAGGACCTCGAGTGGGTCGAGATCCGCCCCGAGCTCGTCTGCGAGGTCCGCTACGACAAGATGGAGTCGGACCGGTTCCGCCACGGCACCCGCTTCCTTCGCTTCCGCCCCGACAAGGAGCCGACCGAGTGCACCTGGGACCAGGTCCGTCCGTCGCGGCGCAGAGGTGATCCGACCATCTCAGGCTTGCTCGAGAACCGCGGCTCGCTTCCTCGTCCGTAGAGGCGGCGGGCTCCGTTGGCTGTACTGTTCGCCGCGGTGAGTGGCAAGAACGTCCTGGTCGTCGACGACCAGGAGGCGATCCGCGACACATTGGAGACCGCCCTCGATGACGAGGGGTTCACCGTCGAGACCGCAGCCAACGGTCGCGAGGCGCTGGACATTCTGTTGCGATGGAAGCCCTGCGTGATCCTGCTCGATCTGATGATGCCGGTCATGGACGGCTGGGCGTTCTGCGAGGAGCAGCGGCGGACGGGCGACAAGACGCCGGTCGTGCTGCTGTCGGCCGCCGGCAGACTCGACGAGCACGCCGCCACGCTGCGTGCAGCGGGGTTCATCGCAAAGCCGTTCGACATCGACCGCGTTCTGTCGACGATCGCCGGGGTCTGCTAGGCGGTCTTCGCGGGCTTGAGCTTCAGTCGCTCGAACAGCGGCACGAGGCTCTTGGGCTCGGCCCACATCCCGGCCATGAGGTCGCCGACCTTCGCGACGCGGGCGGCCATGGTCTGCATCGTGAAGTCGGCCGCTTCGACGTCGGCGACCTCGTCCCATCGCAGGGGCGCCGACGCGCGCGCGTCCTGGGTCGGTCGGATCGAATACGCCGACGCGATCGTGCGGTCCCGAGCGTTCTGCCCGAAGTCCACGAACACGCCGGTCCGGTCGGCGACCTTCCACGTGGTCGTCGCGATCTCAGGCACACGCCGCTCGATCTCCTGCGCGAAGGCCTTTGCAAACCGGCGCACCTCGGGGAATGGCAGCTCCGGAACGATCGGCGCGAGGATATGGATGCCCGTGGACCCGGAGGTCTTCGGCCAGCTCAGGAGGCCGAGCTCGTCCATCACGTCCTTCACGACGAGCGCGATGGTGCGCACGTGCGACCACGGGTCGCCGCCGCGCGGGTCGAGGTCGATGAGCAGGTAGTCGGGCCGCTCGACGTCGTTGATGCGGGACGACCAGGTGTGGAGGTCAATGCACCCGAGGTTCGCGATCCAGGCCAGGGCGGCGGCGTCGTTGACGACCGGGAAATCGGCCGTCCGACCGCTCGGGAACTCGATGAGGTAGGTCTCCAGCCAGTCCGGGTGGGGCACCGGCACGCGCTTTTGGTAGAAGAACGGCCCATCCACACCGTTCGGGTAGCGGAGCATCTGCATGACCCGGCGGCCCACGTGGGGGAGCACGTACGGCGCGACGGAGACGTAGTAGTCCACCAGGTCGCCCTTCGTGAGCCCAGGCTTCGGGAAGTAGATCTTGTCCCGGTTCGTGACGGTCACGTCCCGGCCGGCCACCTGCACGTATGCAGGATGAGGCATCATGCGGCCGCACGGCGGCGCGGGAGGTCAGGATGATCAGGCGGTTCGTCAGCCGGTCGTTGCTCGACAAATGGACCTGGGGCACCGGGATCGCGGATTTCTATTCGTCGATCGACCGGTTCGTGTTCCGGCCCAAGTGGCTGCGCAGCTTCCTGCACGGGACCTGGCTCGGCCATGCCCTCCACCCGGTGCTCACGGATCTGCCGATCGGGGCCCTCACGGTCGCGCTCATCCTGGATCTTCTGGCAATCTACGACGGCGCCAACGTCGCGACGCTCGTTGGCTTCATTGGCCTGCTGCTCGCGGCCATCACCGGCCTCGGCGACCTCAGCGAGACCGACGGCAAGGCCCGGCAGTACGGCGGGGTGCACGCGTCGATCATGCTCATCGGCGCGGCGTTCTACGTCTTCTCGCTCGTCATCCGCTGGGGATACGCCCCCGGTGACCCCGCCCAGGCGACGATCATGGCGGGCGTCGGCTACCTGTTCATCGTGCTCGGCGCATACGTCGGCGGCGAGCTCGTCTTCGCCTTCGGCAACATGGTGGATCGGCACGCGTGGCGCTCCGGCGGCACGAAGTGGGCCGCGCTCGACGTGACCGAGGTCCCGGAGCGCCAGCCGACCAAGGCGAAAGCGGGCGCGCAGTCCATCGTGCTCGTGCGCGTCGGCGACACGATCCACGCGCTCCACGACACCTGCTCGCATGCCGGGTGTTCCCTGTCGGAGGGCACGCTCGTCGGCGACACGGTCCAGTGCGGCTGCCACGGCTCCCGATTCAAGCTCGCCGACGGCAATGTGGTGGTCGGCCCCGCGACGTACGACCAGCCGGCGTATGAGGTGCGCCGTGCGGAAGGCAAGCTCGAGGTGCGCCGGCTCCCCTGATGGGACTCGTATTCGCCTGCATCGCCCCGCACGGCGGGATGGCGATCGCCGAAGCCTGCACGCCGACGGAGCGGGATCTCGCGATCCGGACCCGGCGCGGGATGCAGGAGCTGGGCCGGCGATTCGAGCGCGCGAAGCCCGATGTGACCATCGTCCTGACGCCGCACAACATCCACGTCGAAGGGGCGATGGCCGTTGTCGTCGCGGGCACCGTGTCCGGCGCCCTCGAGGGTCATCCCGCGGTGGCCCTGAAGTCCACGGTCGACCGACCACTGGCGCTCGGAGTGCGTGAGGCGATCGCGACCGCCGGCATCCCCGTCGTCGGGGTCAGCTACGGCGCGAACGACGCTGCTGCGGCAAGCTTTCCGATGGACTGGGCCGTCCTCGTGCCCCTCTGGTTCATGGGTGGCCGCACCGATCCTGCTACGCCGATTGTCGTGATCGCGCCCGCCCGCGACCTCACCTACGAGCAACACGTGGCCGCGGGACGGGCGCTGGCGGCCGCCGCCGAAGCCTCGGGCCGGCGGGTGGCGCTCATCGCGAGCTGCGACCACGGCCATGGGCACGATGAGAAGGGGCCATACGGCTTCACGCCGAAGTCACGCGAGTTCGACGATCTCGTGGTCGACCTCATCAAGCGCGACGATCTTGCGGACCTGCTCGCGATGGACCGGACGCTTCCGGTCGAGGCCAAGGCCGACAGCTACTGGCAGATGCTGATGCTGCATGGGGCGCTCGCCCAAGGCCGGTGGCGCGGCGAGTTCCTGAGCTACGAGGCGCCGACGTACTTCGGCATGCTCTGCGCGTCCTACGAGCCCACGGCTTAGGCCCGAGCGAGCCCTGCCGCGACCGCCGTATGCGCGGCCGCATCGCGCAGCTCGGCATTCGGGAAACGCTTACGCAGCAGTGACCGCGCGGCGGGGATCGCCGAGGAGCCGCCCGTGCAGACGATCTCGATGATGTCCGTCGCCGTGACGTCACTCCGCTCGAGCACCTGCGTGAGCGCGGCATCGATGCGCGCGAACAACGGTGCGATAGCGACCTCGAACGCGCGACGGGAGGCCTGCTGGTCGATGTCGACCGCGCCCCGGTGGAAGCTGAACAGCGCGAGCTGCGCCGACGACAGCTCGATCTTCGTCTGGTCGATCGCCGAGAAGATCTCGTAGCCGAGCTGGAGCTCGATCGCGCTCCGCAGCGCCGCGAGCTCGCGCTTGGGAGCCCCGAGCGACTGGAGATCGTCGAGTGCCTCGAGGATCGGCTTCTCGTTGAGCGCGGAGAGCGCGCGCCAATCGCCGATGGCGGAGGTGATGAAACGCGGCAGGATCAGCCGCTTAGGACCCCATTGCTTTTCCGCGCCGAGATGCGGTGCGACGAGCTGATCGATGAGTAGCTGGGTGAACCGGTCGCCGGCCACGTCGACGCCCGCCGTTCCGAGGATCCCGATCTCCCCTTTGTGACGGCGCGTTACACAGAGGTCAAGGGTCCCGCCTCCGAAGTCGAAAACCAGCGTCAGACCCGCCGGAACGTTGGCCGCGAGCGCCGCGGCCACCGGCTCCTCGACGAAGCGGACCGTCTGCAATCCAGCCAGGCGCGCCGCTTGCTCAAGACGTGTCCGTGCGCGCTCCTCGACCACCGCTCCGCCAACGAACTCGACCGGCCGGCCGACCGTCGCCGATGTCGGTCGGGTGCCGGTGAGCGCGTCCACGCGATCGAAGATCGCCGAGAGGATCATCGCGATGAGATCCTCGAGGCCGCGCTCGTCTCCGAACACGTTCGTGTGCGAGAGGAGCGGGTCGCCGAGGAACGTCTTCAGCGATTGGAAGAACCGGCCCGGCGATGAGACGTCCGCGAGGATCGTCGCCTCGACCGACTTCTGGCGCGGATTGCTCGAGACCATCGTGATGCCGAGCTCTTTGAACTCGCGCTTGACCGGCCCGCGGGCGAGGTTGTCCGCGAGGAACGCCTGGATCGCCGGATGACCGACATGCGCGGAACCGTCCCGCCGCACGTACAGCACGCTCGGCAGCGTGTCGCCGGCGACGGGATCGATCGGCAGCAACCGCACGGTGTCTCCGTCGGCCACCGCCACGGCGCTGTTGGACGTCCCGAAGTCGATGCCGAACCGCAGGTCGCTCACGGCAGAAGGATGCGCCAATGACCGGCCGCGAGGGGGGATTACCGTCCGTCGTCGTCGCCGAGGACGACGCGGACATCGCGCTCGTGCTCTCGGAGAGCCTCAGCTCGAGCGGCATCGCGGACCCGGTCGTCGTGTCGAACGGCGCCCTCGTCATCGACGCGGTCATCGAGTCCGGCGCGCGCCTGTTGATCCTGGACGTCCAGATGCCCGGCGCGAGCGGCATCGATGTGTATGACGTGGTTCGTAACCATCCTGCGCTCGCGGGCACCGCGGTCCTCTTCGTGACCGCGAATCCGGAGATCGCCCGCGACACGCTGCGCGGCAATGCACCGCGCGAGGTGATGGCGAAGCCGTTCGACATCGATGCCCTGGTCGCGAAGGTGAGCGAGCTGCTCCAGGTGGCGGAGATGGCCGCGTAGCTAGAACGGCGGCCAGGGCACCGCCATCCGGTACGGATCCGGCTGGGGGAACACTTTCGTCCGCAGCAGCCGATCGACACGCGCGTTCAGGCCGCGCAGCTCGACCGGAGCGATCAGCTTCCGCAGTGCCTCGCACAGCGGCCCATCCAGCTTTCCGCGGAGCGACCGGAGCACGTCGAGCTCGTCGGACGCGATGGGCAGGCCGCGCCAGTCCCAGAGGATCGTGCGCAGCTTCGGCTCGGCCGCGAAGCAGATCCCGTGATCGACGCCGTACACGTGACCCCCTGGTACCGGCAACAGATGGCCGCCCTTGCGATCGGCGTTGTTGACCGCCGCATCGAATAGCGCGATCCGCCGCATGCGGTCATCGGGCTCATTCACCATCTTCCACAGGTCGACGGTCTCATCGACATCGATCCACCGTTGGGCCATCCCTTCGCCGAATGGCCCGTCCGTCCGGGTCACCGTGGGCGGCACGATGTCCCAGCCGGTCGCCTCGGACACGAGGTAAGCGGCTCGCTCGCGCCTCCAGAGCGTTCCATCAGGGAAGTCCTCGAGCGGGCGTTCCCCGCGCACGGGCTTGTAGACGCAGGTCAGGCTCGAGGAGCCATCGGTCACCGTGCCGAGGAAGCTGGCGTTCGACGCGGTCACGATGCGCCCCTGCACGGTGAGCGTCCCGTGCTCCAGGAGCCGAAGCGTGGCGTCGCGCTCGAGGCTCGTCACCCTTCCAGTGTGCGACCGATACTCGCGCCATGGGGCGACGCATCGCGGTGATCGGGGCAGGGGCCTCTGGCTTGGCGAGCGCGCGGTGGCTGCTCGACGCGGGGCTCGAACCGGTCGTCTTCGAGCGCACCCAGGCCGTCGGAGGAGTGTGGCGGCCCGACTCGGGCCTCGCGTATCCCTCCCTGCGGACCAACACGTCGAAACAGAAGACCGCCTTCTCCGACCTGGCCTTCGATGCCGCCCTTCCGGATCACCCCTGGCGCGACGACGTCCTCGCGTACCTGGAGCGCTTCGCGGACGTCGCTGGGGTGCGGTCGTACATCCGGTTCGGTCACGCCGTCGCCGCGGTCCGTCCATCGACCGCCGGGTGGTCTGTCGATGGCGAGCCGTTCGACGCCGTCGTCGTCGCATCGGGCCTGTTCACGCGACCGATCGAACCGCCGCTCGCGGGGCGGCAGACATTCGCCGGCAGCGTCATCCACTCCGCCCAGTACCGCGATCCGGCGTCATGCGCGGGGCGATCGGTGGTCGTCGTGGGCGCCGGCTCGAGCGGCGCCGACATCGCCGTCGAGCTCGTCGATGTCGCACGGGCGGTGACGCTGGCGGTTCGCGAGATGCCGACGTTCGCGCCGCGGCACCATCGTGGCCGGCCGTACGACCATCGCGCGACGCGGCTGGCGCGCCTGCTTCCCGCGTCCGTCCGACGCCGGAGAGCCTGGCGCGCTCTGGCCGAGGCCTACGGTCGCCGTGGACTGACGCTCGACCGGGTTAGCCTCAACGTCACCCCCGGCACGGAAGTCCTGGACGAGATCGCCCGCGGCCGCATCACGGTGCGCCCGGCGCTCGTCGGCCTTGATGCGCGGGGTGCGCTCTTCGCCGATGGGAGTCGCGTCGATGCCGATGCGATCGTGCTCGCGACGGGCTATCGCGCCGAGTTCCCGTTCCTCCCGACCGGTATCCCGCAGCTCCGCGGTGGCGCGCTCGCGCTGTATCGGCTGGTGTTCCCGCCCGGCGTCCGCGGGCTCGCGTTCGTCGGGCTGACGCGCGTTTCGGGTCCGGTGTTCCCCGTCGCCGAGCTGCAGGCGCGCTGGGTCGCCGCGGTGTTCGCCGGGCGGGCGATCCTGCCGGCCGAGGATGAGATGTGGCGCGAGATCGACCAGCGTCTCGCCCGCGCTGCCGCTGTCGGCGACGATCAGATGCGAGTCGAGCTGCTGCCGTACCTGGACGACATCGCAGCGCGGATCGGCGCGCGGCCCTCGGTGCTGCGTCATCCTCGCCTGCTCACGTCGCCGGTGGGCGCGCGCGACTATCGACGTACCATGCGCGAGCCGTGAACGCCAAGCAGATCGCCGACGAGCTTCGGCCCAAGGTGCGGGCCTCGATGGCCGACGTCCGGGCCGGCCTCGAGCGCCTCGCGCGTGTCCCATCCATGAGCGCGACCGGGTACGACGCGGCGCCGGTGCGTGAGTCCGCGCGCATCACGGCCGAGCTGTTCAACGCGGCGGGCGTCAAGGCGCGGGTCATCGAGAAGGACGGCGCCCATCCCGCGGTTGTCGGCCGCGCCGACGGCCCGGCGGGATCGCCAACGGTCCTCCTCTACGCTCACCACGATGTCCAGCCACCGGGGCCACGCGATCGCTGGAAGACGGACCCGTTCACGCCGACGGAGCGCGATGGTCGGATCTACGGCCGTGGCGTAGCCGACGACAAGGCCGGCGTCGCTGCGCACCTCGCCGCGATCCGGGCGTACGGGGGCACGCCGCCGTGCGGGGTCGCGCTCTTCATCGAAGGCGAAGAGGAATCCGGGTCGGCGCACCTCATGGACTTCCTGAACGCGGAGCAGGCGACGCTCGCGTGCGATGCGGTGATCATCGCGGACTCGGCCAACTGGCGGATCGGTCAGCCCGCGATCACGACGACCCTGCGCGGCAACGCCCTCGTGACCGTCGAGGTGCGGGTGAGCGATCACGCGGTCCACAGCGGCGGCTTCGGCGGCGCGGTCCCCGACGCGCTCATGGCGATGAGCCGCCTGCTGGCCTCGCTTCACGATGACCTCGGTCGGGTCGCGATCGCCGGCCTCAAGGCCGACGATGCGGACCCCTTGGACCTGAAGGAAGACGAGCTGCGCGGGTGGGTCGGCACGCGTCCCTCGGTGAAGCTCATCGGCGACGGGTCGATCACGTCGCGGCTATGGCGCAAGCCCTCGCTGTCGATCATCGGCCTGGACGCGACGTCGGTGCAGGAAGCGTCAAACACCTTGTGGCCCGTCGCGACGGCGCGGATCTCGATGCGCGTTCCACCCGGCCAGGACGCCAAGGCCGCCCAGGATGCGCTCGTCACCCACCTGGAGGCGCACGCGCCCTGGGGCGCCGAGGTGAAGATCACGCGCGGTCCGACGGGCGAGGCCTTCACCGGTACGACGTCCGGACCAGCGTATGCGGCGCTCAAGGCGGCCCTCGGCGCGGCGTGGGGCCGCGACGCGATCGACATCGGGCAGGGCGGCAGTATTCCGTTCCTCTTCGATTTCGCGCGTACCTTCCCCGGAGCCTCGCTGCTGGTGACCGGCGTCGAAGACCCGGAGTCGAACGCCCATTCCGAGAACGAAAGCCTCCATCTCGCGGAGTTCGAGAACGTCTGCGTGGCCGAAGCGACGTTCCTCGCGCTGTTCGGAGCGACGGGCCGGGGCTGATGCTCCGCGGCATCCTCACGCTCCGCTGTCCCCGCTGCCGTCGCGGTCCGTTGTTCAAGGGGCTCATCGACATGCCGGAGCGCTGTCCGGTGTGCGGCATGATCTACGAGCGCGAGCATGGCTACTTCGTCGGCGCGATGGCGATCAGCTACGGCCTCGCGGTGGGTCTGGTCGCGATCCTGTTCTTCGGTCTGCTCGCCATCACCCACTGGTCGCTCGAATGGGTCCTGCTGGGAGCGAGCGCCGCATTCCTGCCGCTGGCTCCGTTGTGCCTTCGCTATTCGCGGGCCCTCTGGATCTACGGCGATCGGCGGATGGATCCGCACGATCCGCAGGACCGACCGTGAGGTTCCGCGACCGCGCCGACGCGGGCACGCAGCTGGGTGCACGGCTGCGCGACATGGACCTGCAGGACCCGGTGGTGCTCGGTCTCCCGCGGGGCGGGGTCGTCGTCGCCGCTGAGGTCGCAGCTGCGCTCGGCGCGCCGCTCGACATCATCGTCGCGCGCAAGCTCGGCGTGCCGCGGCAGCCGGAGCTCGCCTTCGGTGCAGTCGCGCCCGGGATCGTCGTGTTCCAACAAGACGTGGTGCACGCGGCCGGCGTCCAAGCCACCGAGATGGACGTGGCCGTGAGCCGTGAATCCACGCGCCTACAGCCGCTGGCGGACCGCTACCGCGGCGGCCTCCCTGAGATGTCGCTCGCGGACCGCACGGTGGTCATCGTGGACGACGGACTCGCCACCGGGGCGACCGCTCGGGCTGCCGTGCGCTCGGTCCGGCGGGCAGGGCCACGGGCGGTCATCGTCGCCGTTCCGGTCGCGGCCCTGGAGACGGCTCGATCGCTGCGCACGGAGGTCGACGCCGTCATCGCCCTTCTCGAGCCGCACGATTTCCATGCGGTCGGCGTGTACTACGACGACTTCGCACCCGTCGCCGACGACGTGGTGCGCGAGCGCCTCAGCGCGGGGAACGCCAGGCGCGTCTAACGTTCCGGGCATCGACGTCCTCGGCGCGTTCCCGCGATGACGTGGCGCCAACTGCTCCTGCCGGACACCGCGCCGCTTCGCGAGTCGCGGTCATTCCGGCTCCTGTGGCTCGGCCAGCTCATCTCGTTGAGCGGTAGCCAGCTGCGGCTGGTCGCGCTGCCGTACCAGATCTTCGTCCTCACCGGGTCGTCGTTCGCCGTTGGCCTCATCGGCGTGTTCCAAGCGGTGCCGCTCCTCCTGCTGTCGCTGTTCGGCGGCGTGATCGCCGACGCGGTCGATCGTCGGCGCCTGCTGCTCATGACGCAGGTCGGTCTGGCAGCCGTGTCGCTCGCCCTGGCCATCGCGACCCAGGCGGGCGCCGCTTCTGTGCCGTTCCTGTACGTCCTCACGGCCGTCGGCGCGTGCTTCTCGGCGCTCGACAATCCGACGCGGGCCTCGCTCGCTCCGACCCTTGTCGAGCGCCGGCTGATCCGCGCCGCCATCGCCCTGAATCAGACCGTGTTCCAGTTCGCGCTCGTGTTCGGTTCGGCGCTGGCCGGCGTGATCATCGCCCGCTTCGGCCTTGCCGGTGCGTATTGGATCGATGTCGCGTCGTTCGCGGCGTCGTTCGTCACGGTGTGGATGATGCGGACGCCGCCGCGTGCCAAGGTCGAGCGGCAGCCGGTCCTGCGCTCACTGGCCGAGGGCGTGCGGTATCTCGGCGTCACACGGATCCTGCTCGCGACGATGTCCCTCGACTTCCTTGCCACGTTCTTCGGCTCGCCACGCGCGCTGTTCCCGTACTACGCCGAGCGGGTCTTCCACGTCGGGCCCGAGGGGCTTGGGCTCATGTACGCGTCGATGGGCGCCGGTGCCCTGGTGGCCGCCGTCGCCTCGGGCTGGACCGCGCGGGTCAAGCGGCAGGGCCTCACGATCCTTGCGGCGGTCGCCGTGTGGGGCATCGCCATCGCGATCTTCGGCGTTCTCGACGAGCGCACGTTCATCCTCGCCCTTGTGCTGCTCGCGATCGCGAACGCCGGCGACACGGTGAGCTCCATCTTCCGCGGCACGATCCTGCAGACCGTCGTGCCCGACGCGCTCCGCGGCCGGCTGAACTCGATCAACATCATGTTCGTGCTCGGCGGCCCGCAGCTCGGGCAGTTCGAGTCGGGGGCGGTCGCGGCGCTCTGGTCACCGGTCGCATCGGTCGTCACAGGCGGCCTCGCATGCATCGCGTCGGTCGTCGCGGTCGCCGCGTGGATCCCCGAGATCACGCGCTTCCACGCCCAGCCGGACGAGGCCCCGGCCGAGCGGTCGTGAGCGCGCGTACGGTTGCGCGGTGATCCTCGAAACCGATGTGCGGACGTACCTGGATGTGCCGCGCTTCGCCGTGCTCGCCACGGTCAACCCCGATGGCACCGCGCACCTCACGGTGATCTGGTACGCGCGCCGCGACGACGAGGTGATCGTCAACACGACCGCGCCGCGGAAGAAGTCCGCGAACATCGCGCGCGACCCGCGCGTGTCGCTGCTGGTCGGTGAGTCGGATCGCTACGTCCGTCTTGACGGGGAAGCCCGATCCGTCGCGACGGGCGCGGGGGCATTGAGCGACATCCGCGAGCTCGCGGTGCGCTACGACGGCGAGGCGGCCGCGGAGCGCCAGTCGCGGGACGTGTGGTCCAAGCAGGAGCGCGTCACGTACGCGATCGCCGTGCGTCGGGTGTACCGCTACGGCTTCGAGTGAGCCACAGCGAGCTCAGGTCACGCGCTTCCGCGCGGCGTAGGCCAGGAGGAGCACACCGGCGAGCTCGAACGCCGTGGCGGCGGGAAAGATGCCGAAGACGTCGCGCGTGACGATCAGCGCGCCGAGCCCCGGCCCGGCGATGAAGCCGAGGTTGAGCGGCAGGTACGCGAACGTCATGACGCGCGCCCGCGCGGCGTCGGTCGTCGACGACGCGACGACGTTGAAGCTCAGGCTGAACACGCCGCTCCCGATGCCGCTGACGATCCCGAACGCGACGACGAACGGCCAGTAGTCGCGAGTGAGCCATGGGACGAGCCACAGGATGCCGTCGACGACCGCGGCGATGTAGAGGACGCGCCAGTGCCCGAACCGATCGGCGATCGCACCGATCGCGGGTGACGCGACGAGCGTGATCAGGCCGCTCGCACCGAGCGCGATGCCGACCGCGGTGCCAAGGCCGTCGTCGCCGTGGATGCGCTGAACGACCAATGGCAGGTACGTGAAGGTGAGGAGCCACCCGGCGAACACGACGAGGAGCGCCGGGAACAGCGCGCGCAGTCGGGGCGAGCTCCAGATGATCCGCAGACCGTCGAACGCCTCGCGCATGATGGGTGGCCGCTCGCGTGAGGGAACGAACGCGTCGCGATAGCCGAAGGCGAGTCCGAGCACGACCGCCGCGAGCAGGACCGCGTCGACAGCGAGCACGACGTTGAAGCCGTACCGATCGACGATCGGACCCCCGACGAGCGGCCCGATGAACGCGCCGAGTGGGCCCGCGCCGTTGACGACTCCGAATGCGAATCCGAGCCGCGCCGCCGGCGCCGACTCGTGGAGCGTGGTCATCATCAGGCCGCTGTTACCGAGGTTCAGCGAGTTGAGCCCGCGGCCGAGCGTGAACAGCCACACATTGCTGGCCACGGCGGAGACCGCGAGGCCGGCACCGGTCGCCGCGAAGGACCGGATGATCAGCGCCTTGCGGCCGAAGCGATCGGCGAGCACGCCCCAGAACGGGAGGAAGAGGATGCCGATGACGTTGACGCCGACGCTGATCAGTCCGACTGCCGCGGGGACGTCCTCGGGTGCGACGCCGATGCTCGGGAGATGGAGTG
>JALZAB010000071.1 GCA_030948585.1 Chloroflexota bacterium
GGGCCAGCTTCGCGAGCCAGGGCAGGTCCGATTCACGAAGCACCGCGGTGTAGTGCGCCAGGAGGGCGATCGCCGCCGACCGCTCTTCGTTCCAGCCCGAGGCGTACAGCGCCGCGACGATCGCGCGCAGCTCCGCGCGAGTCAGGTCGGGATGCGCCCGGGCGAACGCCGCGCTGGCCCGTCGTATCTCGGGCACCGTCGCGCCGTAGAACCGGAGATCACTCCTGAGGTACGCCCGGTCGTGAGCCGCGCGCAGCGGCGTGCCCGCGGCGGTGAACCACTTCCGGAAGTACGACCGCGCGACCGTCGGCGTCGTCACGGCGCGACGGCGCGGAGCCACATGGCGATCTCGCGGTCCGACAGCCCGGCAGCGTCGAGCTCGTCCTCTCCGACCGCGAGGACAGGGATCCGCACGAGGTACCGCCGCTCGAGGTCGGGCTCGGTCGCGATGTCGACGCGCTCGATCTCGAGGGGCCGGTCGAGCCCGATGCGGCGAAGTGCGCGATGGGCGTCATCGCAGAGATGGCAGCCTGCCCGCTCGTACAGCCGGATCGCCGCAGGTCGGTCGCGGTGCGTCCGCAGGCGAGCGAGCGCGAGGCCGCGCCGGAGGTTGCCGCGTAGCACCGGTAGATTGTCGGGGTGAGCCCGTTCGCGCGTCCCGATCTGTTCTGGTCGACGGAGAACGTCGCCCTCCGGCTGCGCGATCCGAAGGTGCAGCTGGTCGACTGTCGGTTCAGCTTCGGTGCCGAGGCGCGGGCCGACTTCGTCAAGGCGCACCTGCCGGGTGCCGTCCATATCGACTGGAGCCGCGACATCGCCGCTCCCCCACCCGCGTCGGGCCACCCGATGTACATGCTGCAGAGCGCGACGGACTTCGCCGCGACCATGGCTCGCTACGGGATCGGCGACGACACCTTCGTGATCGGCTACGACGCTGAGGGTGGCCACCACGCCGCGCGCCTGTGGCTCGCGCTCCGCCGTTACGGACACGACCGGATGGCGGTCATGGAGGGCGGGCTCCAGAAGTGGCTCGCCGAAGCTCGGCCCGTCGAGGCCGGCGAGGTGACGCCCCAGCCGGCGTCGTTCACCGCACGGCCGCGCGACGGGGTCGTGGCATCGATGGACGAGGTGCTGGCAGCGGTACGGACCGGCCAGCCATGGCTCCTCGACGTCCGGCGACCATCCGAGTATTCGGGTGAGGAGTCCCGCGCGAAGCACGGTGGCCACGTGCCGGGTGCGGTCAACGTCCTGTGGAAGGATGCGGTGCGCGAGGACTGGATGCTGAAGGATCCGGAGGAGCTGGAGCAGCTCTACATCGACGCGGGCTTCGGGCCCGAGACGAAGACGATCACGTACTGCCAGGCCGGCGTGCGGGCAGCGTTCACGCATCTGGTGCTTACAGCCCTCGGCCACGACGACGTGCGGACGTACGACGGGTCATGGGAGGAATGGGGCAACCGCGACGATGTGCCGATCGTCACCGGGCGAAGCTGACCTCGGGTGAGCGCGTGAAGATCGGGTACAAAGCGTCGGCGGAACAGTTCGGCGCCACGGACCTCCTGCGGTTTGCGATCCTCGCGGAGGAGGCCGGCTTCGACAGCGTGACCGTGAGCGACCACTTCCAGCCGTGGCGCCATCGGGGCGGCCAGGCCCCGAACGCATTCACCTGGCTGGGCGCGGCGGCCGCGCGCACAAAGCGCGTGCAGCTGGGGACGAGCGTCGCGACCCCCACGTTCCGCTACCACCCCGCCCTGGTGGCGCAGATGGCCTCCACGATCCAGTCGCTCGCCGGCGGGCGCTTCTTCCTCGGGATCGGCACCGGCGAGTCGATGAACGAAGTACCCCTCGGGATCGAGTGGCCGGAGATCAAGGAGCGCTTCGCGCGGATGAAGGAAGCCGTCGAGCTCATGCGCAAGCTGTGGTCAGAGGACTTCGTGACGTTCGACGGCGACTTCTACAAGACGAAGAACGCGACAATCTACGAGCGCGCCCAATCCGGCGCCGTCCCGCTGTACATCGCGGGCACCGGCGAGTCCGCGGCGCGCCTTGCCGGACGGCTCGCCGATGGCTTCATCTGCACGAGCGGCAAGGGCGAGGAGCTGTACACGACGAAGCTCATCCCCGCGGTGCAGGAGGGCGCGAGGAAGGCCGGTCGTCCGGCCGACGCGGTCGAGATGATGATGGAGGTGAAGGTCTCCTACGACACCGACGCGCAGCGGGCCATGGACAACACGAAGGAGTGGGCCGCGCTCGCGCTCCCGGGCGAACAGAAGGTCGGGGTCGCGGACCCCCGCGAGATGGAACGCCTTGCCTCGGCACTGACGACGGAGCAGGCCGCGTCCCGGTGGATCGTGTCGACCGACCCGGCGGAGATCGTCGAGCGCGTGGGCACGTACGCCGATATGGGGTTCGATCACCTGGTCATCCACGGTCCGGGCGCGGATCAAGAGCGCTTCATCACGCAGTTCACGAAAGATGTGGTGCCTGGACTGCGCGCGCGAGCATCACGCGCGGGAGCAGAGCTCGGCTAGGAGCGACTCAAGAGCACAGCTGCATCGGGTCGGCACGCGGCCATCGTTCGGTACCACCCGGCGCAACGAGGTAGACCGCGTCGTCCGCTCCGCCTGGTGCGAGGAACAGCTCGATCGGGCCGAGGCGATAGCCGGTCGCACGCGCATCCGCCGGAAGCGTTGCGTGCTTCTCGAGGCGTTCCCGGAAGGAGCCGCGAAACACTCCCTGTGGGTCGCGGACGTATTGCCGCGTCTGATCCCCGGATGTCGCGATGGTGCCGAGCGGCCACGAGAGGAACAGCACGGTCGCGGATTGCCAGCCGCAGTGCGCGGGACCCGCGATGCTCGTCAGCTCGAACTCGCCGACCTCCCGCCCGTCGCGGGACCAGCGATACCCCGGATACGCCGGCGGCGCGTCGAAGGCTGACGCGACGGTGGCCAGCGGCGACTTAGCGCGCACGTCGAACACGTTGAACGCCCAGATCGTGCCGAGCAGCGCCACGGAGATCGCGACGATGACGACGAGCCTTCGACGGTCGATCAACTCGCTACCCGGTCTCCGTCGAGGGCACCATGACCCACGTCAGGCCGGCGGCCGCGAGCGCGAAGCCGACGGCGGCGGTGAGAGCGAATGGGGTCGAGATTGCGAGCAGCGGTCCCGAAAGCGCCGAGCCGACAGGGATGCCCGAGTAGTTCAGGTGCATCGAGACCGCGAAGGCGCGCCCGAACCACGCCGGATCGGTCACGCGCTGCCGCAACGAGAAGAGCGCCACGTCCATGACCGAACTGCCGAGCCCGACAAACGCGACGCCGAGGACGAACGCCGACACCGTGTAGCCGAGTGCGATCGCGGCCATGCCCGCGCCGATCCCAAGGATGCCCACGACGAGCATGGGCCGCTCCCGACCGGCGCTGCCAAAGCGGCCCGCAATGAGTCCGGAGACGACGCCGACGATGCCCATGATCGACCACAGGATCCCGACCAGGGAGGCGTCGGCGTGGAGCCGCTCGAACACCGCGACCGGCAAGCCCACGATGAGGATTCCCTGCCCCAGGTTCACGACGGACATCCCAACGGCAAGGCCCCGGAGGCTGCGGTGCCCCAGGACGTAGGCGACCCCGGCGCGGGCTTCCGTCAGGAGGCTCGCTTGATCGGCTCGCCGGGCCTGCGCGTCCCGAACGCCCAAGAGCGCGATGGCGCCGATGACGAACACGACGGCGGTCGCGGCGATCGCCGCCTCGGCCGAATAGAACGCGACGATGGCGCCGGCGAGCGGCGGGCCGAGCACCGTGGTGATCATGTAGAACATCGAATCCACGGCATTCGCGCGATCCCACAACTGCTCCGGGATGACCATCGGGAACAGCGAGCGCGAGCCGCTCGTGCCGAGCGGATTCATCAGCGAGCTCAAGACGACGAGCACGAGGATCGCGGGCAGGGGCGCGTGCAGGTTCGCGAGCACGACGATGCCGGTGAGCGCGACGGCCGATGCGGCGTAGTCGGCCACCATCAGGCGTACCCGGCCGAACCGGTCGAGCAACGCGCCAGCGAGCGGGCTCACCAGGACGCCGGGCGCGATGGCGAGGAACACGGCAAGGCCGGCCAGCGATGGCGACCCATACCGCTGCAGCACGAACAACACGAGGGCCAGCTGCCACATCGATGCACCGGCGCGGACGAGGATGGTGGCGATCGCGAGGCGCTGGAAGCCCGGGACGTGGAGGAGGGCCCGGTAGCTCGCGTTGGTCGCGGTCGCCTCCACTACGCCTTCGCCAGAGCGCGGAGCTCGGCCGCGAGGTCCGCCGGCACGTCGGCCTCGACGTCGATGCCGCCCTCCGAGTAGTCCTCGCGCCGCAGCGCGCCGCGCTCACGGATCCGCTGGATCATCACACCGCCGCGGTCGTACGGCAGCGTGAGCCGGACCTTCGTCCAGCTGGCCCGGGCCGCCTCGCCAAGCCGCGCCCGCAGCGCCTCGATGCCCTCGTTCGTGCGCGCCGACACGAAGATCGCGCGCGGGAACTCCGCGCCAAGCGCCTCTCGCAGCGCATCGCCTTCAGCGCCACGCAGAAGGTCCGCCTTGTTCAGCACGAGCAGCTGGGTCCGCGTGCCGAGCTCGAGGGACTGGAGGGTGTCCTTCACCACCCGCATACGCTCGTGGACGTTGGGGTGCGAGACATCCGCGACGTGGACGAGGAGGTCCGCATCCGCGAGCTCCTCCAGGGTCGCGCGGAACGCAGCGACCAGTGTGGGCGGCAGCTTGTTCACGAAGCCGACGGTGTCCGACAGGAGCAGGTTCACGCCGTCACCGACGGTCGCCCGCCGCGTCGTCGGGTCAAGCGTGGCGAACGGCTGATCCGCGACCAGCACGTCCGCGCCCGAGAGCGCATTCAACACGGTCGACTTGCCCGCGTTCGTGTACCCGACGAGCGCGGCGAGGAACAGACCCTCCTTGGCCCGCGATCGGCGCGAGCGCTCGCGCTGCTCCGCCACGGTCGCGAGACGCTCCTTGAGATCCTGGATCCGGCGTCGGATGACCTGACGGTCGCTCTCGAGCTTCGACTCCCCGGGGCCGCGGGTGTTGATGCCACCGCCGAGCCGCGACATCTCGCGACCGACGCCCGCGAGCCGCGGCATCCGGTATTCCATCTGGGCCAGCTCGACCTGCAGCTGACCTTCCCGCGAGCGCGCATGCCGCGCGAAGATGTCGAGGATCACGGCCGACCGATCGATCACGCGTGCATCGAGTAGCCCCTCGAGGTTCTTCTGCTGCTTGGGCGAGAGCTCGTCGTCGAAGACGACGAGGTCCGCACCCGTGCGCGCACGTTCGAGGGCGAGCTCCTCGGCCTTGCCCTTCCCCACCCACGTGTTCGGATCCGGGGTGCGACGATGCTGCGTCGCGCGGCCGACGACGGTCGCGCCCGCGGCGACCACCAGCGTGGCGAGCTCGTCGAGCGAGTCCTCGGCCTCGAGGGCATT
>JALZAB010000086.1 GCA_030948585.1 Chloroflexota bacterium
GCAGGGCTGTCGGTGAGAGGAAGACGCTCGAGGCGACCGGCGTGCGGGTGCGGACGATGATGGCCGCTTTCGCCTCGGCGATGATCCGCTGGGCGACCGCGCCGAGGGGCTGCGGCCCGCCGCTCGCGCCGAACACCACGAGATCGTGCCGTTCGAGCTCGTCGGTGATGATCGGTTCGGCGTCCCCGACCCGCGTGAGCAGCTCCTCGACCCGTTCGTCGAAGGCGCGCTCGCCCACGAGCTGGTACAGGGTGGCCGCGGTCCGCCGTGACGTGCGGTCCTCCGGCGCGACATGCAGCAGCGTGACGGTGCCACTGCGGGCCCGGGCCAGATCGACGCCGAGCTTCGCGGCGAGCTCCGCGTACCGTCCGCCCCGCACCGGGATGAGGATCCGCCGGGCCCGGCCCGCCGGCCCTTTTACGATCGCAAGGTCGCAGGGCGGCTCGCGCAGGATCTCCTCGACGGTCGTGCCGAGGAAGTCCCACCCGGGCCGGCGCCAGCCGAGGAGCAGGAGATCCGGACGCTCCGCGATCGCGGCCTCCACGATGGCCGCCCAGCCCACGCGCGCGACCGTTACCAGTGGACGCACGCTGTGGGTGCCGGCCAGGGTCATGAGCTCGCGCCGCCGGGCGCGCGCCTGCGGCTGCGCGGACGCCAGCGTGTCGGTCCCAGGCACCTCGATGACCGACGCGACGACGATCTCGCCCTCGGCGCCCGTGAGCGCCGCAGCGACCTCGATGAGTCCGCGGTCGCGTGTGGCATCGACGATCGCGACGAGACACTTCATGGATCCAGCCCCGTGATCGCAGGTAGCACGTGCTCGGCCAGCACCCTGGGCCAGGCGTGCGCCCGGCTGCGCCGGTGCAGCCGCGCGATCGGGTCCGACTCGAGCCGCGTGCGGATCGCCTCCGCGACGGACGCACCACTGGCGTCCGGCGCGACGTACGTCGCGTCGTCACCGGCGACGGCGCGGAGGGCCGGGATGTCCGAGCACACGATCGGGAGGCGATGCCACCCGGCCTCGAGGACGGGGATGCCGAAGCCCTCGTTCGCCGACGGCAGGACGAGCGCATCGGCGAGCGCGTACAGATCGCCCAGGACCCGATCGCTCACCCGGACGCCCCGGTCGTGCAGGAGCATGACCCCTGGTCCGGCCCGCGCGACGAGCTCGCGGGCATACACGGCGTTCCCCGGGTTATGTGCACCAGGTCCCCCCGTCACGACGAGGGTCGTGTTCGGTAGATCGCCCTGTCGCAGGCGCGCGACCGCGTCGATGGCCACGTCGATCCGTTTCCGCCGGGTCATGCGTACCGGCAGGACGAGCAGTGGATCGGCGATGAAGAGTCCGAGTCGTTCCGCGAGGGCGACCCCGGCGGCGGACAGTCCGAGCAGGCTCGCCGGGTCGACACCGTTCGGGACGACGCGCACCGTCGAGGGAGCGATGCCGGTGAGCGCGACCAGCTCGTCCCGGGCCTTGTCCGAGACCGCGACGTATCGCACCCCCGGCAGCGCGGTGCGGAACAGCGACCAGGGCCGCCCATCGTGCAGCTGCCCGGCGTACTGCGCATCGGTCCAGGCGAGATCGTGCGTCCAGGCGACGATCCGGTCCGGCAGCGCGCGGGCGAGCCGCGCGAGGGCCTCCGTGAGCGCCGCGTTCTTGTGCAGTGTGAACGCGTTGTGCACGACGACCCGGTCGGCCCGGGCCACGTGGGGCCGCAGCTTCGCCTCGATCCGAGCCACGAGTCGTTCGTGCTCGGCGGTGACGTCACCGCGCGCGAGCGCGGCGAAGTCGCGCAGCACGGCGGGATTACGCGAATCGAGCTCCGGGATGCGGATCATCCGGATCGGCTGGGCGCTCCCGCGTCCGGCGACGATCGCGACATCGTGACCGGCGGCGCGGAGGGCGCGGGCGTGCACGCCCATGATCCGTTCGACGCCGCCGAGGACCGACGGTGCGGTGTAGTGGACCAGAAGGATGCGCTGCTTCGCGCGCCTCACACGCCGGCCGGCGCGGAGACGCGCGCGACGCGTGACCCGCCACCGGTGACCGTCACGCTCCGCCCCGAGCGGCGGACCCGGAACGAGATGAGGGAGTCGTACGCGTGAAGGTGCTGCACCTCGATGCGGTCGAGCCACACCGGCAGCGCCGGGTCGACCAGCACGCGCCGGCGCTCGAGATCCGGCTCGAGCCCGAGGAGCGAGCGCAGGCAGAGGAACACCATCCCCGCGGACCACGCTTGCGGGATGCACGACACCAGGTAATCCGCAGGGCGCGACGAGAACCGCAGGTCGCGCTGGAATCCGCAAAACAGCTCCGGGAGGCGGGCGTTCGGGAACCGCTTGCCGGCCTCGATGAGCGCCTCGATGATCGCATTCGCCTCTTCGCGAAAGCCGTACCGGACGAAGCCCTGCGCGATGAGCGAGTTGTCATGCGGCCAGACCGATCCGTTGTGGTAGCTCATCGGGTTGTACGTGGGGTACGTGCTCGAGAGCGTGCGCACGCCCCAGCCGCTGAACATGTCCGGCGCCATCAGCCGCTCGGCGACCCGGCGGGCGCGGTCGGGGCGCGCGATGCCGGCCCAGAGGGCGTGTCCGGCGTTGCTCGTCACGGCCGGGACCTGCTTCTTGTTGCCGTCCAGCGCCTGCGCGTAGCAGCCCTCGTTCTCCATCCAGAAGTCGCGTTCGAAGCGCTCCGCGAGCCCGGCCGCTTCCGCACGCAGGGTTGCCGCGCGCTCGGCGTCGCCGTCGATCGCGTACAGGTCCGCGATGCCGCACTTCGCGGCGTAGACGTACGCCTGGGCCTCGACGAGCGCGGCCGGCAGGATCGCGAGCGTGCCATCCGGATCGGACAACGAGCTCACCGAATCCTTCCAGCCCTGATTGCGAAGGTCGCTCGGGCTCGCGCCGTACTCGATGTAGCCGTCGCCATCCGCGTCGCCGTAGGTGTCGCACCACGTCAGCGCCCGCTCGGCGTGGGGAAGGAGCTCGCGCCAGAGCACGCGGTCGCCGGTCCACTTCACCGTCTCGGCGAAGAGCATCGCGAAGAGCGGCGTGGCGTCGACCGTCCCATAGTACGGACGGTGGGGCACTTCGCCGAGCCGCGCGAGCTCACCGCGGCGGAGCTCGTGGAAGATCTTGCCGGGCGCCTCCTCGGTGAACGCGTCGACCTTCGTTCCCTGATAGCGCGCCAGCAGCCGGAGCGTCCCACGGGCGATATCCGGATTCCAGGCAAGGGTCTGGTACGCCGCGATCAGCCCGTCCCGTCCGAACGGCACCGCGTACCACGGGATGCCCGCGGTCACATACAGGCCGGTGCCCTCGGTGTCGATCAGCGCGCGCAGGTCGAGCGCGCTGCGCAGGAGGAGCTCTTCGTCGAGCGACTCCGAGCTCGTCGAGAAATCCGTGCAGCTGCGGAGGAACCGGCGATAGCGGGCGTTGAGCGCGTCCAGGGCCTCGTCGAAGTCGCGCGGCGCCGGTGCGGCACCGGCACCGTCCTCACGAGGCACGATCGCGAGCTCGTAGGTGACGATCTCCTGCGGCGCGAGCTCGCGCTCGAGCGTGAACGTGTGTCCGTCGATGCGATCGGGCGCGGGGCGCATCGTCACGTCGGTCGTTCGCCGGACCCCGTCGCGGCCGCGGCGGTGGAACCGGATCCCGCTCGGGATGACCTCGACCGCGGTGGCCTCGCTGTTCGTTGGCACGTCGCGATAGCCCCGCACGGCGAACATGTCGGTGAACGAGGCGTCGAATTCGAGCTCGATGCGCAGCCGGACCTTGCCCGGATTGCAATTCAGGATGCCGACACGCTCGCGAAGCCCGTCCGCGAGGAACCGCGTGCGCCGGACGGACAGCGATTGCGAGGGAAGGATGGAGCCATCGTCGAGGGTGGCCGGGCGGTTCGCCAGCTGGAAGGCGCCGACGTAGTTCTGCTCCGTGTTCGCCGACAGCAGTGCCGGCGCCTGGCCATTGATCCGCAGCGAGAACCCGGAGAGGAACTGCGTGTCGTGGTAGTAGAGGCCGAGCGCCGACGTCGTGCCGATGGGCAGGCTGCCGTCGTCCTCGGACACGAGGACGAGGCTGTCCTCCTTCATGGAGACGCTCACCAGGCGGCGACGAGCGCTCTCTTCGAATCCTCGAACACGGCGGCCTGGCGCTCGACGAGCCGTTCGGCGTCGTCGGTACCGAGGTCCTTGGCTTCGTCGATGAAGCTCGCGACGCGCGCGAAGTACAGCGGCACGAGCGCGCCGACGTAGCGCTGCGTCTCGTCGGGCCGTTTCTTCGCCGCGAGCAGGAAGTCGTACACGATGCGCGCCCAAGCGTGGTCGTCGATGCGCTCGGGCACCGGCGCCGAGAGGATCCCGTCCCACGTGACTTGATGCTCCGTGCGGCCGGCGGCGTACTTCTGCTGCAGGATCGCGACGCTCGCGTTCACGGCCTCAGGCTCGACCGGGTCGATGGATCCGACGATCTCGGTGGCCGTCGAGCCGCGCACGTCCTTCCACCGATCCGGGTTCGCGATCGCGAGCCGGAACAGCGTGCTCGTGACCTGGGTGAACATCGGCGCGAGGTCCGCCCCCGGATCCTTCGGATCGTGGATCTTCGCGCCGAGGAACGCCTGCGCGATGCGCTTCCCGCGCACGAGCGCCGTCGTGGTCATGTAGATGTCGATGCCGAACCGCGCGACGTCGGTATCCCAGATGTTCGCCCCCCCGAGCGCGGCGCCGTCGAGGAAGTCGCGCGCGAGCGCGGGGCCGAAGCCGAACTCGCCGCCGATCGGCTGGCGGAGCCGTAGCCCGTAGAGCGCACGGGTGAGTGGATACGCGACGTTGTTCGTGATCGTGCCGTCGAACTTGTGCCTGGCGTACAGCGGCGTGACGTAATCGGCCGTGCCGTTCTTGATCGGCGAGATCAGCCGATTGATCCATTCGGGCGTAATGCTGCGCAGATCGCTGTCGACGACGGCGCAGGCCTCGACCCCGAGCTGCGTCGCGACCTCGAAGATCGCGCGGAACGCGGAGCCCTTGCCCGGAGGCCCGACGTACGCGCCGGTGATCGTGGGGATGCCGTCGGTCGACGCCGCGATGACCTCGCTGGTGCCATCCTTCGAGCCCCCGTCGGCGTTGACGATGACGGGGCTCGTGCCCGGAAAGTGCGCGCGCAATCCGGCGGCCGCGGTCTTCGCGACGTGAGCCACGGTCCCGGCGTTGTTGAAGCTCGGTATCCCGACGAGGAGGTCCGCGGTGCGGACGCGCGATACGCCGTCGCGGAGCCGGTCGTCGAGGGCCGAAGCGGTCGTTCCGCGCATGGGCATCCCCTTGCCGTCGTTCTTCCTGCCCGCCCCGCCTCCCAGTGCCCGATGATACCGATGTGCTCGAGGCTATCGACGCGTACGTCCTGCCATTGCTGGAGCGCGCGTATGCCGCCTTCGGCTACCTGGGGGTGCTCCTCGCGATGGCCGTCGAGAGCGCCGCGATCCCGATCCCGAGCGAGCTCATCCTCCCCTTCGCCGGATTCTCCATCGCGCGCGGTGTTCCGGAGCCGCTGACCGGCGCGCCGTGGTCGTACTGGGGCGCCGTCACAGCCGGCGTCGCAGGCAACACCCTCGGTTCGCTCGTCGCCTACGCCGTCGGCGCGTACGGGGGGCGCCCGTTGCTCGAGCGGTACGGTCGGTACGTGCTCATTTCGATGCATGACCTGGACGCCGCCGACCGCCACTTCAAGCGCTGGGGTGACGCGACGGTCTTCGTCTCACGGATGCTGCCGATCGTGCGCACGTTCATCTCGGTCCCGGCGGGTATCGCGCGTATGCCGCTGTGGCGCTTCATCACGTTTTCGGTCCTCGGCGCGATCCCGTGGGTCATGCTCCTCGTCTGGGGCGGCGTGGTCCTGGGCGAGCATTGGGCCGACATCAAGCACTCCCTGAAGGGCTTGGACTACATCGTCGCCGCGGTGATCGTCCTCGGCGTGGGCCTGTTCATCTGGCGACACGTCCGACGGCGCTGATGGACCAGCTCTTCGCCTTCGACGCGCAGCTCTACTCCGCGATCGTCGCGGCGCGCAACCCGTTGATCGCCGCCGTGGCGATCGGCGTGACCTACCTGAACTTCTTCGGCCTGCAGTGGTGGCTGCTCGCGGTGGTGATGTGGCGCAGCCGAGGCGGCCGGCGGGGCCTCTGGGTCGCGCTCACGATCTTCATCGGACTCGCGCTCGGGTGGGCGGCGGCCGAGACCATCAAGCGCATCGTCCAGCGCCCCCGCCCGTTCCTGGTCGTGCCCGACGCCCTCGCGCCGATCATCCCGCCGCCGTCCTCCTATTCATTTCCGTCCGGCGACACCGCCCTGGCGTTCGGTGCCGCCGTGGCGTTCGGGCAGTGCTTCCCACGGTTCCGGCCGTTCGCCCTGCTCCTCGCATTCGCGGTCGGCCTGTCGCGTGTCTTCGTCGGCGTGCACTACCCCGTCGATGCGCTCGGGGGTGCGATCGTCGGGAGCGTCTGCGGGCTCATGGCGCCCCCCATCGTCGCGTGGGTCCTGCGGATGTACCCGTGGCGCGTATTCGTCGTGCCCCACACCCATTGGGACCGCGAGTGGTACGAGCGCTTCGAACAGTTCCGCGCGCGGCTTGTCCCGATGGTCGGATCGCTCCTCGACCTCCTCGAGCGAGAGCCGCGGTTCCGCTCCTTCACCTTCGATG
>JALZAB010000093.1 GCA_030948585.1 Chloroflexota bacterium
AAGCGGATCTCGTGCGTCCCGGCTGGGATCCCAGCCCGCTCAAGCAGATCACGAAGCGGCACGCCCTTAAAGACGGCGGTCGAGATGAGGCTGCCGCCCACGATGTTGCTGATGCATTCGAGCGTGCGCGGACCACTGATCGCGTTCAGGGTCTTGAGCTCGTCGTACCCGATCGCGTACGGACGCTGACCGGCGACCTGAAGGCGCCAGCTCGACGGATTGACCGTGGGGTCGTCCAGGCCATTCTTGCTGATGACGTAGAAGTCCTTTGTCGTCGTGATCCCGGTCAGGCCGACAAAGGGATCGCCTGCGGGTGCCGCGGTGGCGCCGGCGGGGATCGGGGTCGCCGATGCGAGGGTCGGTGGCTGGGTCGCAACGACCGTCGGCCGCGTGCCGCCAAGGCTTGCCGCCTTGAAGATCCGGCCGCCGAGATAGTTCGCGAGGTACACCGCGCCGAGCGCGCCGGCGCCGTAGAGCAGGACGCGGCGGCTCGGGCCGCCCGCCGCGACGATGGGCGCAGCTGCCCCGCGCGAGCTGCCGAGCTGCAGCAGCAGCGCGAAGAGGAGCCAGTAGCCGAGCGTCGCGAGGGCGGTCGGTGCGGTCGCATCGTCGTAGCCACCGATCACGACGATCGGCAGCGTGACCGCCGCGAGCACCAGGGTGACGATCGCGACGCGCGCGATGCCTGGAAGGCGGACAAGAAACCGGGCCGATCCGGCACCAACGAGGGCGCCCAGGACGATCAATCCGACCGCGACGCCCACGATGAGCGACGGTCGCCCATATTCCTGCAGCCGGTCGATGAGGTAGCCGAACAGCCCGCCCGGAAGGATGAGGGTGAACGCATCTGCCGCGACGTCGGGGAGGGCTCGGATCTCGAACGCGAAGCGCAGGATGCACATGACGGCGACGACCGCGCTCATCGCCGACGCGCCCAAGAGGAAGCCCCGTTTCAGCTCAGCGTGGCGCACCAGGTGTGATGGTCGGGAGCGTCGATGACGCCCGTGTGACAGCCCCGTAGGTCACCGCGAGTGCCAGGCCAACGATCCACGCCGTGACGAGCAGCGTGGTTGAGCCGTCCGTCCCGAAAAGGGGAAAGATCCCACTCAGGTGGCCGCCGACCGCCTTATCAAGCGTTCGGTCGGCGAATGGCGGCAGGCCCTGACTGTCGTAGCGAACGCCGGGCACGACGAGATAGATAAGGGACATCGCGGCCGTCCACAGCCCGAGTGGGATCGCCGCCAGCCGGGCGGCGCGCAGCCCTAGGGCCAGCGCGAAGAACAGGACGAGAAAGGGGACGAGCGCCGCCAGGTACCGGGACTGGGGCGAGTAGCCCCCCGTCCAGTCGACCGCGCTAGCGAGCAGGAGATAGGGGATCGGGACCAGGGCCCACGCTGCGCGCCGCCGGAGCGCGACGCCTGCGCCGGCGAACGCGAGCAGCGCGACCGGCGCTGCGGGTAGTAGGCCGAAGGCCCGATCGATGAACAGCCCGATGATCCCGAGCGGCGTCGTGGCCGCGTACGTAGCGGCACTCGCGTCGCCCCGCGTGAAGAAGAGCAGGAATCCAGCGTGCGGCAGCGCCAGGCCATAGACCTGCAGATCGAGGAGCGCGGAGCCGATGACGACGGCGACGAGCGGAGCCGCGAGCAGTGCGCGCTCGGGCCACGTGCGCCGGCGAGCGAGCAGGAGAAGGAGCGCGAACGCGATCGGCCACGCGCGAAGGTGCAAGAACGGAAGCGCGGCGATGCCAAGCGCGCCGACCCAGAACGGCGCCGCGCCGAGGAGCGCCGCGAGGGCGGCGGACACCGCGAGCGGCAGCACGCTGTCGGGAAAGAGCTGTCCCGAGTACGTGAGTGCCGGGACGCTCGATCCCGCGAGTACCGCGGCGGCCAGCGACACGCGGGGGCCGGCGACCAGACGGCTCGCGTGGAACGCCACCGCGACTGCGGCCGCCATCACGACGCCGATACACGCGACCGCGAGGCCGCGGCCCCCGAGCGCGAGCGGGATCGCCAGGACGATCGAAAGGCCGAGGTCATGGAGCGGGAAGTGACCGGGTGCTCGGAGCGATGGCGAGCTCTGTCGCGGCAGGTCAGCGAGATGATCGGGGGTGTCATAGCCGGAGGTCCCGATCGCGGACCAGCGGGCGTCGAGCGCGAAACCTTCGCCATGCACGAGTGAGTCCGCTGCGAGCAGGTAATAGGGCTCATCGCCGGTCGGTGGCACGCGTCGATCCGTCGACATGCCGGCTACGACGTAGAGGACAGCGAACCCGGCAAATACGGCGAGCGCGGGGTGGCGCCTCACCATCGCCGATACGCGATGAGCGCGCCGACGAAGTCGAGACCCGCGAGCAGGCTGCCGCGCGCCGAGCCCGAGACCTTGCTCGTCCCCGCGATGCGCCGGCCGTAGTGCACGGGCCGCGTGGCGATCCGCAGGTCGCAGCGGCTTGCCTTGGCGAGCATCTCGACGAGCCATGCATAGCGCGTCGGCCGCATCTCAAGGCGCGTGAGTGCCTCGCCGGTGATCGCACGAAGCGGCGCGATGTCGCGCAGGCTGACCCCGTACAGCGCTCGCAGCAGCGCGAGCGTCACCGCGTTGCCGACGTTCTGGTGCAGCGGCATCGCGGATCTCTGCGACCGGGTCCCGACCGCGAGGTCTGCGCCAGAGCGGATGAGGGTGACCAGTTCGGCGAGATCGCGTGGATCGAAGCTCCCGTCGCCGTCGATGAACGCGACGATGAGCGCCCCGTTCGCGGCCGCGACCCCGGTATGGCAGGCCCAGCCGTAGCCACGGCCCGCAGATCGCACGACCTCGGCGCCGGCGGCGCGCGCGACCCGGGCAGTCCCATCTCGACTGGCGTCATCGACCACGATCACGTGCCTCACGCCGAGCGCGCGTAGGCCGTCGATGACGTCGCCGATGGAGCCGGCTTCATCGCGGGCTGGCACGATCACCGTCGTGTCTCTGAGCTCAGCGGTCACGCGAGACCTATCTCGCGCAGCGTCGCAGCCGTCGCCGGCGCGCGGCGCAGGCCGGCTTGATCCGACCGAAGGAGCGCGAGCGACACCGCGTCATCGACGTCATAGCCTTCGGGCAACACCGCGAGCCGAAGGCCGGCGGCCCGGACGCGTTCCCGGGTGGTGGAGAACACTGCCGCCGTGCTCCACGGCATCGAAGAGAACAGCGTTCGCGGAAGGTGGGTGCGACAGCCGATGAGGTAATAGCCACCGTCGCGGCTCGGACCGAGCACGCAGTCAGCACCCCCGTTGAGCTCGGTGAAGGCCGCTTGGACGATGCGGGGATCGAGGGTCGGCGAATCGGTGCCGATAAGCACCACGGCATGCGCGCGCTCCAGTCCCGCGTCGAGCGCGTCCGCGAGCCGCGTGCCAAGGGAGCCGCGCGGCTGCGCGACGAGCCGCGCGCCGGGGAACGCGACGCTCATTCGTCCGGCCGCGGACGGGGGCGCGCACGCGACGATGGTGACACCTGCTTCACAGCGGGCGGCGAGGGTCGCCGTGTCGGTCAGGAACGCACGCGCGAGCGCCGTGGACGCGGGCGTTCCGACCGCGACGCCAAGGCGACGCTTGGCGCGGCCTGTACCCGGCCATTTCGCGAGCACGACGAGACCGCACCCAACTCTCCTGGCGCGCCCAGTCACGCTGCGCGCATCGGGGCGGCGCACAGCTCGCGAATTCCGTCCGCGAATGCGACACGAGGGCCGAGCCCGAGCTCACGCTCAGCCTTCGCGGAGGAAGCGACGATGTGCCGCACATCTCCGGCGCGGAACTCGCCGGTGATCACGGGGGCCTGGCCGCCCGCCGATACGGCGAGCGCGGTCGCGAGCTCGCCGATGGTGCGCGGCGTGCCGCTGCCGATGTTGAACGCGCCGATTGCAGGATCGTGCAATTCGATCGCGCAGACGTTCGCCGCGGCGACGTCGCGTACGTGCACGAAGTCGCGTCGCTGACCGCCATCCTCGAACACCCGCGGCGCTCCGCCCGCCGCGATCTGGCTGCGGAAGATGCTCGCGACGCCCGCGTACAGCGTGTCGCGCGGGAGCCGAGGCCCATACACATTGTGGTAGCGGAGTGCCGTCACCGCCGGTCCGCCCTCACGCATCGCGATGAACGCGAGGTGCTCCTGGTGGACCTTTGTGGCCGCGTAGACGCTCCGCGGGTCGAGGGGCGCGTCCTCGGTGATCGTTTCCGGATCGAGGGGGCCGCCGCAACTCGGACAGGTAGGTTCGAACCGTCCGGCGACGAGGTCCGCCTCGCGGCGAGGAGCCGGTCGTTGCGACCCGTCCTGGACGCAGCGGTACGCGCCCTCGCCATACACGACCATGCTGCTCGCGAGCACGAGGCGCGGCACGCGGTGACGAAGCGCGGCACGCAGCAGCTCCGCTGTCCCGACATCGTTGGTCTGCGCGAAGGCCGGCCCATCCATCGTCCCGGCACCCAGGCCGACGACCGCAGCGTGATGGGCGATCACATCAGCGCCGCGCAGCTCGCGTTCGAGCACGGCGCGGTCGCGGACATCGGCATCGACGTATCGCGCTGAGCCACTCAGATAGTCGGGCCGCGCACCGTGCGCAGTCCGAGCGAAACTGTCGATGACTGTGACGTCGTGTCCGCACGCGACGAGCGCGTCGACGACGTGCGAGCCGATGAACCCGGCGCCTCCGGTGACGACGACGCGCATTAGGGGCGGAGTCACGCGGGCAGGCTGAACCAGACTCGCGTGCGGTCGGCGGCGGACTCAGCGCCGACCTGTCCCCCGCCCATCTCGACAAGACGCTTCACGATCGCGAGCCCGATCCCCGCGCCGCCCTGCGCCGTGTCGCGCGACTTCTCAACGCGGTAGAAGCGCTCGAAGAGGTGCGGCAGGTCCGCGCTGGGAATCGCCTGACCCGTGTTGGTTACGCTCACCACGATGTCGCCCGGCCGGCGGGCGGCACCGACGGCCACTCTGCCGCGCTCGGGCGTGTACCGGACCGCGTTCTGCAGCAAATTCGCGAGGACCTGCGCGAGGTGATCAGGCTGCGCGCGCGCCCGAAGGCCCGCGGGCACGTCAATGATCACCGCGACCGACCGGCGCTCGAAGGCCGGTCGGGCGAGCTCGACCGCCGACGCGATCGCGCTCGCGAGATCGAGATCCACCGGCGCGGCCGGGCCGCCGGCATCCACTCCGCCGGCGAGCGTGTCCAGCGACTCGGCGAGTCGGACGAGCCGCTCTACCTCCTCGTGCAGCGAGACGAATGTCGCGCGCTCGGGCGCGATGACCCCGTCGCGCAGAGCTTCGAGATACCCCTTGAGATTCGTGAGCGGTGTGCGCAGCTCGTGTGCCGCGTTCACGATGAACTCTCGCCGCAGGCGCTCCTGCTCGCCGATCTCGGTGGCCATCTGATTGAAGGAGTCCGCGAGCGAGGCGATCTCCTCGGGGCCGGATCGATCGACCCGTACGTCGTAGTGGCCGATCGCGACCTGGCGGGCCGCGGCGTCGATCGCGCGCAATGGGCGTGAGATCCGCCGCGCGAGCGTCGCGGAGAGCACGATGCTCGCGACCGCCGCCACGGTGAGCGCCGCCAGAAAGAAGCGGGTGATCGTCTCGTCGAACATGTCGTGCGCGGACGCGACGGTCGAGCCGTGCTCGACCATCAGACGCTCGAAAGCGACCGCGCCGAAGGAAAAGACGCCGACCGCCAGGATCGTGGCCACCGCGAGGGCGACAACAAGCGAGGCTGCGGCGATGCGCGGGGCTATCCCGTTCATCGCTCGGGCGCCGTGCGGTAGCCGGCACCGCGAACGGTCATCACATAGCGCGAGTCGTCGGCGTCATCGCCCAGCTTGTCGCGCAGGCGGCGGACGTACACGTCGACCGTCCGCTCGAGCACCTCGCCCTCGTCGCCACCATAGAGGGCGTCGAGCAGGGCGTCGCGCGTGAGGATACGGCCGTTGGCCGCGATGAGGGTGAGCAGCAGCCGGAGCTCGCCGGTGGTGAGATCGAGGAGCGCATCACCGCGCCGGATCTCGTGCCGCGCCGGATCGATGAGCAGGTCACGGAACTGGATCGGCATGCCGTCCGAACCCGCGCGTGGCTCGCTGCGGCGGAGGATCGCCTTTACCCGGCTCACGAGCTCCGCCGGCGAGAACGGCTTCGCCATGTAGTCGTCCGCCCCGCCGTCGATTCCCCGCGCCCGGTCCGTGGACGCGCCGCGCGCGGAGAGCATGAGGATCGGGACGTCCGACTCCGCGCGGACGACGCGGGTGAACGCGTGTCCATCGAGTGCGGGAAGCATCACGTCGAGCACGACGAGCCTCGGCTGGCGCAGGCGAAAAGCGGCGAGGGCGGCCAAGCCATCGGCGGCGGTGACGACCGCAAAGCCTTCACGCTCTAGGTAGGTGCGCACGAGGTTGACGATCTTGGCGTCGTCGTCGACGACGAGGATCGGGGGCGTGTCGGCAGCCACGGCGGTATTCATCGTAGGTCGCACAGCCTGACCGCCGGCGATGACATTCCGGTTACACGACGTCAGGTCTCGAGCCGCGTACGGGAAGCGGTTGGGTCCGCACCTCCCTCGAGGTCGATCTCGACGAGCAGGAGATGCGGCTTCCATTCCGCCGTCCGAGCATCGCTCACCGTCGATTCGATCCGTCGGACGTAGCTTCCGTGCTGGAGCGTGAAATCGACGGTGTTCGCGAGAGAGCGTCCCAAGCACAACGAGTACCCGAACCGCGCGGTTGGACTCTCTCACGGCGGTGCGGGGACGCTCACACCGTCCCGGATGGAGCCGACATCCGGCTCTCTTTGAATGGTCCGGGCAAAGCCGACCTTCCCGTGCGTATGGCCAATCGCGGCCGGGTCGTTTCAGCGCGCTGTTGTCAAACTCCGGGGCGCTGTGTTCCGCGAGGCTTGCGCCATTGCCATGCAAATGTTCCTCACCGCGCGCGCGTGGTGGGAACCGCTGCCTGCTCGCACGCTAAACGTGCCTGCGCGAGCGGATTCCAACGGCTAGCTCAGCCAGTCACGCGCGGCGCAGAGGGGGTCGTAGAGATGTGCCGAGCGATGGCGCTCTCGATCGCGACGACGAGGTGTTGCTCGTCGAACGGCTTGTCGAGCTGCCCAGCGAAGCCGGCTGCTTCCGTGCGCGCGTGGTCGGAGCCGCTGGTGAGACCCGACATGGCGATCACCGGGGGCAGCGAGGTATTCGGCAGCTGGCGGGCCGCCCGCATGAACTCGAACCCGTCCATGCGCGGCATGCGCAGGTCGCAGAGCACCGCGTCGAACACGCCGCCTTTGATCATCTCGATGGCCTCGAGGCCGTCCGCCGCGACCCGTACGTCGGCGCCGAGGTCCTGGAGGAGCATCTGTATCGCATCTCGGTTGTCCTTCGTGTCGTCGATCACGAGCAGTCGCCGCCCACGGATGTCCGGTCGGGCGGCCGGGGTTCGATGCACCGACACCGGCAGGCTGCCCGAGGCCAGAGGCAGTTGCACCGTGACCAAGGCGCCGAGTCCAAGGCCTTCGCTCGCGATCGTCACCCGACCCCCGTGGAGTTGGGTGAGCTGCTTGACGAGTGAGAGCCCGATGCCGAACCCCGGGTGCCGGCGACGAGTGCCGGTCTCCTGCTGCCGGAAGAGCTCGAACGCCGCCGGGACGAATTCCGGGGTGATGCCTTCGCCGGTGTCCTTGATTCGGATGGTCGCGACATCGCCCTCTCGTGCGAGCAGCACCGAGATGCGGCCGCCCGCCGGCGTGAATTTGACCGCGTTGGAGAGCACGTTGCGCAGGATCTGCTGGACGCGCTGTTCATCCACTTCCGCCAGCAGTGGCTCTTCGGCTTCGATGACATCGAGGGCGAGGTCCTTCTCCTTTGCATCCTCGGCGATCGTCTCGAGGGCCGAACGGAGCACCTCGTTCAGGTCGTGAACTCGGAGGTCGAGCGCCGTCTTCCCCAGCCGGGCGCGGGTCAGTTCGAGAAGATCGTCCACGAGCCTTGCCTGGAGCATCGCGTTCCGCTCGATGACCTCCGCGGCGCGGCGGGAACGAGCGGGATCGTCGCCAACCTGCAGTATCCGTGCCCACGCGACGATCGGCGTGAGCGGCGTGCGCAGCTCGTGCGAGACGATCGCCAGGAAATCGTCCTTCGCGGCCGACTCATCCGCGAGCGCCGCGGCGGTCGTCTCGGACCCGCGCGTCCGGGAGTTCTCTCTGAGGATCGCGTCACCGAGCACCTGGAGGAGCTCGCCCTG
>JALZAB010000124.1 GCA_030948585.1 Chloroflexota bacterium
CGCACCGAGCGTGAACAGCGCCGGATGCGCCAGGTTCAGGATGTCGAGGACGCTGAACACGAGGGTGAACCCGAGGGCGAAGAGCGCATAGATGCTGCCGATGAAGACCGCGTTGTAGATCTGGTCGGCCATCGGCCGACACTACCGACATTAAGGAACGAGCGGAGCGGGCCCCGCGCGGCGAGGGCCGGGCTTTGCCGGCCCTCGCCGAGCCCTTAATTAATGGGCGTGAAGGCGCCGTTCTTGATCTGGACGACGTAGACCTTCTGGCTGACGTCGTGCGAGGCGTTGAACGAGAACTCGCCGAGCGGCGTCTTCACGCCCGTGGTGAGCTCGATCTGGTCGCGCAGCTTGTCGTGCAGCACGCTCGTCACGGTCGGCGTGCGCTTGAGCGCATCGAGGAGGATGTACAGCCCCGAGTACGCCTGGGCGGCGAACTGGTCGGGATCGACGTTGTACTTCGCTTTGTACGCGGCGACGAAATCCTTGTTGACCGGGTCTGGGTTGCCCAGATACCAGGCCGCACCGGACACCGCGCCCTCGGCGGCCGCGCCGGCCGAGGTGATGATCGCCGGGGTGTTGAAGCCATTGCCGCCGATCACGAGCATGCCGGGCTTGCGCTTGTTGACCTCTTTCAGGACGAGGATCGCCGGGCCCGCCAGTGAACTGTCGATGATCGCGTCGGGCGATTCCGCGAGTGCGGCGGTGACCTGCCCCGAGAGATCGACGTCGGTCTTCGAGAACGCGATCTCCTTCTTGACCGTGATGCCCGCCGTGGCGAGGGCCTTCTGGAAGATCGCGAAGCCGTCGGAGCTGAACTTGTCGTCCTGCGCGTACATGAGCACCACGCTCTTCACGTTCAACTTGGTCTTCGCGACGTTCACCGTGGCCGGGATGGCCGTCGCCTCACCGAGCGAGGCCCGGAAGATGTAGTCGCACGTCCCGTACGTGCACTTGCCGACGATGCCATCGCCGGTGTTGGAGATCGCGATGACGGGCGTCTGCGCGCTCTGCGCGACCGGGTGCGCCGCCACCGCGGTGTTGGATAGCGTGGGACCGAGGATCGCGACGACCCGGTCCTGGCTCGTCTGCTTCCGGAACGCGGTGACGCCGCCGTCGGTCGTGGACTGGTCGTCGTCGATCACCAGGACCATCTTGGCCCCGTTGACGCCGCCGGCGTCATTGATCCGCTGCGCCGCGAGCTCAACGCCATTCTTCTGCGTGGGTCCATACACATTGCCAACGCCGGTGAGCGAGATCACGACGCCGACCTTCACGTCCGGCTTCGCGGCGCTCCCTTGCGGCGTGCCGCTCGCGCCGCTCGTTCCCGTGGTGCCGCCGCCGCACGCGGCGAGCGCGATGGCAAGCGTGCCGAGCACGCCAAGGATCCGCTCGGATCGACCGTTCATGTGACCCCCTCAAAACCGCATCGTTCCCGCCCGGAAGGACCCGAGTCTAGGCGAGGGCCACCGCTCAATGGAAGCGTGTGCGGCGCACGTCGAGCAGCAGGCTGGTGAGCGTGAAGAGCGTCGCGAGGACGAGCATGCATGCGGTAAATGCGGCCGGGTCACGTAACGCGATGGACTGGAGCGCGACGAAGCCGATGCCGTTCCACAGGAGGATGTATTCGACGATCGGGAGGCTCGCGACGGCCACGCGCAATCCGCTGCCGACCGCCTCGAGCGACACGGGCAGCACGTGCGGAAGGACGTGGACCTTGATGATCCAAGACGGAAGGAGGCCCTTGGCGTTCGCCGTCGTAATGAAGTCCGCGTCGAACACCTCGCCCATCCGCACGGCGGTGAGCTGAGCCGTCGTCGCGACAGCCGGTGCCGACAGGGCGAGCAGCGGGAGCACCAGATGACCGTCGAGCCCGTACCCGAACACCGGAAGCACGCTGTGCCCCGCCGCACCGCCGATGAAGATGATCAGGATCTGCAGGAAGTACGCGAGGAAGAATGACGGGATCGCCGCGACGACGCTCGTCGTCCCGAGGACGGCGCCACTGGCCAACGCCCGACGGCGGACCAGCGCGGCGGTCACCCCGAGAAGGACGCCCAACACCAGCGAGAAGACCGCGACGCCCGCGAGCAGCGCGGAGCTGCGGATGGTGGCCTGGGCGATCACGTCTCCGAGCGGCAGCTGGTACTGCGTCTCGATGGTCGGAACGAAGGGCGTAAACGTCGTGCCCGGCCCGGTGCCCGTCACGCGGATGGACGGCCCGATGCCGGGCGCAAGCTGGAATGGCTGGTAGCTGGCCATCGCTGCGGGCGCGATGGCCGCGAACACGAGCCCGAGCACGAGCACCGTCAGGGGCACGCGCGCGAGGCGCGTCAGCACCGTCATCTGATCAGCTCGGGCGCTCGTTGCGCATATCGGCCCACGATGTAGCCGAGCACCGCTGCCGCGTCCGCGCGCAGATCGGAGTCGCCGGTGACGGGCCCCTGTCCCGAGAGGAGCACCCAATGGTCCTGCACGAACGCGGTGAGGCCGGCCGCGCGCATCAGATCCCCGGTTTCCGGCGAATTCGGGCTCACCACCCCGGCCGTCCGCGTCGTGCGTGCGCCGGACCGCGCGGCGTAGTCATCGACGGCCGCGACGAGGTCGGCGTAGACCGTCGTGAACCGTAGGGTCGACCCGGCGAGCGAGTCGATGGCGAACACGTCGTCGATCGACGCCGACCCGAGGACCGCCCGCACGGCCCTCGCATTGGCCGCGGGATCACCGCGAGGATCGAACACGACCAGGGCCAATGGGGGCGTGTCCCGGCCGGCGAGCGCGCTGACGACCGCGCTCAACGCATCCGCGGCGGCCCGGCTTCCGCTCGATGTGGATGGCGCGACGGCCCAGATGACGAGCCGGTGCGCGTCCGCCGGCGCCGGCGTGAGTGCGACCAGCGAATGCGATTCCGACGTGACTTGCGCGAGGGGCAGCTCGATGTGGGCCCGCTCGGGCAGCGGCCGGGCCATCGACGTGCCGGGCGTCGCCGCACGGTCGCCCTGCTGCTGGGACCGCAGGATGTCCGATGCCCGGACTCCGACGGGCGCCAGCAGCTGGTCCGCAACGTCGGCCGTGACGATGAAGACGGGCGGACCATCGCGCCTGGTCAGCGGATCGTCGGCGACCAGTCGCCGGTACGGATCGGGCTGGCCTCGAGCGATGATCTGCGTCCGGCTGAGGTCGACCCACAGCACCGCCGCGGCGCCGCGCTTCAACGCCGATGCGATGAGCATGTCCGCCGTCGGCGCCGGCACCGCGTTGCGCCCGATGATGACGTTGGGCAGCCGGAGGATGAGGGCCACCGCGCCGCGCACGTCGACGGTGGCGTAGTCGTCCTGCCAGTCCGACACGGTCGTGCCGAAGTCCAACGGACCGAACACCGACGTCTTGATCGGCGGGAAGTCTGCGGGCGATATGCCCCAGCCCGCGAACACGACCGGCGCGTCGACGACGCCGCCGCCGGTGGGTCCGAAGAGCAGCGGGCTGAAGTCGCCCCGTGGACCTTCCGTGAATCGCGCACGGCCCGTAGGCGTATCGACCTGCAGTACCGCTGCATCGACCTGGTCGAGTCGCGTGTCGCTGCGATCGACCGGCGTCACGGCGAGCTTGGCCGCGGCGAGGACCTGAGCCGGATCGGTGCCGGCCGCGACCGCGCTGCGCGCATTGCTACCGAGCTCGACGGCGGCCGCATGTGGCAGAGGCAGGATCAGCGCCGGCATGACGAGGATCGCCACGATCAGCGCGGCGGCCGCCGCGCGCGGCGTGCGGAGGTCGTGAAGGAGATTGCGCCGCCGGTATTGCCGGGCGATACCGATGCCGAGGAGCGTGAACGCGATCGCGGCGAACGCGATCGCCACGCCCGGAACGAGGAACGCCCATCGGCTGACGTACAGGTTCTGCAGGCCGCGCCCAAGCGCGAGGAGGCCTCCCCACTCCGGGTCGTCCGGCACATTGAAGGAGGTGCTGGACCCGAATGAAACGACGCGCATCGCCTCCGCGAGATTGAGGAAGCGGGTCGGCCCCACGAAGATGCCGATGACCCCGAGCTCGGCGAGAGCGACGAGCGCCGCCGCGATCTGCTGGCTCGCCGACAGCGCCAGCACGGGCACGAGATGCGGGAGGTGATGGCGGACGAAGAGGCCCCGGCGCGAGACCCCAAGGGCCTGCGCGCCCTCCGTGAAAGGCGCGGCACGCAGCCGCGCGAGCTCGGCGCGCAGCACCCGGTACGGACCCGCCCACCCCGTGATCAACAGTGCCGCGACGAACACGAACGCGGGCGCGCCCTGCCGCGCGAACACGAGGACGGCAAAGACGGCCACGATGGTCGAAGGCACGGCCGAGACGATGTCGGCGGCCGCGTCGACGACGACGCGAAGCGGCCGTAGCCAGCTCCCTCCGACCGCCAGCCCGAGCCCGGCAAGCACGCGAGCCGCGCCGGCCAGGACGACGATGGCCAACGTGGTCCGGGCACCCACGATCACGAGGCTGAACAGGTCCCGGCCGACGGCGTCGGAGCCGAACAGGAACGGTTCGCCCGGCGGGAGCGGACGCTCGGTGCGGGCTGGCCCGTTGATCAGCAGGAACAGCGGCTCGTTGGGCGCGATGCGGTCGCCGTACGCGACCAGGAACAGGAGGATGCCGCACAACACGAGGCCGGCGAGGAGCCAGGGGTCGACGCGCCGCACGTCCGGACGGTACAGCGGTGCGCGGCGCGGGGTTCATCGGTACACTTGCGCGAACGGAGGGGAGTCCCATCCAAGCGCATCCTCGGGAGGAATTGACGGTATGAAGTCCGGTGGTTTCCCGTGCCGCTTTGCCGGGTGCGATGTCCGATTCCAGGTGCTCGACCAGAGCTCGATGCAGT
>JALZAB010000156.1 GCA_030948585.1 Chloroflexota bacterium
CGGGTCCTGGACGATCCGGACCTCAACCGGCGCGAGCGTCTGCTCCCGCTCATCCACGAGCTCGGCGCGACGCCCGCGTAAGCCGGGGCTATTCTTCCGGCCAACGGCTCCGAGCAACAGATCAGGGAGGCTGCCATGGCGCTGGACACGGTGACCTCGAGGCGTCAATTCCTGAAGCTGACGGGCATCGGCACGGCCGGGATCGCGGCCGTCGAGCTGGGCGGCCTCGGCTTCGATCTCGCCTTCGCCGGCCAGCGGGCCGCACGCCGCAAGCTCGAGGGGACCAAGCAGACCGCGAGCATCTGCCCGTACTGCGCCGTCGGCTGCGGGACGTTGATCAACGCGAAGACCGAGAACGGGCGCACGACCATCGTGAACATCGAAGGCAACCCCGACAGCCCGATCTCGACCGGCAGCCTGTGTCCGAAGGGCGCTGCGACGTTCCAGCTCGCGGTGAACCCGTTGCGCATCACGACGGTGAGGCATCGCAAACCGAACGCGACGGAGTGGGACACCGAGAAGATGACGCGAGAGCAGGCGATGGACCGCATCGCGACGCTCGTGGCGGACACGCGCGACGCGACGTTCGTCGAGAAGGATGCGAACGGGAAGCTCATCAACCAGTGCACCGGCATCTTCGCCCTGGGTGGCGCGACGAACGACAACGAAGAGAACTACCTCATCTGCAAGGTCATGCGGATGATGGGCGTTGTACGGATCGAGAACCAAGCCCGGATATGACACTCCGCGACCGTCCCCGGTCTGGGGGTCTCATTCGGACGCGGCGGCAGCACCACCTTCCAGATGGATCTGCAGAATTCCGACTGCATCGTGTTCATGGGCTCGAACATGGCCGAGTGCCACCCCGTCGGCTTCAAGTGGCCGATGAAGGCGAAGGCCAAGGGCTCGACGCTCATCCACGTCGACCCGCGCTTCACCCGGACCAGCGCGATGTGCGACCAGTACGTACCGATCCGCTCGGGGACCGACATCGCCTTCCTCGGCGGCCTGGTCAACTACATCCTTACCAACAAGAAGTACTTCAACGACTACATGCTCGCGTTCACGAACGCGGCGACGCTCATCAATGCCGGGTTCAAGGACACCGAGGAGAACGACGGCTTCTTCTCCGGCTACAACGCGACGACCCGGGCGTACGACCGCGCGACCTGGCAGTACCAGACCACCAAGGCACCTGAGCGCGCTCCCGAACCGCCGGTGGGCGGGGCGGCCGGCCAGGGCAAGGAAGGTGGCGAGGGAACCGGCCCGTCGACGACCACCGGGACGGTGAAGGGCGCGAACTTCGCGGCGCTCATCGCGAACCGCATCCCCGGCGTGCCGCTGCAGGACAAGAGCCTCACCGACCCGAACACCGTCTTTCAGATCTTGAAGCGGCACTACGCCCGGTACACGCCGGAGATGGTCGAGAAGATCTGCGGCACCCCCAAGGAGCTGTTCATCAAGGTGGCCGATTCCCTGATCGCCAACTCCGGGCCGGACAAGACGAGCGCGTTCGTCTACGCCGTCGGCTGGACCCAGCACACGACCGGAGTGCAGCTCATCCGCACCGCGGGCCTCGTGCAGCTGCTCCTCGGCAACATCGGCCGACCGGGCGGCGGGATCATGGCCCTCCGCGGCCACGCGTCGATCCAGGGCTGCACCGACATCTCGAGCCTGTACAACATCCACCCCGGATACCTGAACACGCCGGATGCGTCGAAGACCCACGACACGCTGCTCAACTACATCCTCACCGAGACCCAGCCGACGTCCTTCTGGTCCAACACACCGGCGTACGTCATCAGCCAGCTGAAGGCGTGGTTCGGGGATGCGGCGACCGCAGACAATGACTACTTCTACGACACGCTTCCCAAGATCACCGCCGACCACAGTCACTTCCCCGTCTTCGTGGAGATGAGCCAGGGGAAGATCAAGGGCATGATCCTGACCGGCCAAAACCCGGCGACGAGCCTGAACTCGCACTTCCAGCGTGACGCGATGAAGAAGCTCGAATGGCTCGTCGTGCTCGACTCGTACGAGACCGAAACATCGGTGTTCTGGAAGCGGATCGCGGATGCCGATCCCGCCGCGGTGAAGACCGAGGTGTTCTTCATTCCGGCGGCGCACATCGCGGAAAAAGACGGCTCGATGACCCAGACCCAGCGCACGATCCAGTACCACCACAAGGCCTCCGACCCGCCTGGTGACAGCCGCAGCGATCTATTCTTCTGGTACGACCTTGGCCTGCGCCTGAAGAAGCTATATGCCGCCGGACGCGCGGGCGCGAAGAACCTCGACGGCATCAAGTACATGACGCTCAACTATGCCCCGGATCCTGCTGAGGTCGCGGACTGGATCCACAAGGACGAACCATCGGCCTTCAAGATCTTCAAGGAGGTCAATGGCTACGACGTCAAGACGGGGGCGATCCTCAACAGCTTCGCGAACCTCCAATCGGACGGCTCGACCGCCTGCGGCGCCTGGATCTACACCGGCCAGCTACAGACCGTCAACGGCCAGACGGTGAACCGGGGCGAGATGAACCCGGGCAAGAACGACGGCTGGGTCAGCCCGAACTGGGGCTGGGCCTGGCCGGCCAACCGCCACCAGCTGTACAACCGCGCGTCGGCCGATCCGGCGGGCAACCCTTGGTCGGCGAAGAAGAAGTACACGTACTGGGACGCTGCGGCGAAGACCTGGAAGAACGACTCCGGTGAAGGGATCGATTTCAGCCTGACGAAGGCCCCGGAGACGCCGGCGAACCCGAACGGCATCGGCATCGCGTTCCACTCGGGCTCGGACCCATTCCTCCTCAAGAAGGACGGCAAGGGCTGGCTGTTCGCGTACGAAGGTCTGTCGGACGGGCCGATCCCCACCCACTACGAACCGTGGGAGTCCCCGGTGAAGAATCTCCTGTACAAGCAGGACCGGAACCCGCTCACGAAGATCTACGACGTGCCGGGCAACAAATACAACGACTTCGCGGGTACGTCATTCCCGACGGTGATCACGACCTACCGGCTCACCGAGCACCACCTCTCCGGCACGATGAGCCGCTGGCTCCCCTGGCTCGCCGAGCTGATGCCCGAGCTGTTCGTCGAGATCTCACCCGAGTTCGCCAAGGAGAAGGGGATCGCGAACGGCGACTACCTCCGGGTCATCAGCGAGCGCGGCACCACGGAAGCGCGCGCGCTCGTCACGAAGCGGCTGCGGCCACTCACGGTGAATGGGCAGGTCGTCCACCAGGTCGGGATGCCGTGGCACTGGGGCTACCAAGGCATCGCCACCGGCGATATCGCGAACAATGTCACCTCGCTCGTCGCGGATCCGAACGTCACGATCCACGAGGGCAAGGCATTCACCTGCCGAATCGAGAAGGGACGGGCCCGGGCATGACCGATCCCCGTGGCATGTTCGTCGATACCTCCATCTGCACCGGCTGCAAGGCGTGCCAGGTCGCGTGCAAGCAGTGGAACGAGATGGCTCCGGGTGTGCCGCTCCCAATGGAGGACGAGGCGGCCGTCCGCGAGCACCGCGCCTTCACCGGCGACAGCTACGACAACACCGGGCATCTCTCCGCGACGAACTGGCGGCACGTGAAGTTCATCGAGCAGATCGGACCCGACCCGAGCACGGCGGACCGGACCGATCCGCGGTGGCTGATGATGAGCGACTCCTGCAAGCACTGCGTGCAGGCCGGCTGCCTGGAGGTGTGTCCGACCGGCGCGCTGTACCGCACGGAGTTCGGCTCCGTCGACATCCACCAGGACGTGTGCATCGGCTGCCGCTACTGCGTCGGCGCGTGCCCGTTCGGCGTCATCGCGTTCAATAAGCGGACCGGCCGCGTCAACAAGTGCATCCTCTGCCAGGACCGGCTCGAGATCGGGATGGCCACGGCCTGCGCCAAGGCCTGCCCCACCTCATCGTTGACGTTCGGCACCGTGGGCGAGCTCCAGTCCATGGCGAACGAGCGGGTGAAGCTCCTCCACGGGCGCGGCCAGACGGACGCATACATCTACGGCTGGGATCTAGGCAACAGCGGCAAGATCACCGCCGGACCGAACAAGGGCACCGCGGTGAAGGACGTCGAGGTCGTCGGCGGGCTCAACGTGTTCTACCTGCTCCTCGACAAGCCGGAGGTTTACGGGCTGCCCGCGCACGCGGCGCTGCCCCAGCGGAACTTCGTGCCGTCCGCCGGCGTCGCCCTGATCTCCGCGGCGGTGCTCGGCGTCACCGGGCTCGCCGCGTTCCGGCGCGGCCGCATGAACGAGAACGCCGCCGCGGCGGATCGGACGGTGAGCGATGCCTGACAAATATGTCCTGCCGCCCGAGTGGGAGTGGCCGATCACGATCGCACTGTTCCTCGCGGGCCTCGCAGCGGGCACCTATTCGGTGATGGGCCTCATGCACTTCGCGGGCGACCGGCGCGACGTGCCGGTCATCCACCGCCTCGGCTTCATCCCGATGCCGATCATGATCGTGGTGCCGCTGCTCCTGATCTACGACCTCGGGCAGCAGGGGCGGTTCTTGAACCTGCTCATCCGCCACCCGGCGGCGGCCGAGCGCGGCGGCGTGCTGATGTTCAACTCGAACTCCCCAATGAACTGGGGCTCGTGGGCCATGGTCATCTTCGCCGCGTTCACGGCGCTCGCGTTCGCCGACTCGCTCCACCACAGCGGCCGACTTCGGCTTCCGTGGCTCGAGGGCGCGTCGCATAACACGATCATCCTCGCCATCGGCGAGGTCTTCGCGCTCGTCGTCTCCGGCTACAGCGGCGTGCTGCTCAGCGTGACGAACCAGGGGGTGTGGTCGGACACGTTCCTCATGGGGGGCCTGTTCATCTGCTTCAGCGAGCTCTCGGGGATGGCGGTCGCGGCGATCGTCAGCGATCGCTGGGGCAGCGCGGCGACGGCCGCGGCCGTCCGGCGTGCGCTCTTCGGCTTCGCGGCCGTGAGCGCGGTCGTCCTGGTCATCTTCCTCGTCGGCCTGGGGACCCAGGCGGATGGCTCGCTCACCGCGCTCATCGCGAGCCTGCACGAGCTCGTGGCACCGGCCTTCTGGATCGGCGCGGTCGGTCTCGCGCTGCTGGTGCCGCTCGTCGCACTGTCGCCACGGCCGATCATGCGGATCCCGAACGGCTCGCTCGCGCTCATCGGCGTCCTCGTGCTCGTCGGCGTGCTCGCGTTCCGGTACGCGATGTTCTTCTCCGCGATCTCCTTCGTCCAGAGCTAGACGTCCCCACATCGCTCGAGATCGACGAGGCCCGCGCCCGCTGGCGAGAGCTGGCCAGAGAGGACGCGGGCCTCGGTCCGATCGCGGCATTCCACGATGAGCGGCTGGCCACGCTGGCGACCGCGCCTCCACCCGATATCGCGCTCGATCTGACCGCGGAGGCCGCGGCGGTCGCGATCAGGGCCGGCCGGCCACTTCTCGGCGATGGGGCGCTCACGTGCGAGACCGACGAGATCGGCGCCGAGCTGCGGCGCCTCGCGCGCAATCTGAGCGAGACGAGCGTCGAGGGCTCGCCGGCGCAGCGCACCGCGGAGCGCCTCGCGACGGAGCCGGTCGCGCTCGGTGCCCTCCTCGATGCGGCACTGAACGCCGACACGGACACGATCGCGCGCGCCGCGTCAGCCGGCGGCTACGACCCGGGGGCCTTCGCGAAGCTCGTGGAGCTCGCGCTGCAGCCGGTGCTGTGGGAGGCGGCCGCCCGATGCGCCGCGCTCACGGAGATCGACAAGTGGGATCGGGGCTACTGCCCGGTATGCGGCGCCTGGCCCGCGCTCGCCGAGCTCGTCGGCGCGGAGAAGCGCCGCGTGCTCCGCTGTGGACGCTGCGGCACCTGGTGGACGTGGCTCATCCTGCTCTGCCCGTATTGCGGCAACGATGACCACCGGACTCTGGGAACGCTGCGGTCAGAGGACTCACGCGATCGCGTCGACGTGTGCGAGCGCTGTCACGGCTACGTGAAGTCCGTCGCGACGTTCAGCTCCGTCCCCATCGCGCGGCTGGCCGCGGAGGACGCCGCGACCGTGCATCTGGACATTGGTGCGCGCGAAGCCGGCTACACCCGGCCCGGTACCGTCGACGTCGAGACCGCAGGCATCCCCCGCCTCGTCCGCGAATCCCGTCCGCCCGCCGGCGGGGACGTGTGAGTTAGAGGTGAGCGCGGCGAGCGGCTTAGCCGCGAGCCGCGCCGTCCTCCCCGGCCGCGCTGCTAGGAAGCGCCGCCGTTATCAAAGAGGCTTCGGAGAGCTATAGGTCGGCGACTCGTAGCCGGCCTTGCCGTTGCCGTTCGTCGTGCCGCTGTCCCAGCTCGTGACGTTGTCCGAGCGGATCTTGTCCACCTGCTCGCCGAGCTTGGCGCGGGCCTGCTGGCCACTGAACGGCGTCATGAGGAGCGCGACGGCCGCGCCGACGATGACCCCCGCCAGCATGCCCACGGTGAAGGCCGAGAAGATCGCCGTGTCGTCGTGGCCACCACCAGCCTTACGGGCCTGCTTGCGACTGTCCGAGAGCAGGTCGTCCAGGCGCTTGCTCGCTTGCGACTTCAGGTCGTCGAAAACGTCGTCAAGCTTCAGATCTTTGAGCGCGTTCATATGAAACTCCCTTTTGCTACGTTGCCAGCCTGCTAGTCCGCAGGACCGGTGCCAGCGCCCTTGGACACCGTTCGGCCGGTCAACGAGGCCTCGATGAACTGCTCGATGTCGCCGTCTAAGACGCGCTGGACGTCCCCGACCTCCACGCCGGTCCGGTGGTCCTTGACGAGCGTGTACGGGTGCATGACGTAGCTCCGGATCTGGCTTCCCCAGTCCGCGGCGCGCATCTCACCGCGCTCCTTCGCCTGCTCGGCCTCCTGCTCGAGGACCTTCTGCTCGAGCAGCCTCGCCCGCAGCACGCGCATCGCGATGTCGCGGTTCTGGAGCTGCGAACGCTCGTTCTGTGACGCGGCGACCAGTCCCGTGGGCAGGTGCGTGATGCGCACGGCCGTCTCGGTCTTGTTCACGTTCTGCCCGCCGGCCCCCGTGCTGCGGTACGTGTCGATGCGCAGCTCGTCCGGGCGGATCTCGACCTCGGCTTCGGCCTCGACCTGCGGCGTCGGATCGACGAGCGCGAACGAGGTCTGCCGGCGCTTCTGGAAATCGAACGGCGAGATGCGCACGAGTCGATGCGTCCCCCGCTCGTGCTTGAGGTATCCGTACGCGTACTCGCCGTCGATGGACAGCGTCGCGCTCTTGAGACCGGCCTCTTCGCCGGGCGTGCTCTCCAGGATCTCGGCGCGGAATCCGCGCCGTTCGGACCACCGCAGGTAGAGGCGCACCAGCATCTCCGCCCAGTCAGCGGCGTCTGTGCCGCCGACGCCGGCGCTGATCGCGAGGAACGCCGGGCGCTCGTCGTATGGCCCGCCGAGCTGCGCTTCGAGGCTCGCCTTCGCCACCTCGAGCTGCAGCCCGCTGAGGTCCGTCGCGAGGTCGGCCGCGATCGCGACGTCCTCGTCCGCCAGGGGCAGCATGTCGGTGATCTCAGCGGCACGCGCGCGAAACCCATCCCAGCGCTCGACGCGGCGTCGCGCGGCATCGAGCTTCTTCAGCGTGGTCTGGGCATGCTGTCGATCGGACCAGAGGTCGGGAGCGGAGGCTTCGGCCTCTAGCCGCGCGACATCGCGTCGCGTGTTCTCGAGGTCAAAGGAACACCGCCATCCGGTCGATGCGATCGCGGAGGGACGCGAGGGCGCCCACATCGATGGTCATCGGTCCGTGGTCTCGCGTCGGCTAACGCGTGCCGGCTAGCGCTTGCGGGGACGTTCGAATGACGTGGTCACCGGCTGCGCGACCGGGGCGAGCTTGCCTGCGGCGAAGCTCACGAAGGTCACGCAGGGGCAGTAGGTGTTCCGCGGGCAGCGTGGGCAATCCCCATCGCAATCGAGGGTCGCGCCGTAGCTGCACTTCAGGCAGTTGTCCTCGCAGACGATCCATTCCTTCATGCGCGACTGTCCTCTCTAGACACAGTTCGGGCAGTTGGAGGCAGCTTCAACGCCTCGGACACCGCAATGACACCGCTCCCCACGCCGAATCTGTGACGGTTTTCGTACGCAGGATACCCGCGGATGGCCCTCTGGGGAAGACCCTTTTAGGCCCTCAGGAACGTTGTGCGAGATACGAAAGGCCGCCCCCGAGGAAGGGACGCGGCCTGACCCCGAACACCTGGTCTATGGCGTTCGGTTGGGGGGTGTTGTCGACCGCCAGGAGGTCCAGCTGACGGACCGTCACGGGCGGGTCGGCCATCGTGTGCTCGAACAGGAACGCCGCGGGCTTCATGAGCGGAACGGGCATCGACACGGTCGGCCGCCGCAGGCCGTAGGCCCGCATGGTCTCTTCCAGCATCTGGCGGTACGTGACCGGCGCCGGCCCACCCACCTCGAACGCCCCCGTCATGGTGCCGCGGAGGGCCGCCCGGATCGCCTGCGCCAGATCCTCCACGTGCAGCGGCTGGAACCGGGCGACGCCGCCCCCGGGCAACGGCACCACCGGGAAGCGCAGCGAGAATCGCAGCCGGGGAAAGAAGTCGTCGCCCGAGCCGAACAGGATCGACGGGCGCAGCACCACGTACGGGATGCGCGACCCCTCGACAGCGGCCTGGCCTTCGCCCTTCGTGCGCAGGAACGGGTACGGGCTGTCCGCCGAGGCGCCGATGGCGCTCACGTGGACGATGCGCCCGACTCCAGCCCGCTGGGCCTCCCGCACGACCGCGCGGGCACCCTCGGCGTTGATCCGTTCGAAGCTGCCATGGCGTTCAGTCGGGATCGCGACCGTGTGGACGACGGCGTCCACGCCATCGAACGCGCCCCGGAGGGACTCCGGGTCGGTCACGTCGGCACGCCTGATGTCGAGCCCCGTCCTCGGCAGCACGCCGGCCGCCCGCACCGGCTCGCGGACGATCGCGCGCACCTCTGCGGGCGACATGTCGCCGAGCACGGCCGCGATGACGTTGCGGCCCACGAACCCGTTCGCGCCGGTGACCGCGATGCGCATCCTCTAGATACTACATCATCGTAGTAGAAGGCGCGCGCCGGTGGGCGACGATGAGCGCCGGAACCCCCGCGAGCACGTAGATGAGCCCGAGCAGCTGGGCCTCCTGCAGCCCGGCGAGCACGATCGGATCGAGTCGCAGGAACGACGTCGCGAACCGGAAGCCGCCGTACAGGACGAGGTACAGCCAGAACACCCGGCCTTCGGGCGTCCGCCCGCGCACGGCGGACCAATAGCGCAGCAGGATCGCGAAGATGAGCAGGTCGA
>JALZAB010000160.1 GCA_030948585.1 Chloroflexota bacterium
AGGTTCACGGTGATGAAGAACACTCCGGTCATGCCATACGCCCTGAGCAGCGGCAGCACGACGCTGTAGGCGTCGGCGTAGCCGTCATCGAACGTGAGCATCACCGGCTTCGCCGGCATCGCGGCGGTCTGATCGAGCGACCACCAGAGGTCCTTCGCCGTCACGGTGTGATAGCCGTTGTCGCGCAGGTACTTGAGCATCGCCTCGAAGTCCGTCGGGCTCACCGTCAGGTCTTTGCGCAGGTCCATGTTCGGATCGGTCGCCGGGAGCCAGCTCACGTAGTGGTACATGAGCGACGGGACGCGGATCTGACGCGATCCATCGGCAAGGGTCGCCGGCGTGTACGTGCGCGCGACCGGCGCCGGGGGCACCAGCGTCGACGGATCGATCACCGCGCTCGTGTCGTCGGCTTTGACGAGGACCCAGAACGTCAGACCCGGATCTTCGAGCCACTGCTGACCTTCGAGCAACGGACGAAGCGCAAGCTTGTACGCGCCCGGGGTCGCCGGCGCTTGGACACCGAACTGGAACCACATCACCTGACCTGGACCGACGTACGGCGTCGTTTGGACGGCCGGTCGGTTCGAGTGCGACCAGTTCGTCGCCGGCGATCCACCGGTGCCGTCACCGCCGAGCGTGCTCGCGCGATCCTGTCCCGGCTCGGGTCCCCATGTCCCGAGGGCCGCGTTGCCATACCAACCGACCGAGCCGGTGTTCTGGAACGCGATGGTGACGGTGGTCGAGCCGCCAGGGCAGAGCGTGGGGAAACCGGAGCGGGCGTAGAGCGCCGCGTGCGCGCCCGCAATGCCGGTGGTCGTGGCGATCGGCGCAACACCGGGGGCGACGGCGTCGGTGCAGGTGACCTGCGGAAGACCGGCAGCCGGCGGCATGATCGGGGTCGATCGCGTGCCCGGCTCAAGCTCGCTCGCTTGGGTGGCGCGCAGAGAGGCGGGTGCACCGACGATGGCGAGGGCGATCACGGCGATGCACAGCTTGCGGAACAACTCGGTCTTGACCCTCTCCCGGCGCGGCTGTCACTGAGGACAACGCTCGTTGCCCGTTCGTCGTGATGCTAGAGAACGGGTCGCTCCACCTCAATGTGCGACTTCCGTTCAGCGCGGCAGGATCACCGTTCGGCCGCTCACTTGGGCGACCGCCAGCCCGGGCCCGAACACCCGCGCCACGACGTCGGCTGAGAGGGCGATAGCTGGCGCGTCATCCGCCACGATCCGCCCTCCATCGAGCACCACGACGCGATCCGCGAGCGCGGCGAGATTCAGATCGTGCAGCACCGCGACCGCGATCACACCGCGCGTGCGCGCGAGCTCCCCTGCCCGGCGCACGACGCCGATCTGATGCGCCGGATCGAGGTGCGCGGTCGGCTCGTCGAGCAGCAGCACGTCGGCCGCCTGCGCGAGGGCCATCGCGAGCACGACGCGCTGCCGCTCACCGCCAGAGAGCGCATCGAGCCGGCGATCAACGAGCGGCTCGAGGTCCTGCTCGGTGATCGCGCGCGCGACGGCCGAGGAGTCGGCAGGCGTGGGCCGCGCGAACAACCCGACGCGCGCAGTCCGACCGAGCGCGACGATCTCGCGCACCGTGAACGGGAACAGCGTGTCGAACGTCTGCGGCACAACGGCGATGCGAGAGGCGAGCGCCGCACGCGACAGCGTGGCGACATCCGTTCCGTCGAGCGTGACGCTGCCGGCGCTCGGGCGGATGAGACCGGCGAGCGCACGGAGCAGCGTCGACTTCCCCGCCCCATTCGGTCCGACGAGCGCGATGAGTCGCCCTGGGGCGAGCGTGAGGTCGACGTCATGCAGGACCGCGCGTACGCCGTACCCCGCCGCCAGCGACCGCGCGACGAGGGTGGTCATGCCAGCTCCCGGCGGCCCGCGTGCACGAGGAGGACGAGGAAGAACGGCGCGCCCAGGATCCCCGTGAGCACGCCGACGGGAAGCTCGGCCGGCGCGAAGATGCTGCGTGCGCCAAGGTCCGCGAGCACGAGCACGCTCGCGCCGGCCAGGAAGCTCGCCGCCGCAAGCGTCCGATGCGTGGCGCCGACGAGCGGGCGGAGCGCATGCGGCACGACGAGCCCGACGAACCCGACGAGGCCGGCGAGCGCTACGGCCGCTCCGGTCAGGAGCGCGGCCGCGCCGATGACCAGGATCGTCGTCCGCTCCGGATCGACCCCCAGCGTCGCGGCCGTCTCCTCGCCGAACACGAACGCGTCGATCCGCGGTCCGAGCACGACCGCGAGCACGAGGCCGCAGGCCACGACGACCGCGGCGATGACCAACTCGCTCGTCGCCCGGACGGTCACGCCGCCGCTCAGGATGTCCAGCACCGCGCGCAGCCGCAGAGCGAGCCGGTCGCTGGCGAACAGCAACAGGGTGACGAGCGCGCTGGCGAAGGACGTGAGGATGATTCCGGCGAGCAGCACGGTCAGCACCGTGGTCCGGCCCCCGAGCCGCGCGAGCTGCCAGACCGCGAGGGCGCTGACCAACGCGCCGGCGAACGCGGCGAGCGGCACCAGAGTGGCCGCGAGATCGGTGCCCAGGGCAATGACCGCCACCGCACCGAGCGCCGCGCCCGCGGATGTGCCGGTCACATACGGGTCCGCGAGCGGATTGCGGAACAGGCCCTGCAGCAGCGTGCCCGCGACGGCGAGCGCCCCACCGACGAGCGCCGCGGCAATGACCCTGGGCGCGCGTAGATCACGAACGATCGTGGTCGTCGATGGATCGGCCGTCCCAAAGACCGCGCCGAGCACGTCTCCGGGGGCAAGCGAGACCGCGCCGACGAGGATCCCCGCGACCACGCTCACCGGGAGCAGGATCGCCAGGATCGCGATCGCCGGCGCGGCCCGGCTCACTTGAAGACTTCGGGATGGATCAGCCTCGCGAGCGCGGTCGCGGCGTCCGCGACCCGAGGACCCGGCCGGCTCATGAGGTTCGCGTCCAGGGGATGGACGCGGCCGTTCTTCACCGCGGACAGCGCGGCCCAGCCGGGTCGCTTCGCGACCGACTCGACGGTGGTGCCGAAGGCGGCGTCGTCGAGCACGATGACATCGGGATCGGCTCGGACCACCTCCTCCGCGGAGATGGTCGGGTACGCGGTCTTGGCGGCAGCGGCGATGTTCACCCCACCGGCCAGCGTGATGAGGTCGTTGAGGAACGAGCCTGGGCCGACCGTGTAGAGCTTCGTGAGATCGGACGCGTCCTCCTCGTCAAAGACCTTGAGCTTGGCGGCGTTGCCGACCTTCACCTTGAGCGCGTCGAGCTTGCCCTGCAGATCCTTCGCGAGGCCATCGCCGTCAGCGCCGATCGCCTTGCCGATCATCGCCGCGGTCCGTGTGACGTCCGCGAGGCTCTGCGGGTCGACCACGAGCACCGTGGCCGATGTCTGGGACAGCGCTTCGATCGTCCCGTCCGAGAACTTGACGGTGACGATGAGGTCGGGCTTCAACGAGACGACCTTCTCGAGATTGACCTTCACGCCGCCCACGTGCTCTTTCGTCTTGGCCGCGGCGGGCTGGTCGGAGAAGTCGTCGTCGCCCACGACGCGATCGCCAGCGCCGAGCGCGAAGAGGAACTCGGTGTTGGACGGTCCGATGGAGACGATGCGCTCGGGCCGCTTCGAGATGGCAACGGAGCGTCCCTGGAAGTCCGTGATGCTCGCCGGGAAGGCCGCGGCGCTTGGGGAGACACCGATGGTGATGGTCGACGCGGCGGGAAGGCCGGCGCCGGGGTTGCAGCCGATGGTGAAGAGGAGCGCGAACAGCAGCGCGAAGCTTCGAGTCATATCTGGCTCACCCTTTCTCGCGAAGGTGTGTTGGCCGCGAGCGGAGGACCAGGCGACCCGAGTTCGGCGTTCGTGCCGTTACGGTGGCGGGACCCTGCCGGAATCGCACCGGCTTCGCTGGTGATCCGCGTATTCAGTTGTGCCCGTCTGAGAGGACGGGCGCCGGGTCAGGCGGTCGCGGGCACTCGCTCCTGCGTGAAGCGCGCGTCGTCGGAGAGGTTCGCGGCGTACAGACGCTGCAGGGTCATGACGTGGGAGCAGAGGCCGTGGACGACGAAGTGATCGCAATTGCAGGACCACTCATCTCCGGATAGGCGGATCGTATGGGTGCCGTTGTCACCGCGGAAGGTCGCTTCGAGGGCTTGGAACTGGACCCGGTCGGGCTCTTCTGCGTACCGTTTTGCCTTCTCGATCTTGGAGATGAGGCTCGAGTTCATGAGTTCCTCCCGCTCCGTATTTCGGTCGGCGTCGGGGAAAGCTCCGGCGTCGAAGCGAGTATAGGAAGGCCGATTTCAGGCCCATTCCGAGCGATGAACGGCCGTGATGCGACTCAGCGCGCAGTCGCCTCGACCTCGTCCCGAAGTCGAGTCCAGATATCGACGAACACCGACTTGGGCAACGTCAGGCTGTCGGGTACGGGCTCATCGTGCTCGTCGACGAGCTCGTGGGTCAAGCGCAGGCCGGCCGTGGCGCGCAGCGCCTCCCTGACCCCCAGATTCTGTTCGAGCTTTGCCCGCATCGCCTGCGCCGCGAGCGCATGGTGCGCTGCGCTGCCCCGCGCGAAACGAACTCCTCCGGCGTCGATGTCTCCGGGCGGCGCCGCGGCTCCAGCCAACTTCGCCTCCAGTCCCCACAGACTGAACACCCGGTCGCGGTCCGCCGAGCCTCGCGGCCACTTGAGACCTTGCCAGAATCCCTCGACACTCTCGCAGCGCACTCGCTCGTCCCCAAGAATTAGCTCGAAGGGCGTGTGTGCGAACGTGGACAAGATCCGCGCGCGCCAGTCGTCCGAATAGCTCGCGATATTCAGCGTCACGAGGGCTCGAGGGGCCACCAGATGACGCGACGTTCCGCGAAGGAGGCGACGATGAACGCGCCGACCGCGAGCGCGGTCGCCGCGACGATCCCCGCCCACATCAGCGGAAACCGGTACTGCTCGCCAGCGTCGATGATGAGGTAGCCAAGACCGCTGTTCGCCGCCGTCCACTCGGCCACCATCGCGGCGAGCACCGCGGCGGGAGCCGTGATCTTGAATGCTGCGAACACGAACGGCAGAGCGGCTGGGATACGAAGCCGAAGAAAGCGAACGTGCTCGGGTGCGTCGAGGACACGCATGAGCGCAAGCGCCTCGGCGCTCGGAGCGCGGAGTCCCGCTGACCCCGCGACCAGGGCTGGGAAGAAGCTGATGAGCACCGCCATCACGACGATCGTGCTCGGGCCGAAGCCCAGGATGATCGTCAACAGCGGCGCGATCGCGATCAGGGGCACGCTTCGCAGCGCTATCGCGACCGGGAGGCCGAGGCGCTCGAGTCGACGCGATCGAGCGAACAGTATGGCGAGGATGAGTCCGAGCAGGTTGCCGCCGGCGAAGCCCGCTGCCGCCTCTGCCCCCGTCTGCGCGAGGGCGGCGCCGATGCGACCGGCGTTCGCGACGAATGCCTCACCGATCGCTGATGGCGATGGAACGAGGAACGCGGGGACGGACAAGGCGATCGTGATGACCTGCCAAATGATCACGAACGCGATCACGGCGCCCGCATCGCGCAGTACGGCGATCGCCGGCCGGAGCACTCTCACGCGGTGTTCCCAGACCCGCGCCAATCCAGCGCGAACTCCTCGATCCCAGCGAAGATGAGGTAGCCGATCGCGGCGACACCCGCGGCAATGAGCATGGTCGCCCAGAGGAGCGGCACCTGGAAATTGGCCATGCTTGAAAACAGCAGGTACCCGATCCCGGCGGTCCCAAGCCACTCACCCACTGTGGCGCCCAGGACTGATGCAGGCGCCGCGATCTTCAGGGCGGCAATGATGAATGGCATGCTCGAGGGCAGCCGCACTCGCAGGAACGACTGGGTCGCGCTCGCACCGAGCACGCGCATGAGGTCGAGCGAGCTCGGGCTCGCCGCCCGGAAGCCCCGGGTCGCGCTGACGACCATTGGGAAGAAGCACGCGAGCGCCGCGACCAGCGCGGGCGCCGTGATACCCACGCCGAACCAAATGAGCAGGACTGGAGCGATCGCGACGAGCGGAATGCTGTGGATGGTGACGACCAGGTTGTAAAGGGTCGCTTCCGTTCGAGGCCATGCGGCAAACACCGCGGCGAGCAGAAGTCCGAAGACGGTGCCGGCAGCGAGCCCCATCGCAGCCTCGATCAACGTCAGGCGCAGGTTGAGCCAGATCACGTAGCTGGCCTGGACGCCGGCAGCGCCGATCGAGCTCGGCGGCGGGACCACCGGAAATCGGGCGCCGATCAGACGTGCGACGAGCTCCCAAAGCGCGATGACTATGACGAGGGATAGCAAGGTCTCAAGCCACGTCCGACCTCGCTTCACTCCAAGGTCTCCGCGGCACTGAACATCAGCTTGGTGACCGCCGCAACGCAGCTCAGAAACTCTGGCGATGCCAGTGTGTCGAGCGTCCGAGGACGCGGCACCATGACCGGTACTTCGGCAACGATCCGACCAGGTCGAGAGCTCATCACGATCACGCGATCGGCCAGAAAGACTGCCTCGCTGATGCTGTGCGTGACAACGAGTGCAGTCGTGTTCGTGTTCGTCCAGATCCGCAGGAGCTCGAGATTCATCCGCTGGCGCGTGATCTCGTCCAGGGCTCCGAACGGTTCGTCGAGCAGCAGGACGCGAGGCCGCAAGACGAGTGCGCGCGCGATGGCGGCCCGCTGCTTCATGCCGCCCGATAACTGCCACGCGCGGGCATGCTCGAATCCGGACAGGCCGACGAGCCGCAGCAGCTCGCCCGGATCGGCGTGCTCCCCAGCGCGATCACGGGCCACTTCCAGCGGGAGCCGCACGTTGCCGAGCACATCCAGCCAGGGCAGGAGGACCGGGTCTTGGAAGACGAACCCGAGCAGCCGCCCACGTCGTGCAACGTCAGGGGCTTCGTTGTGGACCAGCACCTGTCCGGTCGTCGGCGTATCGAGATCCGCGATGATCCGAAGGATCGTTGACTTGCCGCACCCGCTCGGGCCGACCAGAGCGACGAATTCGCCTTCGGGGATATGGAGGTTGACGTCGGCAAGTGCCGTAAGCGATCGATCGCGCAGAGCGAATGTCTTCGTGAGGTGGTCGACCGCGATCGCGCCCCTCGACGGTGCGCTCGCCGTGGCTACGACCCCTTCGCTGCCAGCTCCAAGATCGAGGTGTTCATGACTTCGGCAGAGGTGATCGGCTTGTCGATCTGGTTGAGGCTCTTCAGGATGTCGATGCCCGCCTGCCACGTGGCCTGGTCCATCGAGAAGAGTGGCTTGCTCGAGGTCATGAAATCTTTTTCCGCCTTGAGCTGCGCCGTCTGCTGTTTGACATCCAGGTTCAACGCGGCGTCTTTGGTGGCGACGAGCTTCGCGACCTCATCGACGTGAGCGAAGGCGTAGTCCCAGCCTTTCTGGGTTGCCCCGAGCCACCTGCCCAGCTCGTCCGCATTCGCCTTCACCGCCGCATCCGTCGTGATGATCACATCGCCGTAGAACTTGTATCCCGCGTCGAACGCGGTCATGAACACCGTGTCCAATCCTTGGGCCTGCAGGACCAGGGGTTGATTGAAGGCGAAGGACCAGAAGCCGTCCACCTGGCCTTGCACGAGGGGTGTCGGATCGAATTGGACGGGCACGATGGTCATGTCCGATTCCTTAAGGCCAGCGAGACTAAGGATCGTCGCCCAAGGGCCGCGCGCGCCGGCCTGGAGGCCGATCTTCTTGCCGACCGCGTCCTTGGGCGTGCGGATCGGATTCTTCGCGAGGCTCACGAGGCCGGACGGCGCTTTTTGGTACATGGTCCCGATGGCGACCACCGGAATGCCGCTTGCGCGCGCTTTCAAGAACGTGTCCGCGCCGCCGATCACACCCGCCAAGGCGGATCCGCCCGCAACCACGGTGACGGGCTGCACGTTCGGGCCGAAGGGCAACAGTTGCTGAGTGATGTTGACTGCTTGCATGAAGCCCTGCGCGTCCGCGGCCAAAGAGCCGGCGAACTCGACGTTCTGCACGCCGACTTGCACCGTGACGGTGGCGGGCTTGGGCGTCGGCTTGCCGGTCGTCGGTTGCTGACTGGCACCGACCGGGGCCTGGGTCGCGCACGCCGCGAGCAGCGGGGCGAGACCAAGGCCGGCAGTCGAGATCAGTCCGAGGCGAATGAGATCGCGACGGTTCAGTTGTGTGGTCACTTGCGCGAGGCTAGGTCGGTCGATCGTTCGACGCAACTCCGCGCCCACCTAACGAGCGCGCTCGAACGGCGTCCCAGCCTGCTTGTGCGGCGCGGAGCATCGCCTCCGGTGTTTCGAACGCCGTCGCCTCGTCCCACACGACCTCGGCGATCGCGAGTCCGTCGAAATCGGCCAAGATCGGCAGGAACGCCTCGAAGTCGATCGTCCCGCGCCCGACCGGCAGGTGCTCGTCGCGTTGCCCGTGGTTGTCATGCACATGCAAGTGAACGATGTCTCGCCCTAGCAACTCGACAAGTTCGGCTGCATTGCGGTTGACGGCAGCATGACCAACGTCAAGGCACGCCTTCACGTTCGACGAACCGGTGCGGGTAATTAGAGACCGCAGGTCCGCGGCGCTTCGGTCGACGCCGGCGTGGTACGGACCGCAGTTCTCGACCGCGAGCATGACGCCGAGCTCCTCGGCCCGGCGGGCCAGCCGCCCCAGCGCCTCTTCCGCCAGGCGCGCGAAATCGGCAAAGAAGCGCGGGTCCCTTAGATCGCCGGGGTGGACGACGAGCACCGCCGCGCCGATGTCGTGCGCCAGCTCGATGGCGCCAAGATACTGGCGGACCGACTCGCGCCAGATGCCTGGATTGATCGAGGCCAAGCTTGCGTTGCCCAGCGGGCCGTGGACTGAAACCCGTGCAAAGTTGCTGAGGTCGCGGCGGAGCGCCGCCCGAAGACCGCTCGCAGTCTCATCTGGGTGCGCGTGCGGATGGTCGGCCCAGACCTCGAACCCATTCAGTCCGGCGCGGAGCGCGAAATTGACCGCCTCGCGCAGCGGCCGCTGCAACAGCATGGAGCTCGAGACGCCGAACAACGGGGATCCGGTCACGCTTTGGGCCTGATCCGGGCAACAAGTGGTGCGGTCAACAGGGCGTAGACGACCGCGGTCAGGCCGATGATGGTCGCCTGCCGGGCGGTCGCGTCCGTGTCGAAGATGCTGTTGAAGCCGAGCGCGAAGGCCAGCGTGTAGCCACCGAAGATACCGACCACCAATGCGACGAACGTCGCGACGGCCCATAACGGCTCGCGGAGCACCGCCGCCTGCAGGCCGCCGACCGCAAGGCCACCGACGATGGCGACCGGGAGGTAGCCGGTGGCCGGCGACACCCCGTCGCCGGTCGCGTGCGTGACCGCCATGCCCGCGGCAGTCGCCAGGGGCCACAGCCACGGATGCGCCAGCGTTCCGCGCAACACGAGCATTTGCGCGCCGCCGATCAGCAGGCCGGTCACGGCGCCGAACGCGAGCGGACCCGGTTCCAGCCCGACGTCATCGAGACTCCCGGGAAATGGAGGATCCCGCCGAAGATCAGAAAGGCGGGCATGGTCACGACGATCCAGCGGATCGCGTTCATTGGTCCGTGCGCCGCAGGAGCTGCGCCCGAGCCGCGGCGTCATACCCGTCCTGGCGTTCGGCAAGATGTTCCGCGATCCGCAGGCGGTGCTCGACGGTCTTGTTGCCGCCGTACTTGAACTTCGCGCGGACCTCTTCGATGACGCCAACGATCCCGCGGATCCCGCCGAAGTACCTGCCGTAGTCGTTGCCGGGCTCCACCGCGGCGTGGCCACCCTCGGGCTGGAAATGTCCGAGCTGCGCGGTGAGGATGCCCGCCAGCTCCTCACGGTCGTCGACGACACGCGTGCGCACGATCGCCTGCACCGCGGCGTAGTACGACGTCGGAACGCCGTACTCGATCGCCGCGCCGGGATTCGCGTTCCACTGCGTCGGGATGTACGCGTAGTCGCCGTACACCGAGATGAGCGCCAGCGGATTCTCCGCGAGCGCCGCCCACACCGGATTCGGCGCGGCCAGATGCAGCTGGATCGTCTCCGCGCCGTCGTAGATGAAGTGCGTCGGCACGACGATCGGCACGTCCCGGCCACGGCCGCTGGCGATGAGCTCGCCGAAATCGCGCGACGCGAGGAAGGCGCGCCATTCGCCCTCGGAGATTGCCGCGTCGTGCTTCTTGATCAGCATGGGACCGAGCGTACTAGCCTCCGCTCTGCAGATGGCGATGCAGGAGCGCCGCGTCGTGTCCGTGAACGTGGGGCGGCCGCGTGAGATCCGCGTCGGCGAGCGCCTCGTGCGCACGAGCATCTGGAAGGACCCTGCGGCCGGACGCATTGCGGTGCGCGGCGTGAACCTGATCGGCGACGACCAATCCGACCGGCGCGTCCACGGCGGCGACGCCAAGGCCGTCTACGCGTACGCGCGGGAGGATCTCGCCTGGTGGGGCGCGCGGCTCGGTAAGGCCCTCGCGGCCGGCACCTTCGGCGAGAACCTCACCACTGAGGGCGTCGATGTGACGGACCCGCGGGTCGGCGAGCGCTGGCAGATCGGCACCGTGCTCCTGGAGGTCACCCAGCCGCGGCTTCCGTGCTTCAAGCTCGAGGCCCGCATGGACCGGCCCGGCTTCATCGAGGAGTTCATCGAGGGCGGACGCCCCGGGGCCTACCTCCGCATCGTGACGGAGGGCGATCTCGGCGCGGGAGACTCGGTCACGATCCTGTCGGGCCCGGACGACGCGCCCTCGATTGGCGAGGTCATGCGACGGCGGGTAAAGCGGGCGGAGTAGGGGCGACGCTGGCCGGGTGATCGAACGCGCCGTTTCCGTGACGATCACCCGCGACGTCGCGCTCGTCCGAGCGAGCGCCGCGGGAACGCCGAAAGCCTGGGGCGCGCTCGCGGCAGCCGGGGTGATCGCATTCAAGGAGCTCGCCGGACGGCGGGCCACGGAAGAGGAGCGGCGGGCGATCTGGGCGGGACTGTGGCAGGCGGTCGAGGCGGTCAGCCGCGCCGGTTAGAGAACTCCACGGTCCAGCGCCACTCGCTGCCGTCCTTCGCGTTCCACCACCCGCGGAGGATCCCGGCCTCTCCCCCGGGGAGGATGACGACCGCGCCAACGTCCGTGTCGGTCGGCCAGCGGTCCTCGCGGATGACGACCTCGCCTCGCCGGACCAGGCGGGTCATCGGCAGATACGGCCCGACGCGTGCGACGGGCTCACCGCGCGCGATCACGCGATCGTCTGCTTCGCGCACTGTGACCGCGAGGACCGGCGGCGCGGCATGGAGCCAGACGATATCCGTCGGATCGATCCGCGCACGCGCGATCTGCACGCCCGTCGCGGCAGCCTCGGGGTAGTAGATCTCCCACGTCTGGGTCATGGCCGCGGCGGCTCGTACGCGCGCCAGGCCTCGAGGCCGTACGCGGCGGATGGCCACGCGATCTCTTCCAGCGGAGGCAGCTCGGCTTTGGCGAAGAACCGAGCCTCGGAGGCTTCCTCCGGTGCGACCTGCAGCGTGCCCCCGGTGATGTGCGCGCGGTAGATGACCACGAGGATCGGGAATCCCGGCCGCATCCAGGTCGCAAGCAGCCCGTCGAGCGCCACGTCGAAGCCGGTCTCCTCCTTCGCCTCGCGGGTCGCGGCCTGCTCGGTCGTCTCGTCGTTCTCGACCAGCCCGCCGGGCAGCGCCCAGTGCCCGTCGCGCGGCCCATAGTTGAGGCGGACCAACAGCACGGCCCCGTCGCGCTCGATGATCGCGTTCGAGCCGATCTGCACGTGCATGAAGTCGGCGAAACCGCACGTCGTGCACGTCGGGCGGTCGCGGCCGTCGATGCGGGTCAGCGTGAGCTTCGACCCGTCCCGTGGGCAGAACGCGAAGGTGCTCGCCGGCACTAGGCCTTCGCCAGACGGTCCTTCAGGAAGTCGATCGACGTGACCGGCGACGGATCCGCGCCGTTCAGCAGCGCGACATAGAAGGACACGTAGTCGGTGAAGTAGGTCATCTGGAGGACCTCGGAGAGCATCGATGCTCCGTCGAACTCGAGGTCCTTGTGCGGGATCTGCGAGCGATCGAGCAGCTCCTTGGTCACGTCGAACCGGACACGGT
>JALZAB010000058.1 GCA_030948585.1 Chloroflexota bacterium
GCGCCGCGACGAGCGCGGCGCGCGTCAGCGAGTCGCGAAGGCCTTAGGTGGCCACGCCGCCCGCCGGTCGCATCCGGCGCCAGATGAAGAGCACGAGCAGGGCACCGAGGATCGATCCAATGATCCCAGATGGCGACAGCTCCATGCCGTTCCCGGTGACGAGGTTCAGGATGAACCCGCCGACGAACGATCCGACGATGCCGAGCACGATCGTGCCCAGCCAGCCCATCGGGTCGGCGCCCGGCATGATCCAACGCGCGATCGCGCCGGCGATGAGACCGATGATGATCCAGCCGATGATCCCCATGACAGCTCCTACAGCTCGATTTGGTCGCGCTCGGGCATCGCTTCCTGCATTTGCTCCGCTTTGACAGCTTCCAGCCGGGCGCCTAGCTCCTCCAGCTCCTCCTTCGAGAAGACCGAACGGGCGATCTTGAACATCTCGGTCTCCTCCTCCTCGATGTGGTGCTCGACGTTCTCCTTGGTCACCTTGAACTTGGCACCCCAGTGCTCGTCGTCGAAGGGAGTGTCCTTCAACTGCTCGACGATGTCATCGACGAGGTGGTGCTCCTCCATCGCCTCGAGCACGATGTCCTTGGCCTTGGGGTGCTCGATCAGCGCCGGGTAGAAGATCTCCTCCTCGATGTTCTCGTGGATGGTCAGCTCCTTGAGCAGCTTGGTCCACTTCTGCTCACGCGTCTTCACGCCACGCTCGGTCGTCTCCTCGAGCTCAGCCATGAGCTTCTTGGCCTTCACGTGGTCTTCCTTCAAAAGGGCAATGGCGTCCATGCGCGCTCCTCCACTGGGTTTTGCATTGAGTGAGGCAAGTCGCCTGCCAATTTCGGTCGTAGCTGCATGTAACGGTCGGCGGCCGGGCGACTTAGGCCGGGCTCGACCCCGTGATCGTCGCGCGCGAGACCTTCATCGGCGGAGCGAGGCACACGACCGAGCCCATCCCGTTCGTGCTCCACCAGTCCCGCACCAGCCGTTGCGGCCCCAACAGGTCGATGCCGGCGAAGAGATCCAGCGCGCTCATCGTGTACCTGACGTTCGCCAAGGCGCGGGTGATCCGGCCGTTCTCGATGAGGAAGGTGCCGTCGCGGGTCGTCCCGGTCATCGTTGCACGTTTGGGGTCGGGCGTATTCGTGTAGTGGAAGCGCGTGATGAGGATGCCGCGGCCTACGGCCGCGATGAGCTCGTCGCGCGTCGCAATGCCGCCGGTCATCACCAGATTGCCCGCGTGACCGCCGTGCCCGTAACGCGCCGGGTCGGCAGCGTGTCCGGTGGAGCTCGTACCAGCGCCCTTCGCGGACCAGCGATCGTGTACCGGACCGTTCGCGACGCCCCGCTCCACCAACGTGACCCGCTGCTTGCCGGTGCCCTCAGCGTCGAATGGCACGCCGAGCTGACCCGGATGCAGGGCGTCGTCGTGCAGCGTGAACCGCGCTCCGGTGACCCGCTCGCCGATCGCGCCCGCGAGGAACGAGCGGCCCTCGCGGACCGATTGCCCCGACAGCCCGGTGATGGACATGATCCGCAGGATCTCCGCGACCGCATCTTCTTCGAACACGGCCTCGTACTCCCCCGCCGGCAGCTGCATCCGGTCGCGATCGAGATCGCACTTCAGGGTGGCCCGCGCGGCGATCGCCTCGGGATCGAGGCCCGTCGTCGTATGCGACAGATCGTCGGCGTACCCGCTGCCGCCGTGGTCGCCCAGGACGAGTGCGCGTAGGTACGCGACCGTGGCGGGCGCGTACGCGGCAACGCCGTTCGTGTTCGCGATCGCGTCTTCGGTCAGATCGATGCTGTGGGTGCCCGCGGCGCGGAAGCCCGCCGCGGTGACCGCGGCGCAGATGCGGCCGATAGCCGCCGCTTGATCCGACGCACCGAGCGCGGCGGTGCCCGCATCGAACGCCATGGGACCGGCGTACCGGACCGGCGATGCGAGTCCCGGCCAGTCGCCGTTCGGCGGCTGGAGGGCTGCCAGCTCGGCCGCGCCGCGGAGCAGCTCACGCAGGTCGTCAGGATCGAGCGAGTTGCCGCTCGTCGTACCCACCGCGGACCGCACGATCGCGCGAGCGTGCACGTGGGTCTCGTCGGAGACCGCGTTCTGGTGGATGGACGAATGCGAGTACCGCGTGATCGCCGCGCGCCGCCGGTGCACGCGCAGGTCCGCCTCAGCGAGTCCGCTCGCGGTAAGGGCGTCACGGAGCGGGGCGAGGAGCGCATCCGGACCGAGCACGCTCACGCGCGGACCTCGACCGGGCGGTCGCGGAAACGCGCGTGCGCCGCGCCGTGGCCGACCCGCATCAGCTGGAGTGGCTCCCCTTTCGCGCAGCTGAGGAACCCATGCAGCTCCCAGTCGTTGGCGACGCCGTCGCAACTGCCCCAGAACTCCGGGGTCAGCGACTGGAAGGCGACCCCGCGCACGTACTCGCCGAGCTCGCCGTTGCGGATGACGCGGGCGACCTGCGTCGAGAAATGGAAGTTCTGGCGCTTGTCGTCCAGCGAGTACGACGCCGGCGACTGGAGCAGCAGCCCGTCGTCGACGCCGCGCAACAGCGCGTCGTAGGGCTCGGGTCCCGGCTCGAGGCTGACGTTCACCATCCGCACGATCGGGAAGTGCTGCCAGCTCTCGGCCCGCGCGCAGCCACCACTGCGCTCGATCCCGAGCGCCCCCGCCGTTTCGCGCGAGCTCAGGTACCCGGTGAACACGCCTCTAGCCACGAGCGGCGTGCGGGTCCCGGGCACGCCGTCATCGTCCCAGCCGAACGTCCCCATGCCACCTGGGATCGTGGCATCGGCGGTGAGATTGACGTGCTCGGATCCGTATCGAAGCGACCCACGATCCTTCGGCCACAGGAAGGTCGTTCCGGCGAAGGCGACCTCGTGCTCGAGCACCCGGTCGGATTCGGTGGGGTGGCCGCACGATTCATGGACGAGGAGCGCGAGGAACGGTTGATCGATGAGCAGCGTCGTGCGCCTCTCGGCCGCGGGCTTTGCCGCGAGCACCGCCTCGACGTCGCGCGCGAAGGTGCGAGCATGCGCCAGGACGTCATACGCCTCGACGTACTCCCAGCCCGCCTGCCGCACGTTGCGCATGTCGTTGCGCGTCGCCGGCATGGCCCCGGCGGCCGCGGCGGTCACGTGCACGCCGGCACCGCACTCGACGATCTCCTGACGCACGTCGGTCCCTTCGCTCGTCACCAGGCGCTTCCGGGTCCGGTACGACGCCACGGACACGCGGCGCGCCTTCGCATTCGGCGTCGTCAGGATCGCGTCGGCGGCCCGGAGCAGGTCCACGCGCTCGGGGACCGGAACGGAGAACGGATCGCGCGCGACCGCCGTGCGGTATTCACCGCGCTGCGGGGCGACCTGCGCGAGGCTGACCTGGCGCCGCTGGACCGACGCGGCCGCCGCGGCGCGATCGAGCGCTTCGGTGAACAGAGCGCGGAGTGCCGCGGACCCGGTCACGCGATCCGACGAGGCGAAGCCCCACGAGCCGTGCGCGATGACCCGCACGCCGACGCCCCGGTCGGCATCGCGATCAACGCCCTCGATCTGCCCGTCCTTGACGGACACGATCTCGCTCTCGCGCTCGACCCACCGCGCGTCGGCGTACGTCGCGCCCCGCTCCGGGCTCGCTGCCCATTCGGCGGCCTGGGCCAGGCCGCTATCTTCGAGCACGGACTTCAGGCTAGACTTCGACGAAACGGCGCGCGTTCCGGCTGAAGCGTCCGAGTCGAGCTGCTCGCGGACATCGTGTTCCTTTGAAAGGGATCCGGTGGTCGGGGAGAAGGATCGAGCGGATCATCGAACGAGTCGGGTGGAACGCGGAGCGCCTACATAACGGAGAAACCCATTGCCCGACGTCGCCCTCCTAATTGACTGGGAGAACGTCTATTACACCCTGCGGCAGCACACCGAAGGCCCGCTGCCATCCTCGCTTTCCATCCTCCAGGCCATCCTGCAGAAAGCGGCCGAGTTCGGTCCGGTCCGCGTGAAGCAGGCGATCTTCGGATCCGAGGTCGTCTCGCAGGACGAGACCCTCCTTATGGCGCTCGAGTTCACCGGCATGGAGCCGGTCGCGGTCGCCCAGCGCATGAGCGGCCGGCTGCTCAAGGGCCGGTCGGATGCGGTCCTCATCACCCGCACCATGAAGCTCCTGTACAAGGAGCGCCCGGACATCGATGTCTGGTTCATCGTGTCCGGTGACCGCGATCTGAATGCCCTCTGCAAAGCCCTCAAGGACGAGGACAAGGCGGTCTACCTGATCGCGGGCGACAAGGCCCTGGCGAATGAGCTACGCGATTCGCCGTACCTCCGCGATGGTGTCTTCCTCCTGGAGGACCTCATCCCGGAAGCGCGGTGGACCCGCACCGGCATCCTGCGCACGGACGACACGCAGGCCGGCAAGGATGAAGCGCCACGCACGCGGACCCGCGGCGTCCGAGGTGGCGTCGGCCGGGGACGGATCGGTGCACCGGTCCGCGTCGCCGCACCGGCGAGCATTCCGGCGGTCGTGCCGACAGGATCCCCTGAATCGGAGAAGGAGCAGCGCCGCCTCGCGGTCCTGCTGCTCGATCAGCTGGTGGCCCTCCGGGCCGATCAGATGCCCCGAGGGGATTTCGTCCGGAGCGTGGTACCGCTGTCGCACAAGGAGGCGTCCAGCGTCCTCGATCAGCGCATCGACTTCGGCATCGCGCAGCACCACATCAAGGCCGAGCAGCCGGCCCGGACGCGCCTCAAGGACAAGCAGCTTCTTTCGCTCGAGTTCGGAGATCCGCTCGCCGCGGAGACGCTGTTCCACCTCGTGCGTGTCCTTCGACGCATCGACTCGGTCACGAGCAAGGACACGCGTCGGATCCCGGCCGTCGAAGCGGTCCTCGATCCGCTCTCACGCGCTGATCAGCCCGGCGGCCTCGCCAAGGGGAAGGCCCAGCGGCGCATGCTGCTCGAGACGCTGTTCAACATCGCCGAAGAGCGCGGGGCCATCGCGACCGAGCAGGTCTCACGCGACGGACGCAACGTCACGATGTGCTGGCTCACCGAGGGCCACCCCCTGGTGAAGTACGCCCGCCAGCCGAGCGCCGGCATCGTCCACCTCTTCAACTTCGTGGGCAGCACGCGCGCGAAGGAAGACAAAGCCGACTGGGTGAACACCGCGCTGTTCAGCGAGCTGCTCTCGCGGGTCGAGGGTGATGCTCTCGAGTCCAACATCCGCCACGCGGTCGAGACCGGGCTGATGAAGCCGGCGGAACACGGCCGCAAGGCCGGCTACATCGTCGATCGAAGCCACTCGGACGCCCGCGTGATGCTTGGTGAGTTCTCGCGCCTCAACGGCGAGGGCCACGAGGACGACGCGGCCCCGAGGATCGCCGCTTCTGTCGAGGCCGCCGAGGATCGTGATGAAGAAGCCGAAGAACATTCGCCCGTGACGCACGGTCACGTCGGCGTTTCCGAACCGTCTAGGGACGAGACTGCCCCCGGAGACGCGCCGAAGGCGCGTCGACGGCGCGGCAGGCGAGGGGGCCGCGGAAGGCACAAGCCTGCATCCGGCCCGGCGGCGGCGGCGAGCTAGACGTCTAGGTCGACCGCCACCAGCTGCGCGACGGCATCCCGGAGTCGGGCGAGCACCGGGACGTGGTCCGGGTGAGCTGCATACGCCGCGAGCGCGTCGCGATCGGTGAACGTCTCAACGAGGACGTGGGTGTAGCCCTGGGCACGCGCGGGGCTGAAATTCTCGCCGACCGCGAGCGAGCAAAGGAACGGCACGTGGCCGTCGAGCGCACGGACCGCGTCCACGATCGCCGCACGGTCGGTCGCCGTCACGGAGTCCTTGAACGTCCAGAGCACGACGTGGTGGATCATCACGCGCCTCCGATGATGCAGGCTCGCTGCGGCTGTGCCCCGGCAGGGTAACGGACCGACGCGTGGCACCCATGCTGCGGACCTCACTACATGACCGCTCACGCTCGGCTCGTCCTGATCGTCGAGGATGACAAGCCGACGAGCGACCTCTTGGAAGCTGCGATCAACGACGAGCGCGGATACCACGCGATGACCGTCGGCACGGCCGACGAGGCCCTCGCTGCACTCGGGCGCATCGACCCCGATCTCCTCCTTCTGGACATCCGGCTGCCGGGGATGTCGGGCCTCGAGCTCTACGACCGGGTGCGTGCGGACGACCGGTTCCACTCGCTGCCCGTCGTGTTCGAGACCGGGAGCGGCCGCGAGCACGCCCAAGAGCTCCGCGATCGCGGCGTGGCCACGTACATCCGGAAGCCCTTCGACATCGAGGAGCTCGTTCGCTTCGTGAAGCGGCTCGTACCCCCGGGGACCGGGCTGCCGAGGCGCCGAGCCGACTAGCCTTTCGGGGCCATTCGGGCGAGGCGTTCCTCGACGCTGGACTCCATCTGATCACGGGTCTGCTGCGAGCTCTCGACCAGATCCTTGAACCCTTCGGCATCGAGGACCAGCACTTCGGTCGGCGTCGTCGCACGGACCGTGGCGTTGCGGGCCGTGCCGGTGAGCAGCCCGATCTCTCCGAAGAAATCGCCCGGCTTCAGGGTCGAGAGCTCCCGTTCGCCGCTCGGGCCGTTCTGGCGGACGCTCGCCCCGCCGCGGGTGAGGATGAAGAACGAATCCGCCGGATCTCCCTCGCGGATGATCGTCTGCCCGGCGAGGAACCGCCGCACCTTCATGCGCTCGACCTCGCGCTCGAGGGTCTGGCTCGGCACGTCGGGGAAGCTCTTGCGCATGTGCTTGAGCTCCTCGATGTAGCGCTCCGCGTGCAGCACGGCCGTCGTCGCGTCGCCGACAGCGGTGGTCACCTGCTTCGCGAGCTGCGCGCGGGTGTCGCCGCAGGCGTACACGCCGGGGATGTTCGTGCGCATGTACTGGTCGGTGAGCAGGTAGTCGTTCTCATCGTGATCGATGTGCTCATCGAAGAGGTGGCGGCCCACGGGCTTGAAGCCGACGAACACGAACACGCCGCCGACGGGGATCCGCTCGGTGGCGCCATTGCGATCCACATCGATCCACCGGACCTGGGTGTCGCCACCGATCTCCTTCACGGTCGCCGGCGTCACCGCCTTCACCGAATCCATGCTGAGAAGACGGTCCTGCAGGATCTGCTGGGCCCGGAACTCGTCACGGCGATGGATGAGGTTGAGGTTCTTTGCGAACCGGGTGAGGAACAGTCCCTCCTGGAACGCGGAGTCACCGCCGCCGACGACCGCAAGATCCTCACCCTTGAAGAACGCGCCGTCGCAGACCGCGCAGTAGGAGACCCCGCGACCGTGGAACTCCGCCTCGCCCGGTACCTCGAGCTTGGTGGGCTCTCCGCCGACGGTCACGATCACCGCATAGGCCCGGTGCAGGGTCCCGTCGTCCATCTCGACGACCTTCCAGTCGCCGTCGCTCCGGATCTTTTTCACGGGCGAGTACGGCTGGATCTTGAGACCGAACTTGGTTGCGTGAGCCGCCATCTTCTCCGCGAGCTCCCGCCCGGTGATGGATTCCTCGCCGGGCCAATCCTCGATCAGGTCCGTATTCAAGAGCTCCCCTCCGGTATCCTTGGCCTCGAAGAGGATGGCGGTCATGTTCGCGCGCGCTGCGTACAGGCCGGCGGTGAGGCCCGCCGGACCCCCGCCGATGATGATCAGATCGAAGTCAGCCATGAGTAGACGACACTAGAACAGGTATGGACCCCACTTCTATTCGCTACCTGGCGCTTGGGGACTCATTCACGATCGGCACAGGCACGACACCGGAGAAGGCGTTCCCCGCGCTGCTGGCCGCGCGGTGGCGCTCCGCGGGGCGCGCCGTCGAGCTCCTCAACCCGGCGGTGAACGGCTACACGACGGACGACCTGATCGCGAAGGAGCTTCCCCACGTCCCCGTGTTCAAGCCCACGCTCATCACGCTCCTCATCGGCGCGAACGACATCGTGCGCGGCGGCAGCGACGACAAGCGGTATCGGGCGCAGCTCCGCCGGATCTACGCGCTCCTTCGCGAGGACGGGATCCCGAGCAGCGCCGTCGTCGGCCTGCCTCAGCCCGAATGGTCGCGGTCGCCGGCGGCGTCGCCGTACGGCACGACCGAGGCCCTGCTCACGCGCATCGCGCACTTCAACGCGATCGCGATGGAGGAAGCGGAGAACGCCGGCGCGCGCTACGTCGACCTGTATCCGCTCATGCACCGCCAAGCCGCGGCGGAGATGCTCGCGACCGACGGCCTGCACCCGAACGCCGAGGCTCACGAGGAATGGGCCAAAGTGCTCGCCGACAAGCTCACCTTCGCCCCCGTCACACCCGTCCCGTGATCGGGACCGCGGCGCCGGTGATCCCGGACGCCTCGGTGCTCGTCAAGAACAGGATCAGCGCCGCCGCCTCGTCCGGCTGGACCCAGGTACCCGGATTCGCTTTCGGCATGTTCGCGCGATTCACCGGATGGTCGATGGTCCCGGGCAGCACGGCATTCACGGTGATGCCCTGGTCCTTTGTCTCGGCCGCGAGCGCTTCCGTCCACCGGACCACGGCGCTCTTGGCCATCGCGTAGCCGGCGGTGTTGCGGCCGCCCTTCAGTGACGCGGCGGCCGAGACCGACACGATGCGGCCATAGGCCCGAGCGCGCATCGGCACGAGGCACGCCGCCGTCGGCACCACGACCGTCGAGACGTTCGACTCCCAGAGCGCGCGGATGCGGTCGATCTCGTTGGCCGGACCGGTTCCAAAGCCGCCGGCGAGATTGGCGAGCACGTCGAGACGGCCCCACACCCGGAGCACGCCGTCGACGAACGCCTCCATCGATCGCTGATCCGCGAGGTCCGCGTCGGAGACCAGGAGCCGTTCCGCTCCATCGCGCCGAGTGAGCGACCCGAGCGACTCCCGCAGCGCGGCGGCCTTCGCGGCATGGCGCGCGGGGATCGCAACATGCGCCCCAGCCTCGAGATACGCCCGCACCACCGCGTGACCGAGGTTCCCGGTCGCGCCGGTCACGACCACGCAACGGCGCTCGAAATCGGGCATCGCCGCCCTAGACTACGCATCGATGACCGTGCTCGAGCGCATCAACGGACCCGCCGATCTTCGCGGCCTTGATCGCGACGAGCTCGCCCAGCTGTGCCGCGACATCCGTGAATACACGGTCGAGGCGGTGCAGAAGACCGGTGGCCACATCAGCTCCAGCCTCGGCGCGACCGAGTTGACCGTGGCCCTGCACCGGGTCTTCGACTCGCCCCGTGACAAGCTCGTGTGGGACACCGGCCACCAGGGCTACGTGCACAAGCTGCTCACCGGCCGGCGCGAGCGGTTCGGGACGCTGCGTCAGTTCGGCGGCATCTCCGGCTTCCTCTTGCGCACGGAATCCGAGCACGACCAGTTCGGCGCGGGCCACGCCGGGACCTCGATCTCGGCCGCGCAGGGCATGGCCGTCGCGCGCGATCTCACCGGCGGTGACGGGCACGTCGTGGCGATCATCGGCGACGGCGCGCTGACCGCGGGCATGGCCTGGGAGGCGATGAACGACATCGGTGCGCGGCGGACCCGGATGGTCGTGATCCTCAACGACAACGGGATGAGCATCGCGCCGAATGTCGGAGCGGTGTCGCGGATGCTCGAGACGGTCCGGACGGCGACGCCGTATCGCGAGCTCAAGCATGTTGCGCGGTCGGTCCTCGAGCACATGCCCGCGGGCGACCTGGCCGAGGAGGCGCGGCGCCGGCTGTTCAACTCCTTGAAGGCGATCTTCATCCCGAACATCCTGTTCGAGCAGTTCGGGTTCACGTACTTCGGCCCGGTGAATGGCCATGACCTCGACGCCGTCGAGGGCGTGCTGAAGAAGGCCCGCGATTTCCGCGACGGCCCGGTGTTCGTCCACGTCCACACCCAGAAGGGCCATGGGTACGGACCGGCCGAAGAGGACAACCAGAAGTGGCATGGCGTCTCCGCGACCGGAGGCGCCGCGGCGACCGCACCGCAGTACACCAAGGTCTTTGCCGACGCCGTCGCCGAGACCATGCGCCGCGAGCCCGCTGCCGTCGCGATCACGGCGGCGATGCCGGCGGGGACAGGGCTCACGCCGCTGTTCAAGGAGTTCCCTACGCGGCTGTTCGACGTCGGTATCTGCGAGCAGCACGCGGTCACCTTCGCCGCGGGACTCGCGACTCAGGGCATCGTGCCGATCGTCGCCATCTACTCGACGTTCCTGCAGCGCGGCTTCGATCAGGTCGTGCACGACGTCGCGATCCAGGACCTACCGGTCGTGTTCGCGATGGATCGCGGCGGGATCGTCGGCGACGACGGCCGGACCCATCAGGGTCTCTTCGACGTCGCGTTCCTGCGCCCGCTCCCGGGCATCGTGCTGATGGCCCCGAAAGACGAGGCTGAGCTGCGCCAGATGGTCTGGACCGCGGTGCGGTACGCCGGGAATGGCGGCGGGCCGATCGCGTTCCGCTATCCGCGCGGGACCGGCGTGGGCGCGCGGCTCGACACGCCGCTGGTCGAGCTCCCCATCGGCGTGTCCGAGACCCTCCGCGACGGCGCCGACGTCGCGATCCTCGCCTACGGCACGTTGGCCCAGGACGCGATGGCGGCCGCGGACGCGCTGGCCGCGGCGGGAATCGAGGCGACGGTCGTGAACGCGCGCTTCGCGAAGCCGCTCGACGCCGAACGCTTCCTCGCGCTCGCCGCACGTATCGGGCGCGTCCTGACGATCGAGGAGCACGTCATCTCCGGTGGCTTCGGGTCCGCGGTGAACGAGCTCTTCGCGGAGCGCGGAGCGAAGGTCGAGCTCGAGATCCTGGGCGTGCCGGACGAGTGGGTGGATCACGGCGCGCAGAAGCTGTGGCGCAAGCACTTCGGTCTGGACGCCGACGGGATCGCCGCGGCGGTGCGGCGCAGATGGCCGCAGCTCGCGACCAGCGAGTCGGAGCGCGAAAGCGCCGGCTAGGCCCGTTCGGGCCATCTTTCTCGACGACGGCGGCGTGCTGAATGACAACGATCGACGCGCCGCCGAATGGCGCCGTCTGCTCGGCGAGTATTTCGCCCCGCGGCTCGGCGGCACGCCACCGGCTTGGGCCGAGGCCAACCGGCGCGTGTTCCTCGCGCTATGGGATGACTGGCATCGGCTGCGGGATCGAGGCCTGGAGGCGGGGCCAAGCTGGTGGCCAGACCAAGACCGGCGGTGGCTGTCGGGGATGTGCGAGCAGGTGGGCGTCACCGTTCCGGCCGATGTCGACGGGACGGTGCGTGCGAGCCGCGCACATGTGATGGCGCACATCGATTGCGCATACCCGGACGCCGGGTCGGCGATGCGCGCGATGCGCACCGCAGGACTGACGCTGCATCTCGCCTCGGGTGGGCAGTCGCGCGAGCTCGAGGCCTACCTTCGCCGTATGGGCGTGTGGGAGCTCATCGAACGCCCGTATGGCGTGGACCTCCTCGGGGTGAACAAGACAAGCGCCCGCTACTACGAGCGGATCAGGGAGGATTCAGACGTGGATCCGCGCGACGCACTCGTCGTCGACTCGCATGCCGAGCCGCTCGAGTGGGCGGACGCGGCCGGCTTCCGAACGGTGCACGTCGACCGGCTGCGCGCCGGATCGCGGTTCGTTCGGTTCGACTCGCTCCAAGACCTGGTCAAGCGCCTAACTGCGGAGCGGTAGCTCCGGGCGGCGGACCCGAGCCGCAAGCGCGGCTTCCACGGCGGCCGAAAGCTCCTCTAGGTCGAACGGCTTCTCGAGGACCGCGACATCGAGCAAGGCGAGCTTCTCGCGCGCGGAGCCGAGTGAGGCGATGGCGGCGGAGCAGATGATGACCGGGATCCCCCGCGTCGCGGGATCGAGGGTGAGGATGTCGAGCTGCTGCCAGCCGGCGCTCTCGCCGTGCAGGAACAGATCGAGGATCACGAGGTCGGGCTTGCGGCGCCGGATGTCCCCGAACGCGTCGGCGGACGCTTCCACGGTGTAGCCATCCGCTTCGAGCGCCGCGACCATCGCGAGGCGGGTGTCGTCATCGTCCTCGATGAGGACGATGCGCTTGGTCACCGTCGGACCGACGGTGTTGCGGTCCGAGTGGGCTCGCCACCACGCGGCGTTTCGCTCGCGCGCGCCGGGCTCACGGTGCGCGCGGGCTGGGGCGTGCGGGTCCGATCATCGTCGCCCTCCCGTGGACGCGCCGGCTTATCGGACGGGTGAAGCTTGTCAGCTTCCTTGCGGGCGCGATCGAGGCCATCCTGGGCCTCGGCCGGCGCAGTCTTCTGCAGCTCGTCCAGCACGGCCTCGTGCTTGTCGTGCGCGGCGTCAACGACGTCTTCGGCGGCGGTCTGGGTGTCGATGCTCGCCCCGGGCTTGCCCCGGAGGGCGTCGACCGCTGCCGTGAAGCGCGCGATCGCGGCGGCATACCCATCAGTGGCCGTCGGCGCCGCCGCCGGGCGCGTGGACACGGCCTCGGTCAGCTCCGCGAGACGATGGTCCGCGAGCTCGGCGAGGACCTGGAGCCGCGTCGTGTCATCGGGAGCGAACGCCAGCTGGAGGCTCTCGGCCGCGGACTTCAACGGATACGTGAGGTCGCCGGGCAGGCTTCCGGCCGCGGCCCTGCCCGCGCCCGCAGCGAGGATCACGACGACCAGAGCTGCGGCGAACGCCGGTCGAAGGACCATCAGACCACCGAAGCGCGACCACGCAGTTTCGCGCGGTGCCAGCACCGTCGGCGCCTGTGCCATGAGCTGCGCGCGGAGCGCGCGCTTGAACGCATCGCGCGGCTCGGGGCGCGGAAGCATGTCCTTCATCTAGAGCTGGCCTCGCGACGGGATGTAGGTGCGGAGGGCTGCGAGCGCGCGGAACTCGATGCCCCGGATCGTGCCGTCGCGCTTCCCGATGAGCTTGGAGATCGACTTCGTGTCGAAGCCCTCGACGTAGCGCAGCACGAGGACCTCCTGCTGCAGCGGCGTGAGCTTCTGCATGGCGCGCCGTACGGCCGAGGCATCGGAGCCGGCGAGCAGACCCGCGTCCGGGTGCACGACCTGGTCGGCGTTGGGGTGTGCGAGCGCATCCTCGAAGCTGACCTGCTGGCGGGATGCGGCCCGGCGGCTGCGGTCGATGACCGCGTTGCGCGCGATCCGGTACAGCCACGCAAGGAATGCCTGGCGCGGCTCGTACCTGGGCATCGCCTTGAGGGCCCGCATGAACACGTCGCTGGTCACGTCTTCCGCCTCTGCTTCGTTCCGTACCCGGTAGTAGACGTACCGGTAGACCGAAGTCACGTAACGGTCGTAGAGGACTCCGAACGCCTCGGCTTCACCGGTGGCGGCCCGCCGAGCCAGCGCAGCGTCCTCATTCCGTTCATCCGGAGTAACGGCGTCGCCGGGCCGGCTGTTAGGAAGCTCCCCCACCACAGGCAGAACGCTAAACGGCCGGCTTCAGCGCGGCTGGTCCGGCCGGGCGACGAGGCCGGTCGGAGCGGTAGCATTGGCCGAGATCCAGACGACAGGGGAGCGGCGAAAGCCGCTGAGAGTGCGCGAAAGCGCAGACCCTCGAACCTGACCTGAGTCATATCAGCGTAGGGAGTCGAAGCCATGGCGGATCCTCGCGCGTCCACCCCTTCTATGCGCTGGCGCACGGTCGATATCGTCGTCGCGGCGGTCATCGCGGTCGCGTTCGGGGTCGTGTTCTGGGCCTGGAACGCCCTCTGGGCGACCACCGGACCAGCCTTTGCGGCCCTTCCGGCCTCCCAGTACGTCATCTCGGGCGTCTGGCTGATCCCGGCCGTGCTGGGCGGCCTGATCATCCGGAAGCCCGGCGCCGCCCTCTTCTGCGAGCTCCTCGCGGCGATCGTGTCGGCGCTCATCGGGTCCCAGTGGGGCCTCGACACCCTCATCTCCGGGACCATGCAGGGCGGTGCGGCCGAGCTCGTCTTCGCGCTCGGCCGGTACCGCAGCTGGGGCCTGGGCCTGGCCATCATCGCCGGGCTGGCCGCGGCCGTCGCCGAGTGGCTGCACGACATGGCTGTGTACTTCCCGGAGCTCGGGCCGTCGGGCTGGGCGGTGTTCCTCCCCTTCGCCCTCGTGTCGGCCGCGGTCATCGCCGGTCTCGGCTCGTACTACCTGATGCGGTCGCTCGCCGAGACAGGCGTGCTCGCGTCGTTCCCGGCGGGACGGACCCAGAGCCGCATCTGATCGAGCTCCGCGGCTGGGGCTGGCGGCACCCCGGCCGCCTGTCCTGGGCCGTGCGCGGCCTCGACCTCCGGGTGCGGCGCGGCGAAGCGATCCTGCTCGCCGGCGGGTCCGGCTCCGGGAAGAGCACGGTGCTGCTCGCGATCGCGGGACTGCTGGACGGCACTGGCGGCGGTGAGTCGGAAGGCGATCTTCGCGTCGACGGGCGCGCCGGGATCGTGTTCCAGGACCCGGAGACGCAGCTGGTGATGGCCCGGGCCGGCGACGACGTCGCGTTCGGCCTCGAGAACGAGTGCGTGCCGGCCACCGAGATTTGGCCGCGGGTGCATGACGCGCTCGCCGACGTGGGATTCCCCTACCCCGACGATCATCCGACAAGCGCGTTGTCCGGCGGTGAGAAGCAGCGGCTCGCGTTCGCGGGCATGCAGGTTCTGCGCCCGGACATCCTCCTGCTCGATGAGCCGACCGCGAATCTCGACGCGGCTGGCGAACGACTGGTGCGCCGTCTGATCGCGCGCGCTCGCGAGGCTGGACGCACGATCGTCCTCGTCGATCACGACATCGAGGCCGCGCGTGCCCTGGTCGACCGGGTCGTGACGCTCGGTGCGCTGCCCGCCGCCGTGGCCCCAGTTGCGCCGCCGGATCGCGCTCTCGGGGCCACGCTCGTCACCGCGCGCGATGTCGGATTCCGGTATCCCGGTTCGACCGCCGACGCGCTCGATGGCATCGACGTCGAAGTGCGGGCCGGCGAGGCCGTGGCGCTCACCGGACCGAACGGCTCGGGGAAGTCGACCCTCGCGTTGCTCCTCGCCGGGCTGTTGCGGCCCGCACGCGGGACCGTCGTCGGCGCGGATGGAGTCCCGCTGTCCGCACTGCGATCTCGGGTCCTTGTCCGCCGGGTCGGCACCGTGTTCCAGGACCCCGAGCACCAGTTCGTTCGGGGGCGCGCGGACGATGAGCTCATGGTCGGCCCGTTGCGGGCCGGCGCGACACCGGCCGGGGCGCGAGCGCGCGCGATGGAGCTGCTCGCGCGGCTTCGCCTCGCGCCGCTCGCGGCGGCCAATCCGTTCACCCTCTCCGGCGGGGAGCAGCGCCGCCTTTCCGTGGCGACGGCGCTCGCGACCGATCCGGGGCTCCTGGTGCTCGACGAGCCGACATTCGGTCAGGACCGGGTCACGTACGCGGAGCTGGTGCGGCTCCTGCGCGCCGCTCGTGACGCGGGCAGCGCGATCGTGTTCGCGACCCACGATCGCGAGCTCGTGCGCGCCATCGCCGGCCGCGAGCTCCGCCTGGAGGCTGGACGCCCGGCGTGATGCTCCTGCGGCCATTGCGCGCCGATCCGCGCGCGCCGCTCGGGCGCGCGAACCCGCTCGCGAAGCTCGGCGCCGCCGCGATCGCGATGCTCGTCCTCTTTCTATCGGTCGATCCGCTGACGCCGCTCCTGTTCCTGGGCGCGATCGCGGTGGCCATCGGCCTCTCGGGGATCCCGCTCCGAGGGCTCGTCGCGCGCAGTTCGCCGCTACTGGTCGCGGCCGCCGGCGCGGCCGTCGTGAACGGTCTATTCGGTACCGGGGGACCGTCGGTCTACGCGGCCGTCGCGACCGGTCTGCGGGTCATCGCGATCGCCTTCGCGGGCATCGTCGCCTTCGTCACCATCGATCCGACGGATCTCGCCGATGCGCTCATCCAGCACCTCCATGCGTCGCCGCGGTTCGCCGTCGGCGCGCTCGCGGCGTTCCGCCTCCTGCCACTCTTCGCGACGGAATGGGAGACGATCGGCCTGGCTCGTCGGGCGCGTGGCCTGGACGATGGTGGCGGGCCCATCGCCCGACTCTGGGCGTTCCGCGAACGCTCCTTCACCCTGCTCGTCGCCGCCATCCGCCGCGGCGTCCGGCTCGCGCGCGCGATGGATGCGCGCGGGTTCGCGGCGATGACGTGCCGGACCGTCGCTCGACCGCAGCCCTTCACCAGCCGGGACGGCGCGCTCGTTCTCGCCGCGACCGCCTTCGCCATGGTCACGATCGTGGCAGGTCATGCGCTGGGCACGTGGCGAGGGTTGCTATTGCAATGACAAGAGAAAGCGCACGAGATCGTCGAAGTCGTCTTGGCTCATGCCCCGGTCGATCCCACGGGACATCGTGTCGGGAAACCCGGGCACGACGTACGCACCGGGATCGCGGATCGACTCGCGGATGTAGTCCTCCGCGCTGGTCCCTGCCTTGCGCGCCCCGGCCACCGACCCGATGTGCGTGAGCGGCGGTCCGACCGTGCCGCCGTTGCCTCCCAGCTGGTGGCAGCTCGCGCAGGCCTTTTCCCGGTACACCTGGCGGCCGCGCTCCAGCGGATCGGTCGCCGTGGGCGCGGCGCACGCGGCGAGCGCGCAGGCCGCGAGGGCGAGCGTCAAAAGCCGCATCATCCGCGCGTGAACAGTACGGCGGCCTTGCGCGGCGCGACGGTCGTGCTCGGCGACCGCGCGATCATTCGCAGCTTCGATCTCGAGGTTCCTCCGGGGGTGACGGTGGTGCGCGGGCCGAATGGCGCGGGCAAGTCCACGCTGCTGCGGGCGATCGCGGGACTCGCGCCCCTGGCGAAGGGGACGCGCGAGTCATCGGCGAGCACGTTGTACCTGGGCCAGCGCCCGCAGCTCCTCGGAGGCATCTCCGCACGCGACAATCTCCGCTTCCTCGCGGCGTTCCGCGGCAGCTCGCCTGATGCCGTCGGTCCGGCGCTCGCGCGCTGGGGTCTGGACGCGCATGACGCGGGCCGCCCGGTCACGGCGCTGTCGGCGGGCGAGCGGCGGCGTGCGGCGCTCGCCCGGATCGACGCCGAGCGGTGCGACCTCGTGCTGCTGGATGAGCCGTTCGCGGAGCTCGACGACGCGGCGGCGGCCCAGCTGCTCTTGACCATTCGCACCCTCGCCGGCGAGCGCCGCAGCGTGGTCGTCGCGACCCACGGCCGGCCCGAGCTCGACGCGTCGGCGGCGCAGGTCGTGCGGCTCGCATGAGGATGCGCCGCATCGCGCTCGTCGCCGCGCGAGAGGCTCGCGCCGAGCGCGGCCAGCCCGATGGGCTCGTGACCGCCGTGACGTTCGTCGCGACCCTCATCCTGGTCGAGAGCCTGGCCATCGGCCCGCTCGCCGCGAGCCAGCCCGCCGTCGCGAGCGCGCTGTTGTGGATCGCGATGGCCTTCGCGGCGATCCTCGCGGCCACGCGTTCGTTCGAGCGCGAGCTCGAGGATGACGCCCTCGACGCGATCGTCGTGCTACCCGGCGGGCGGGATGCGGTCTACGCGGGAAAGGCCCTCGCCCTGACGGCGCTCATGGCCGTGGTCGCGCTCGCCGGCGGCACGCTGTCGCTGCTGTTGCTGTCGCTCGATGTCGCGCTGCCCGGCCACCTGGCGATCGTCACCCTCACCGGAGTGATCGCGCTGCCACCGGTCGTCGTGCTGTTCATCGTGCTCGCCCTGCGCCTCCGATCGCGCGGCGCGCTCGTCCCGGTCCTCGTGCTGCCGGTGCTCGTGCCGCAGCTCGTCGCGGCGACGAATGGATCGGCGGCAGCCCTGTCCGGAGATGCGACTGGAGCCATTGCCTGGTCCGGGTTGCTGGTCGCGTTCGCGTTGGTGTATTGGGTCCTCGGGCTTACCATCGTCCCTGCGGCACTCGAGTGATCAGCACGATGGAAAAGTCCACATCTCGCCTGCGCGCGCGTCCCTATCTGGGCGCGGCGAGCGCCGTCGCGCTGTTCGTGGCGCTCTGGATGGCTCTCCTCTGGTCTCCCCCCGACGCCGTGATGGGCAACGTCGTTCGCATCCTCTACGTGCACGTTGCCAACGCGTGGCTCGCGTACCTGGCGTTCGTCGTGGTGTTCCTCGCGAGCGTCGCCTACCTCTGGACGAAGCGGCCGGTCTTCGACGCGATCGCGGTGGCCTCGGCCGAGATCGGCGTCCTGTTCACCACCCTCACGCTCGTCCTCGGCTCCATCTGGGCCCGGCCGACGTGGGGCGTGTGGTGGAGCTGGGAGCCCCGGGTCGTCACCACCGCGGTCATGCTCGCGATGTACGTCGGCTACCTCCTGCTCCGCAATCTCTCGGATGACCTCGACCGCCGGGCCACGCGCGCCGCGATCCTCGGCATCGTCCTCGTGGTCGACGTGCCCATCGTCCATCTCTCGGTGACCTGGATGAACGCGCTGCACCAACTGCCGAGCGTCCTGCGGCCCGATCTCTCACCGACGCTCGATCCGTCGATGCTCGCGTCACTCGTGGCGATGGTCATCGCATTCACCCTCGTGTACGCGTACCTCATGAGCGCGCGCGTCGACATCGAGCGCCTGCGCCAGGCCCGCATCATCGAGGCGCGGGCATGACGATCGACAACATCGGCTTCATCGTCGCCGGCTATGTCATCTGCTTCGGAGCGCTCGCGCTGTACATCGGCTCGCTCGCGTACCGCCGCCGTGACGGTGAGTGAGCGGCGGTAACCGGATCGGCGGGCGCCGCGTGCTGATCATCGCCGCCCTCGCGATCGCCGTCGTCATCGGCTACGTGGCCACCCAGACGCTGCAAAGCGCGGCCGTGTACTACCTGACGCCCACGGAAGCGATGACCCGGGCGATCGCGCCCGGCCAGTCGGCGCGCCTGGGGGGCCAGGTCGTGCCCGGCACGCTCGTCTACGACCCGGCGAGCCGCGCACTTCGCTTCGTCATCAGCGACGGCGTCACCAGCGTGCGGGTGATCGGGTCGGGCGCTCCGCCCGGCCTGCTGCGCGAAGGTGCCGGCGCGGTGGTCGAGGGCAGCTTCGCCGCGGACGGTACGTTCAGCGCGAGGCAGGTCATCGCGAAGCACGACGAGGTGTACACCGCGCCCACCGGATCCGCGGTGCCCGTGCACCAGACCCCCGCGCCATGAGCTGGGGCGACATCGGGGCGGGCGCGCTGCGCGCCGCGCTCGCGCTCGCGCTCTGGGGTCTTGGATCGTCGGCCTATGCGGGGTGGCGGCGAGACGCGCGGGCGCTCGCGAGCGCGCGGGCCGTTGCAGTGGGCGCATTCCTGCTCGTGCTGGTCGCGGACCTCTCGATGGTCGGCGCGCTCCTGACGCACGACTTCAGCCTCGTCTACGTCGCGGAGAACAACGCGCTCGCCACGCCGCCCTTCTACAGCGCGATCTCCCTGTGGGCCGCGCTCGCTGGCTCCATATTGCTGTGGACGCTCATCCTCGCTGGCGCGGTCATTTGGGTCGCGCTCCGTGGCACGCGGTCACTCCCCCGCCTCGCGACCGTCGCGCTCGCTGTGCTCTTCGCGATGCTGTCGTTCTTCCTCATGCTCGTCACGACCGCCGCCGCGGACCCGTTCACCCGCATCGCGGCGGACCAGGTGCCGTCCGATGGCAACGGTCCGAACCCGCTCCTGCAGAACCACCCGCTCATGGCGCTCCACCCGCCGCTCCTCTATCTGGGCTACGTGCTGACGAGCATCCCGTTCGCGTACGCGATCGCAGCGCTCGTGCTGGGCGAGACGAACGACCGGTGGCTCACCGAGACGCGCAAGGCGGCACTCGCGTCGTGGGCCCTGCTCGGCGTTGGCATCGTCGCGGGCGCCTGGTGGAGCTACGCCGTGCTCGGCTGGGGCGGGTACTGGGCGTGGGACCCGGTCGAGAACGCCGCGATCATGCCGTGGCTCACCGCGACGGCGTACCTCCACTCGGTCATGGTCGAAGAGAAGCGCCGCCTCCTGCGCACGTGGAACATCGCCCTCGTCATCTCCACCTTCGCGCTCACCATCCTGGGCACGTTCCTCACCCGGAGCGGCGTCGTGAACTCGGTCCACTCGTTCACCCAATCGGCGATCGGGCCGCTGCTCCTTGGATACTTCGTCGCGATCCTCGTCCTTGGGTTCGGGTTGCTCCTGTACCGGCTCGACGACCTTGCGGACCGCGGCTCGATCGGCGCCCCGCTCTCGCGCGAAGCGATCTTCCTCTTCCAGAACGTCCTGTTCGTCGCCGCGACGCTCACCGTGCTCCTGGGGACGCTCTACCCGCTCATCGCGGAGGCGGTCAGCGGCGCGCAGCTGTCCATCGGCGCTCCGTACTTCGATCGCGTCGAGGTGCCCATCGGCCTCGCGCTGCTCTTCCTCATGGGCCTCGGCCCGCAGCTGCCGTGGCACGGCGCGTCGCGTGCGACGCTCGAGCGCCAGTTCACCGCTCCATCGATCGCGGCCGCTGCTGGCGCAGCGGGAGCGATCGGGTCCGGGATGACCGGGTGGGCCCCGGTCCTCACGTACGCGCTCGCAGCCTTCGTGACCGCGACCGTCGTGCAGGAGTTCGCGCGCGGGGTGCGCGCGCGCCAGGCGCTGCACGGCGAGAGCGGCGTGGCCGCGTTCGTCGCGCTGTTCACCCGCAACGGCCGCCGGTACGGCGGCTACGTCGTCCATCTGGGCATCGTCATGGCGGTCGTCGCGATCGCGACGAGCCAGGCCCGGACCGTCGAGCTCGAGCGGACCCTCGCACCGGGTGACGCGATGGACGTCGCGGGCTATCACGTCGTCCTCTCCGGGCTGCGCGATGTGCCGGAGCCGCAGCGGTCGACCACGGTCGCCGACCTCCTGATCACCGGCAACGGTGCGAGCGAGCACCTCCACCCGGGTCTCGTCCAGTATCCGAACAGTCAGCAGGCCATCGGCGCGCCCGGCATCGCGGCCGGCTCGCGTGACGACATCTACACGATCCTCGCGGCGTACGACGGCACGGGGAAGGCCTGGGCCACGATCCGGGTGCGCGTCATCCCGCTGGTCTCCTGGCTGTGGATCGGTGGTGCGGTCGTTGGCCTCGGCGCGCTGCTCGCGGCGTGGCCGCCGCCCAAGCGGCGCACGGTCATGGTCGCGGCGCCGCTCGCCGACGCGGTGGGAGCAGAATGAAACGGGTCGCACGGTATGCCGCGGTCGCGCTCATCCTCGGCCTCGCCGTCACGTTGACGCTCGCGTTCCGCCGCGATCCGCACGACATCAAGACCGGCACCGTGAACAAGCCGGCGCCGGCATTCGCGCTCCAGACGCTCGACGGGACGCCGGTATCGCTCGACCAGTACCGGGGCAAGGTGGTCGTGCTCAACTTCTGGGCGTCCTGGTGCATCCCCTGCAAGGAAGAGAACCCGGCGCTCACGGACATGTGGGAGCGGTACCGCGGCACGGACGTCGTGTTGCTTGGGATCGTCTTCCAGGATTCCCGGGATGCGGCGCGCGCGTACACCGCGCGCCTCGGCAACAGCTGGCCGTCCGCCATCGACGACTCTGGCCGGGTCGCACTGAGCTACGGGGTCTTCGGTCCGCCGGAGACGTACTTCATCGGCGCCGACGGGATCATCGCCGGGCGGCACATCGGACCCATCGACGGCCCGACGCTGCTCAAGGGGATCGAGACGCTGCGCCAGAGCGCGACGCGGTGAGCCGCACGCGCTTGATCCTCGCCGCGGCGATCTTCGCCGTGGGGCTCGCGGTCGCCTGGAGCGCGCGGCCCCAGCCGGTCACGGACGCCGAGCGGGTCGATCGCGTCTCAGCGGAGCTGCGCTGCCCGGTCTGTCAGGGGCTCTCAGTGCAGGACTCACCATCCGAGACCGCGCGTTCGATGCGGGCGCTCGTCGCCCAGCGCGTGGCCGAAGGGCGCTCCGATGACGAGATCCGCGCGGAATTCCGCGCCAGCTACGGCGACTGGATCCTGCTCGCGCCGCCGCTCGGGTCACCGAGCGGGCTCGTATGGCTCGCTCCGGTCGCGGCCATCGCCCTTGGTGCGTGGCTCGCCTGGGCCCGGGCCCGTGCGCCCGCACCCGCGTTCGCGCCACCGACGGACGAGCAGACCCGGCAGCTCCGCGAGCTCGTCGCGAGCGAGCCCGAGTGACGGCCGTCGTCTTCGGCCTTGCCATCGCCGCGGGCGCCCTCGCCGCGGCGTGGCCGTGGCTGGCGCCGCGGGTCGTGCATTGGCCGGCCGAGTCCGCCACGGGGCGTGACGACGTCGCGCGCGCGGTGTCATCGCTCCGCGACCTGCAGCTCGCCGAGGCGGCCGGGACCATCGACCACGCCGATGCCCTGCGGCTGCGCGGCGTGCTCGAGCGCGGAGCCTTCGCCCCCGCCGCGAGGTCGCCGGCGCGCGGCGCGCCGGTGCGCACCATCGGCATCGCGGCGTTGCTGATCGGGATCGCCGCGGCGCTCGCGGCGCAGAGCCTGCCACAGGCCGCGGGGGATCGCGCTCCGGGCGAGCCGATCACCGGCACGGTCCCGCAGGGGGCCCCGACGACCGCACAGCTCGAAGCGCGCGCGAAGGCCGCGTCGGGCGATGTCCCGGCGTTGCTGGCCCTCGCGGATGCGTACCGCCAGGACGGGCGGATCACCGACGCGGTGTCGAGCTACCAGCGCGTGCTCGCACTCGACGCGAACAGCGTGCCAGCCCTCAACGGCCTCGCGCTCATCCTCGCGCAGGCCGGCCAGCCGGACGGCGCGATGGTCGCCGTCGACCGCGTGCTGACGCTCCGGCCAAAGGACCCCGACGGCCTGTTCCTCAAGGGCCTGCTGCTGTACAAAAAGGAGGATTGGCAGGGCGCCGTGGACGTGTGGACGGTGTACCTCGACGTCGGCGAGTTCCACCCGGCCGCGCCGATGGTGCGCTCGCTGTATCAGACGGCCCGCGGGAATATCGGCCGCTAGGCGAGGCGCCGCGCGAGCGCTAGTCCGGCGAGGTCGATGGACGCGAGGGCCAGACCGATGACCGCACCGATGGTGAGGGCGAAGACGCTTCCGACGCCGGCGACGAACCCGGCACCAAGCACCAACGATTGCCACTGCAGCGTGCCGGGCGCGGTCACCAGCTGCTGGAGCGCCAGCACCGCCGCCAGCGCCCAGACGAACAGCATCCCGTTCAGCGCTCCCCAGCGGAGCGCCCGGCGGTGGTAGCCGGCAGTGACGCCGGCCTGGAGGTCGAGGCCCCCGATGGCACGGCTCGTCGCGAACACCGTGATCGCCCAGAGGGCACCGAAGAGCGCAAGGCCGGTGATCGTGCTGAGGCTCCCGAGCGTCGTGCCGAGGCTCCCTCCGGGATATGCGAGGAATAGGAGCGCCAGACCGACCACGGCGGTGTGGAACGTTCCAAGGATCCAAGCGGTGACGCTCATCCGTGCGCAAGCATGAGCGCGAGGGCGACGATCGCCGCGAGCAGGCCGGTGGTCGTCGTGTAGATCGACCGCAGCCGGGCTCGCGCAGCGGTGACGGTGGCCGCACGCAGGACCGCGAGCGACCGTGGCAGCGACACGATCACGAGCAGCGCGATGAGCACGAGCTTCGCGATGAACGTACGCCCCCACCCTGTCCCAGGGGCCGGTAACGCTGGGCCGAGCGCGCCAAGGTTGCCGACGCCGGTCATCACAAGCGCACCGAGCGCGAGCCAGAACAGCTGCTCGTAGCGGAGCGCCACGTCCGCGATCCGATCGGCCGGCAGGCGCCAGGCGAGCCAGGTGACCAGCAGCGCACCGCCGAACGCCGCAGCCATCGCGGCAATATGAACGTAGCGGACGGCGAGGGCGAGCTGTTGGTGGTCCATCCGCTGTTCAGTGGATCGCGTGCCGCCGATAAGTCAAATCTAGAAGCCGCTGAGGATCTTTTGCCCTTCCTCCGAGCGCACGAAGTCGAGGAAGCTCTTGACCTCGGGCTTCATCCGCCCGGGCTGGATCGGGTAGACGAGGTACAGCGGGCGCCTGATCTTGTACGTGCCGTCGGCGAGCGCAGCCAGCGTCGCGGGAGCGCCATCGATCGCGAGCAGCCGAAGCTTCGGATCATCGACGGTCGCCTGCTTCAGCGTCGCCATGCCGATCCCACCGGCGAACGAATGGATGGTCGCGATCATCTCCGAGTTGCTCCCGACGGCGGCAGCCTGTGGGGTATACGTGGGCTTCAGCCCGGCGAACACGAACTCGTCGAAGCTCTGCCGGGTGGCGGCGGTCAGCTCGCGCACGAACACGCGGATCGCCAGATCCATTCCGCCGACCTGCGACCAGTTCGTGACCTCACCGCTGAAGATCGCGCGCACCTGCGCAACGGTCAGGCCCCTCACCGGGTTCTCGGGATTGACCGCGACCGCGGTGCCGACGATCCCCAGTGGCTCGAGTGCCACGGTGCCTCGTTCCGCGGGCGTGAGGTCGCGGCTGATGGCGCCCATGTCGGCGTGCTGCGATACCACGAGGCTGATCCCGGCGTCCGAGCCGACATTCTCGATGGACCAGGTTGATGTCGGGTGAAGCTCGGTGTACCGCTTGGTCAGCGCCGTGACCTGCGCCAATGCGCCGCCGCCGGAGCTCATCAGGAACCGGTTGCCGATCGCGTTCTGGGCGTTCGCGGCCGGCACTCCGGAGCCGCCGCACGCGCCCTGGGCGAGGCCGCCCACGAGCACCGCGAGCAGAACCGCCGGAATGCCTCGGGAGGCCCGGGCCGGAATGATCCCCATGAGGTCCATAGTCACCCTCCCGGCCGCGGGTCCCTCCCCCGATCGGGGGAGTGCCTGCGTCGCCTCGGGCTACCCAGTTACGCCTGCTCGCCGACCTCGATGCGGATGCGTTCGATCGAGCCATCGCGATAGAGGGCCACGAACGCGGCGACGACGCCCGGATCGAAGTGTTTGCCGGACTCCGCCTCGATCGCGGCCAGACCCCGCTCCGGGATCCACGCCTCCTTGTACGGACGCTTCGAGGTGAGGGCGTCGTACACGTCGGCCACCGCGACGATGCGCGCGGCGAGCGAGATCTGCTCGGCCGACCTGCCGTCCGGATAGCCGCTGCCGTCCCATCGCTCGTGATGCTGGCGCGCGACCTCGCGGCCGGTGGCGAAAAATCGCGCGTCACCGAGCATGGCCTCGCCGTCGATGCAGTGCTGCTTCATGACGTCGAATTGATCGACCGACAGCTCGTGCGGGGCGCCGAGGATGTCGTCGGGCGTCTGGATCTTGCCGACGTCGTGCAGCACGCTCGAGTAGCCGAACTCCTCGATCGTCGCGGGCGGCAATCCGAGCTTCCCGGCGATCGCCTCCACGTACTTGCGCACGCGCAGCAGGTGCTGACCCGTGGTCATGTCCTTGAGCGACACGGCCATGAGGATGTGGCTCACGCCCTGCAGACCGGTGCGGCGAAGCTCGACGTTGGCGTTCTGCTCGGCAACGAGCGATCGCTCGAGCTCGCGGCGCCGCTCGCGCTCGAGGCGCAGGAGCGTCGCGAGGTCCTCGGCGTAGCGGGTGGCCTGCCGCTCGAGGAGCGCGAGCTCACCGAGCTTCGTGTCGAAGTCCTTCGCCAGGCGCTGCTCGCGCGCGTACACCGCGGCGAAGTCCTGGGCCATCCGCAGGGCCTGCGCGTTCGCCTGCTCCGACACGCGGATCGCCTGCTGCAGGAGCTGGCGGAAGATCTCCGGCGCCTTGCTCTCCGCCTCGCCGCCGCCCTCCGAGAGCGTCGCTCCGAGGTCGGCAAGCTCGACATTCCGGCCTAGGCCGGTATGCAGCGCGGTCTGACGCTCTGCGTCCACTCGGGGCCCGTTATGACGCCGGCGCGAGGATCGTGCGGATCGTGTCGATCAGCTCGAGCGGACCGAACGGCTTGGTCAGGTACTGCGCCGCGCCCGCGGCGAAGCCGACCGCGCGATCGCTCTCGCTGTCATGGGCCGTCAGCATCACGATCGGGATGCCCTTGGTCTCGTCCGCGGACTTGAGCTCGCGGCAGACGTCGAACCCATTCGGGCCCGCGCCCATGTCCACGTCGAGGAGCATGAGGTCCGGCTTCTCGGCGCGGGCCATCTCAAGCGCCTTCTGGCCATTCTCGGCCTCGATGATGGTCCAGCCTTGCGTCGACAGGGTGATCCGCACCATCTGGCGGATCGGGACGAGGTCGTCAGCGATCAGCAGCTTCGCCATGTCGTACGCACCTTTCATCACGGCCATGCGCGGAACGATGACCGAACTCTAGGGGGCTACCCACCCCCCGGCGGGGGAAGCTCATACCGCTTCCTTCGGACGGCTCGCGGTGCGGTCCCGGGACCACGCGTCGAGCGTGATGACCCCCAACCGGGCGGCCTCCGCGACCGCTTCGAGCCGGGAGTGGGCCCCGAGCTTGCGCAGGATCGCTTGGACGTGCGCCCGCAGCGTGGCGCTCGAGATACCAAGCTGCTCGGAGGCCTGGGTCGTGGAAGCACCCTCGGCCAGCAGCTGGAGGACCTCCAGCTCGCGCGCCGTGAGGGGCTCGAGCGGACGGGGCCGCGACTCGCGCTCGAGGAGCAGCCGCTGCAGCTCGCTCGGTGCGAACAGGATCTCGCCCTGGGCCGCCGCGCGCACACCCTCGACGACCTCCTCGAACGGCCGGTCCTTCGTGAGGTGCCCGACGGCCCCGGAACGGGCCACGTCCGACAGGGTCGTGACCGAGGGGTCACCCGTGAGGATGAGAACGGAGGTGTCGGGAAGCGTCGCGCGGACGGTCCGCGCGATGTCGGACCCGGTGCCGTCGGGGAGGTGGTAGTCCGCGAGCACGACGTCCGGCCGGAGCTCGGTCATGCGGCGTACCGCGGTCTGCACGTCGTGGACGACATCGACGACCTCGATGCCATCGGCGTTGCGGAGCGCCACGCGCAGCAGTTCCGCGAACAGCCGCTCATCGTCGACGATGAGCACCCTCGTCTGCGTCTTCGTTTCGATCGTCATGCCCCTGTCGCCTCCCCTCGATCATGACCGCGGACACTTGTCGCGAGCGCGGCGACCACCGCCGCGTCGAGCTCGCCTCGTTGCACGGACTGCTGAAGGATCTGGATCGCGGCGTCGGCCGACATCGCGGGCCGGTCTGGCCGCGCGATCCGCAGCGCCTCGTACCGGTCGGCGACGGCGACGATGCGCACCTCGAGCGGGATCTGCGGCGCCTTGAGCCCGTCGGGGTAGCCGCTGCCGTCGAGGTGCTCGTGGTGCGAGCGCACGATGGGCAGGAGCCGCGCGAGCGGGCGGAACGGCGAGAGCAGCTCCTGGCCGAGCGCGGGGTGCTGCTCGATCTGCTTTCGCTCCGCAGCGGTGAGCTCGCTCCGGCTCCGCACGAGTCCGAGCGGCAGCTTGGTGTTGCCGATGTCGCGGAGCAGAGCCCCGACGCGGATCGTCTGGCAGGTCTGCGAGTCGAGGCCGAGGGCGTTTGCGATCGCGACGGCGCGGTTCGCGACCCGCTCGCTGTGGCCCGCGGTCGATCGGTCGTGCGACTCGAACGCCATCGCCAGAGAGATGAGCGCATCCGCTGCGGCGTCGACATCGCGGCCAAGCGCGCGCTCGCGGACGGCCAGGTCGGCGATGCGTACGAGGTCATCGTTCAGGACGACCGTCTCCGGCGTCACCGGTGCGCCGGCCGGCGCCACGCGCAGCACCGCCGGACCATCATGGCCCATCTGGGTCGCGACGCTCGCGTCGGCGTCGACGACCAGGAGGTCAACGGCACGGCCCTCGGCGCCGGCCGCGATGACCTCGAACTTCGGAGCGAGCATGCTCTCCGCCCGCTCGCGCCGGGCCTGATCGCCGAGCGCGACGATGGCCGTCGGGCGTCCGACGCGCGCATTCTCCGCCGGCTTCGACAGACGCGGTCCGCGCATGCGACGCGACTGGCTGAGGACGGCGTCGACGCGGGCCAGAAGCTCGGCCGGATGAAACGGCTTCGTGAGATAGTCGGACGCACCGCAGGAGAGGCCCCGGACCTTGTCGAACACGTCGCCCCGCGCCGACAGGAAGATGACCGGGATGTCGGCGGTGGCGCTGTCGCTCTTCACCTGCAGGCAGACGTCGTAGCCGTCCGTGTCGGGCAACCCGACATCGAGCAGCACCAGGTCGGGGTGCAGCTCGCGGATGAGCGCGAGCCCATCGCTGCCGGTGCGGCCCACGGACACGCTCATGCCGTTCGCCTGGAGGCGGCGCTGCAGCACATCGGCCGAGGCGGGATCGTCCTCGACGACCACCACGTTGGTCTCGGTGTGCATGACGTTCAACGCTTTGCCTCCCCGAGCAGGTGACGCATCGCGACGACGAATTTGGATGGACGGTCGGCGGGAGCCCGCTCGCGCAGGTATCCGTGGAGCTCCTCGGCCCAGTTGGGCAGCTGGCCGAACCACTTCATCTCGATGACCACGTCCGTCTCGCGGGCCAGGATCGGCCCGATGCGGATCGGCACCGCGTCGTCGCTGTTCGTGGTCCACGGCACCGCGAGGTAGATCAGGTTGTGATCCGCGGTGATCCGGATCTGGTCACTCGTCGCGGCGTAGGCGAGGCGGTTGTACTGCGTCACCACCACGGGGTGCGCGCCACCGGCCACAAGCTCCGCCGCCTTCTTGCCGAGCCCGACGGACACGTCGGTGAGTTCGGTCTCGCCGCGGAGGAACGCGGGCACGGCGTCGCCCGCGATCTCGAACCGCTCCTTGCGGGACATGTCGACGGTGTCTTCCTTGAGCTCCAGCCACACCCGTGCGCTCGTGAACGCCTGGTCGGGTCGGGTGCGGTGGTACTCGCGGAACCGGAGCCGAAGCGCCTGCCCCGCCTCGGCGGCGCGGAAGACCTGCCAGTCGTACGTATCGCAGTACGCGGTGGTCGACCACTGGTACGGCCGGTCGTCCTGCGCAAGCTGCAGATGTGAGCCGGCGGTGCGCATCGCAAGGCGCGCGAGCTCCTCGCTCGCGATGAAGCGCTCCTCGTGGCGCGGCACGCTCTCCGGCTGGGAGGCGCGGGCGGCTGCCTCCATCTCGAACGTCACTTCGAGCTCCCCGCCGCGACGAGCTTGCCACGGCGCACGAGGGCGTGCTGCACGCGGGCCTCGATGTCCGCGCTGCTGCCCTCGCCGAGCAGGCCCTGCAGGTCGCTCGTCGGCACCGCGCGGCCCTCACCGTGGAGCATCTGGACGGCATTGCGGCGCAGCTCCGGATCGTCGGAACGCAGGTTCTCGACGATGCGCCGGCCGAGCGCACGTCGCAGGCCGAAGGTGTTCGTGACGAACAGCGCCGAGCACACCGTCCCGAAGCCAAGGACCACCTGCGGGCTCGCGCTGATCGCGCCCGCGACGAGCACGACGGCCGCGGCGATCTCGGCCACCGCGTTGAGGCCGCCTGAGAAGAATGCCCGGGCCCGTGGCCGGACGGTCGAGGCGACCTGGTTGTAGATGATCTGCGTCGCCGGCAGATGCACGGCCGGGATGACGATCCGTTCGGCCGCCTGCAGCAGGACGGCGATGAGCAGTCCAGCACCTGCGGCCAGGCCGAAGTACGTGCCAGCACCGAACGTGAACAGATACCAGAGCGGGAAGGCGAAGATGACGACCGAGACGCCGAAGCGCCGGATGAGCCCGCCGGTCAGGAAGGTCTGGATGCCGAGCGCGACGAGCGAGCCGCCCGTGTACACGGAGGCGTACAGGAGCGTGTAGTCGTCCTGCGATTGCGTGAGGCTCCCAGACCTGGACGCGGCGTCGAGCCCGGCAGCGAACAGGTAGTTCGCGATCTGCATGAGGAAATACCAGAAGAAGATGTTCACGCCGAACGGCCGCAGCAGCCGGTCGCGCGACACGATCGTGTAGCCGTTGAGCGTGCCACTGAGGCGCTGACCGATTGACCGGGGCTGGGCCTTCTCCACGATGACCGCGCCCTCACCTTCCGGCAGGTGCCTGCGGAACAGGATCAGGATCACGAACGCGAGCGCGAAGCCGGCGGCCTCGATGCCCATGAACGACTCCGAATGGATCACCGGCACGAGCGCCGCCGCGAGCACACCACCGACGATCTTCCCCACGAGCAGCGACCCCGCGAAGAGCGGGAAGATCCGCTTGCTCTGCTCGCTGTCAAAGAGGTTGCCCGCGTACACCCAGAAGATCAGGTAGATCGTGTCCTTCACGACCTGGGCGAGCACGTAGGTGAACCAGTAGTCCGTGTCGCTCACGGGCAGCAGGAGCTGCGCCGCGATCGAGAGCACCGTGACGATCCCGACATACCAGATGAACAGGTCACGGCGCCGCATCCGGCCGACGAGGGAGAAGATGATGCTTGATGCGACGAGCAGGCCGAGCGGCGCGACGATGTACGCGATCGGCAGGTACGTCACCCCGACGCTCTTGATGAAGATCGAGTTCGAGCCGACCTTGCCGACCCAGTTGGCGATGACGGTGACCGACAGGAGCGTGTACAGCAGGAAGACGATCCCCCGCTCCTCGCGCCGCACCGGGACCAGCCCGCGGAGCCAGGTCATGCCGTCACCGCTTCGGCCGTGGTCACCGGCGATGCGGCGGGGATCGTGAACTCGACGATCGCTCCGGGCTGGCCGCCGTTGGCGACGCCGATCTTCCCGCCGTGGAGCTCGACCGCGAGCTTGCAGAACGCGAGGCCGAGCCCGGTGCCGCCGCGGCTCCGGCCCGTATCGGTCTGGTAGAAGCGATCGAAGACATGTGACGCATCGGCCTCGGGGATTCCCGGTCCGGTGTCGGTCACGCGCACGACGACGCTGTCGCCCGACGCGGACTCGGCATCGATGGTGACCGAGCCGCCGCCGGGGGTGTGCTTGATGGCGTTCGAGATGAGGTTCGTGAGCACGCGCACGATGAGGCCGGCGTCGACGAACACGGTCGTATCGGCGGGGACGCGCTCGGTCAGCGTGATGCCCTTGGCCATCGCCTCGGGGATCAGCTGCGCGAAGCTCCGCTTCACGACGTCGGCCAGCTTGTTCACGCCCGCGACGGCCTCGAGGCGGCCCTCCTCCATCTTGTACACGTCGAGCAGGGCGTTCACCATCCGCAGGACCTCGGCGATGTTGGCCTCCGAGAGCCCGAGGAGCTGCGCGAACTCAGGCCGATCCGCGGTCAGCTCTCCCATGCGCGCCAGCTGCAGGAACGCGACGACGCTGTTGGCGAGGTTCCGGATGTCGTGGCCGAGCATCCCGATGAGCTCCTGCCGCGAGCTCTCGAGCCGCTTCAAGTCTTCGTTCTTGTTGCGCAGATCGTCCTGCAGCCGCTTCATATAGATCGCGTTCCGGACGCGGGCGAACAGCTCGACCGGTTCGACGGGCTTGTTCACGTACATGATCCCGCCGGCTTCGAAGCCCTGGGCCACGTCCTCCGGCCGGTCGCGTGCGGTCACGAAGACGACCGGGATGTTCGCGGTCTTCGGGTCACCCTTCAGCAGCCGGGTGGCCTGCCAGCCATCGAGGCCCGGCATCATGATGTCCATCAGGATCAGGTCCGGCTGCTCCTTAGTCGCGACGGCAATCGCGTCATGACCATTGCTGGCGGTGAGTGTCTCGTACCCGTTGCCGCTCAGGCGGCGGACGATGAGCTCGACGTTCGCCGGCTCGTCGTCCACGACCAGGACCTTGCCGAGGCGCTCGGATGGCTCGATGCCCGAGGCCGGAAGGTCGGCGGCGCGCGCGGCGTTCCGCGGAGCGGATCCGTCCACGAAGTAGCGGTTGAGGACCGAACGCAGCTCGGCCGGCGCGTACGGCTTCGTGACAAAGTCGTCGCACCCGGCCTCGCGCGCGCGCTCGCGGTCGGCCTGCATCGCAAGCGCAGACACAGCGATGATCGGGATCTTCTTGGCCCAGGCCTGCTCACGGATCGCTCGAGTGACGGACCATCCGTCAAGCTTGGGCAGCAGGAGGTCGACGAGGACCGCGTCCGGCCGCTCGCGCGTCGCCATCTCAAGGCCGGCAAGGCCATCCGTCGCGGTCAAGGCCTCGTGACCGGCGCCGCGCACGATGCGGCGCGCCACATCCAGGTTGTTCGCCTCGTCCTCGATGATCAGGATCCGGGCCATCAGCTGACCACCGCGACGGCGGCCAACGGGCGCACGTGGACCGGCATGGTGAAGCAGAAGACGCTGCCACCGTTCGGGCCACTTTCGACCCAGATGCGCCCGCCGTGCAGGGCCACGAGCCGCTTGCTGATCGCGAGACCCAGGCCGGTGCCGCCGTAGCGGCGCGTCGTGGACGCGTCGGCCTGGCGGAACTCGTCGAAGATGTATGCCTGCGCCTCGGGGCTGATACCGATGCCTGTGTCCGACACGGAGATCGTCACCCAACCCTCAGCGCTCGAGGCGGACACCGTGACCGCGCCCTTGTCGGTGAACTTCACGGCGTTGGACATGAGGTTGACCAGGACCTGCCTGAACCGGGCACGGTCGGCCAGGATCGGGGGCACGTCGAGCGCGATGTCGGAGCGCACCTCAAGCTCCTTGGAGTCGGAATGCGGCCGAACGAGGGCGACGACGTCCTCGACGATCGGCCGGACGTCGACCTCTTCGACGTTGATCTCCATGCGCCCGGCCTCGATCTTTGAGAGGTCGAGCAGGCCGTTGATGAGGCCGAGGAGGTTGTCGGCGGCGGTCGTGACGCGCTGCAGGTCGGACTCCTGCTGCGAGTTGAGCTCGCCGTCGAGGCCATCGAGCATGAGCTTCGAGTAGCCGATGATCGCGTTCATCGGTGTACGGAGCTCGTGCGACACGTTGGCGAGGAACTCGCTCTTCAGCCGGTTCGCGCGCTCGAGCTGGAAATTGTTGTCCCGCAGCTCGCCGACCAGGTCCGCGTTCTCCTTGGCCACCGACACGAGCCGCGCGACGGTGCGCAGGGTCCGAGCCTCGGACTCGGTGATCTCGGCCTCGCCCTTGAAGTACACGGACAGCAGGCCGGTGATGGTGCCGCGCGTGGACAGCGGCACGTGCGCCGCGCTGCGGAGAGTGCCGTACGGGATCTCGCTCCGCTGCACGACGTCGGGGTCGCCCGTCTTCGCGCTGAGGACGTCGGTCGCGATCGACGAAGCCGTCTCCGGTTCGATGTTGGAGGTGCTGGCCGACAGGAGCTCCTGATTCGGGCCCTCGCGGAGCACGATGGCCGCGGCGTCGGCCTTGACCAGGGCGACGAGCCGGCTCAGGGACTCCGCGAAGATCCGCTCCCGGTCGGTGACGCCGACGACGGCGTCGGACACCGCGTTGACCGTGCGGACCTCATCGAGGTACTCCTGCTGCGCCCGATCGCGTTCCTGGAGCGAGCGGGCCATGGTGTCGAAGGCCCGCTCGAGCGTGCCGACCTCGTACGGGGACCGCGCCTCGATGCGCACGCCGAGGTCACCGGCCTCGATCTTCTGGGCCGCGTCCGCCAAATGTTCGAGGGGCGCGGTGATAGTGCGCGCCGAGCGGTACGACAGCACGACGACGGCCGCGATGACCAGCACCAGGAGGCCGCCGAGGATGACGAACAGCGACCGCTGTGCATCCTCGACCGGGGCGGCGGCGACAAGGACTCCCAAGAGAAGGGGGTCGGCATTCGCCGTATGCGTGCGTTCCAGGGTGAAGATCCCGTAGTAGTTGGCGCCATCCACACTGATGGTCTTCGAGATCAGATCGGACGGCGAGTTGTCCACGTCCGCGCTGGTTGGGAACTGCACCACCTCATCGTCCTGGATCCCGAGCGTGGCTGCGCGGGGCTGCCCCCGCCAGAGGATCGCAAGCTGCGCATCGGAGCTCGCCTGGATCGACTGGAGGAAGCTCTCGTCGAGGACCGTCCCGACCATGATGTATCCGAGCACGTTGGCGTTGGCCTCGTCGCGCACGATGGACAGCGCCCGCACGGTCACGCCGGCGGGCTCGTCGTAGAGCACATACGCCTGTTCGGGGCTCGCGTTCGCCCGGGCCAACAGGTCCGGACCGAGCTTTTCCCCGGGGGCGATGTCCTGGCCACCTGTGATGACGATCCCGCTCGCATCGGCGTAGCTCAGGATGTCCGCGCCGATGCTCGACTTGGCGAAGATGAGGAAGGTCTGGGCGTCGGCGATCGCTGTGCGCGTCGAAGATGTCGCGAGCTCCGTCGCGAGGCGCCTGATGGTCGGCAATCCGGCGACGAAGCGCGCGCCGCGTGTCGCCGTCACCACACGGGCTTCGATCGCGGAGTTCGCGGTGTTGGCGATGACCGTCGCCTCATCCTGGAATCTGGCCTGGACGAGGCTGTTGGAGACGTACTGCGCGACGAACACGATGACGAGCGCCGCGAAGAGGCTGACCGCCGCCGTGCGGAGCACGAGGACGCGCAGCAGGCTCGGCGGGGCGATCCGGCTCAGCATCTGATGTGACCCGTTGCGTCTTTGACGCTACTCGCCCGCGATGATCTTTTGGCCCTCGGGGCTCTTGATGAACTCCACGAGCGCCTTGATCGCCGGCTTGACCTTTGCCGGATCGGTATTGGTCGTCATGTAGCTGGGCTTCGAGATCCTCCAGGCGCCGCTCGCAAGATTCGCAAGGGTCGGTTGGACGCCGTCGAGGCCCACGAGCTTGATCGTTGCCTCCTTGAGGTTCTTGCTATTCAAGGTCACCGTACCGATGGAACCCTTGAATGCGCCGATGGCCTTGATGGTGTCCTGGGACTCAAAGATCTCCTGGACCTCGGCCGGGTACTTGGGCACGGTCGAGCCGAAGACATAGGACTCGATCGTCGTCCGGGTCGAGCTCGCGGCCTCGCGGACGAACGCCTTGACCGGGCCGGCGCTGCTGCCGACCTCGGACCAATCCTTGATGCCCGCGGTGTACATCTTCGCGACCTGGTCCTTCGTGAGGTTCGTGATCGGATTGGCCGAATTGACGGCGACCGCGCTACCGGTGAAACCGATCGGGGTGAGCGTCACCTTCGCCTCGGTCGATCGCAGCTCGCGGCCGATGTAGCCGAAATCCACGTCCCCGGTGCTCACGTTCACGATGCTGGTCTCGGTATCGAGGTCGTTCAGCTTGAAGTTCACCCCGGGGTGGAGCTCGCTGAAACGCTTCACGAGCGCGGCCATCGCCGGGTTCGCGCCGTTGGCGCCCGAGGCGACGTACTCGCCGGCCAGCGGGTCCTTGGTCTTGACCGGGGTCGGAAGCACCCCGACGCCGCCGGTGCCACAGGCCCCGAGGACCATCAGCGCCGTGATCAGGATTCCAACTCCCCGTCCCCACAGCCGGATATCCAACGCTCGCCTCCAACCAATTACTTCGCTAGACCGTCGATGCTCCGTCACGCGGCCTAGGCCGGCATCCCTCAAGGGGGGGAGAGCGGAGGTCCCAATGCGCCCTATTTGCGTACAAACCGGGGCCCGGGACCGCTAAACTGGGGTCATCCCACCGCGAGCCGTTCGTGGAGGCACTGGTGTAACGGCAGCACAACAGAATGTGGATCTGTTAGCGAGGGATCGTCCCCCTCGTGCCTCCCAGCAGACAGCACGATGCCCGGCCGCCGGCCGGGCTTCGACCATCGTCCTTAGCGAGTGCGGCTGCGCGGCCCCGCGCGGCTCTGCAATAGCGACAGCTTCGGCGGCCGGATCAAGTGGCGCTTCGCGGCGAGCGACGTGCGGTCGAACGGGGCCTTCGCCTGCGCGACCGGCGCGGCCGGCACCGCGCCGACCTTGGGCGACGGCACGTCCTTCCGGTCCGTCTTCTTCTCGCCTGCGCCGTTCGTGATGTCGACGCCGCCGTGCGAGCCGGAGGACACGCGGTCCTTCACCTCGACCAGCGGGTGACCCGCGTCCTCGAGCGTGGTCGTCACATCGGTGTCACCGCTCGTACCAAGGAAATGCGTCGAGACGGTGCCGTCGGGGATGCTCGGCAGCGTGACGACCAGATGGCCATCGACGATCCCGAGCTGCGCTCCGGGTGTTTGCAGGATCTTCTTGCCGTTCTTCATGCCGTTGGCTCGGCCGAGCGTGTCGACCACGAGCGAGTTCTGATCGGCCACGGTCACGGTCACTTTCCGTTCGGCCTTTGGCGCCGGCACGGGCAGGGCCGGCTTCCCGCCCTTCTTCGTCGTCGTCTGCTGACCAGGAGGCGTGAGCACCGTCGTGGTGCGCTGCGTGTCGCTGTTGGCGACCGCGCCTTCGGTCGTGGTCTCGGTCGTCGTCCCATCGGCTTCGACGCCGATCGTGAATGCCGTGCCGCGCACCGACGCGGTCGATGCGGTGGTGTGGATCTCGTACTTCGAGCCGCCCTGGATGAGCTTCGTCACGACGTTCCACGTCGTGCCGAGGTCCTGCTGCATCTCGATGACCGTGCTGCCATCGGGGTTCGCGTGCGCCTCCTGGATCGAGAGCTCCGTGCCGGGTTCCATCTCCACCGTCGACCCTTCGAAATAGGTCAGGACGGCGTGCGCGTCCGGGCCGGTCTTGACAGTGTCGCCGGCCCCGAGCAGCGCGCCATCATCGGCCGCTGCGAATTCACCGGTCGCGTGAGAGACGAGGACGGATCCGGAAATGATCGTCAGTGTGGTGGAAGATCCGAGCGCGACCCGCTGATCCTTCGCCGCGAGCACGCCCGTCGCTCCGATGCAGATGGCCAGCACGAAGGCGAAGCCGACTGCGGCGAGGCCGACGCGGATGCGACCGTTCACAAAGCACCTCCGTGTAACTCCCCTGACCGTGTCCGCGGACGGGTCTTCCGATCCGTTCTGAAGACGCAGGAATTAACGGCGTGGGTACCGGATCAGTAGGGGGTCGGTCGGCTGCAGCTGTAAATGAAGTGTTAGGTCGCCGTTCATGACGGACGCATGTTCCAGCCGCGAAATGATTACTCGCGCGGTGGCGAATATTGCGACAACAGCACGAGGAACGGACGTGTGCGTCCCGGCTGAATTGTCAGGCCTTCGGACAATCCGGCCCTGTTGAATACCGCGACATGTAATCCATGCACGCGCTCGCTGCGGCGATCCCACTTCGTACCGCACACCGGACACGTGAACGGACCGTCGGGCATGCGCTCACCGTACTTCAGCAGGATCTTCGCGCAGCACCGCTCGACGTTGGGCTCGTGACCATCCTTCGCCGCGAGATAAGGGAACGACGCGGCGGGCCCACCGCGCTCGCGCCGAACGAACGCGCGGCCGTCGCCGCGGGTGAACGTGTCGGCCGCGGACTTCCGCCACGCGGTCGCGTCCTCCGGACACGAGAATTCCGCGCCATCGGCATAGAACCCGCCCCAGTCGACGATCCAGTCCTCGCAGCAATCGGAGAGGATCACGCGATCCATCGCAGCACCGCCTTCTGCGCGTGCAGCCGGTTTTCGGCCTGGTCGAACACCGCGCTGTTCGGCCCGTCCATGACGTCGTCGGTGATCTCCTCGCCACGATGCGCCGGCAGGTCGTGCAGCACGATCGCGTCGGGCTTCGCGTTCGCCAGCAGCTCTGCGTTCACCTGGAAGCCCGCGAAGGCCCGGCGGCGGCGCTCGTACTCCTGCTCCTGACCCATGCTCGTCCATACATCTGTGTAGACGACGTCCGCGTCGCGGACGGCGGCGATCGGATCGGCCCCGTACGTGATGTGTGCGCCCGTCGCCCGCGCGACCGATCCGGCGAGCTCGCGGTACCGGGCCAGCGGCTCGAACCCCGCCGGCGATGCGATCCGCAGGGTCATGCCGGTCTTCGCCGCGCCGAGCATGAAGGAGTGCGCGACGTTGTTGCCGTCGCCGACATAGGCCGCGACGACATCCGTGAGCCGGCCTTTCCGTTCGCGGATCGTGAAGATGTCCGCGAGACCCTGGCAGGGGTGCGACAGATCCGACAGCCCGTTGATCACCGGCACCGCCGAGAACTTCGCGAACTCCTCGAGTGTCTCGTGGGCGAAGGTGCGAAGCACGACGACGTCGACGTAGCGGCTGACCACCCGCGCGACGTCCGAGACGCTCTCGCGCCGCCCGAGCCCGACCTCCTGCGGCGAGAGGTACGAGCTGTGTCCGCCGAGGTCCCGCATCGCGACGTCGAAGCTGAGGCGCGTCCGCAGGCTCGGCTTCTCGAAGATCATCGCGAGCGCCCGGCCGCGGAGCGGCGCGTCCTGCGGGACCGGATCCCGCTTCAGCGCGGCGGCGTCGTCGAGCAGCGCGGTCATCTCATCCGTGGAGAGGTCGGCGATCGAAAGGAAGTGCCGGACGCGCGTCGCGACGGTCGTCACTGGACGGCCCGCAGCCTGGGCCGCTGGGCCTTCAAGAGTCCGAGGAGCGCGTCGGCGAGTCGTGTCGGATCGTGCCTGATGGTGTCCTGCTTGTTCCACAGCTCGCGCGGGCCGGTCCACTTGTCGATGATCGGCGCGGCGGCCACGCGCACGCCATGCGCCTCGATGCGCGCGATCTCCTCGGCGGTCGGCTCGAGGTAGCGCATCCCCTGCTCGGCGTGATGATCACGCAGGTGCGCAGGCGGCGGGTCGTCGTTCAGCAGCACGACATCCAGCCCTGACCCGCCGAGGTAATCGCGAACGGCGGACACGTGGCCGCTCAGCGTCACCTCGTCCGTCTGGCCCGGCTGGGTCGTCGTGTTGGCCACGTAAACGACGAGCCCGCTCGCCTCGCTGATCGCGCGGGCGATCTCAGGCACGAGCAGGCACGCACAGACCGTCGTGTACAGCGAGCCGGGACCGAGGGTAATGAGGTCGGCGGCCTCGATCGCCTCGCACGTGCCCTCGGCCGCCTTGACGTCGGCGTCGCGGAGGAAGATGCGATCGATGCGGGACTTCCCGAGACCGCGCACGTTCACCTCCTCCTCCACCACGGTGCCGTCCGCGAGCTTGGCGCAGAGGTGGGTGTTGTACAGGGTGACCGGAAGGACCTTCCCGCGGATGCCGAGGAGCCGCGCGGCCTCTTCGACACCGCGGAGGAACGAGCCCTCCTGCTGGGCGAGCGCCGCGATGAACAGGTTGCCGAACGCCATCCCGTTGAGCTCGGGGCTCTTGTCGGTCTCGAACCGGTGGCTGAACAGGCGCCGAAGCACCGGGTCGCCCTCGGCCAGGACGGCGATGGCGTTGCGCACGTCGCCGGGTGCCGGAAGGTCCAGGGCGATCCGGACCTTGCCGGTGGACCGGCCGGAATCTGTCACCGCGATGATCCCGGTGATGTCGGGGGTGTGCGCACGCATTCCGGTCATCACGGTGGGCGCGCCGAGACCTCCGCCCAGGCACACCACGCGCAGCGGCTCGCTCATCGGACGATTTTGGCAGAGATCCAGAACGCCTTTCGCTATGCAGCGGCGTCACCCGGGCGGGTGAGGCGATCGGCGCGGCCGCCGGTCATGATCCCCTGGTCGTGCGGCTGCCCAAATTGCCGGCCTTTCTTCGTGACGCCAGCCCGTGGCTGGCGTTGACCGCCTTGCTCGGCGTGCTCGACTACGTCACGCCCCCGAGCTACGCCTTCGCATCGATGTATTTCATCCCGATCTTTCCCGCGGCGTGGCGCTCACGGAATGTCGGATTCCTCGTCGCGGGGGCGTCCACCTTCACCTGGATCTTCTGCGACCTCGTCCAGCGTCCGGTCACCGACTCTGGCGCATCGGTGTGGAACTACTCCACGCGGATCGTCGTCTTCATCCTCGCGGTGGTCCTCGCGTCCACCCTTCAGCGCGAGCAGCACCGGATCGCCGAGCTCGACCGCCAGCGCCGCAGCCTCCTCACGCTGCTCGAGCACGAGGTACCCGGTCCGCTTCGTGAGCTCGCGACGGAGCTGCGCAGCCTCACCGGTGTCACACCGGGCGCGGCCGAGCGCCTCACGAAGCGCGCCGAGCAGCTCGTCTTCCTCTCCGATGATCTCGCGTCCCTCGGAGAGCTCGAGGCCGCGGGCCTCCACCTTGACAAGCGCGTGACCAATGTCGTGGACATGATCCACGAGCTGCGCGCCGGTGCCTCAGACCGTCAGCACGTCGTCCTCACGGTCCCCGTCGCTCCCGTGCGGGTGAACGCCGATCCGGACCGCCTCCGTCAGGCGCTCGATGCGATGTTCCGCGAGGTGAGCGCGACGGCCGACTCGGTCAGTGTCGATTGCCGCACCGACAAGGGCTCCGCGGTCATCTCGATCGGGAGCGCCAACATGAACGTCCCATCCGGAGCGGCCACCGCGGTCCGGGGCGATGACCCGGCCGTGGGCGCCCGCACGCAGCTCGCTCGGGTCCTCCTCGCCGCGCACGGCGGCACGCTCTTCGGCTCACGCGAGGCGATGGGCCGGGGCCAGCGTCTCATCGCCCGCCTGCCGCTCTAAATACCCGGGGATACCCTGTCCGCGATGCGACGACACATCCCCTCGTGGGCGAGCCAGTTCGCGGTGGGCCTCGCGCTGGTACTCATCGCGATCGGTCTGTTCGCCGCGCTCCTTGGCGCCGCGGTCCACGGCCCGACCGCGTTCTTCGACGAGCTCGGAAAGAACGTCGCCCGGCTCGCCCCGCAGCCACAACCGGATATCCGCGACGACGCACAGCTGCGCGCGCTGATCAAGGCGACCCCGGACGGCACGCTCACGGTCGGCTCGGTCGTTGAAGATAAGGATGAGGTCGTGTTCACGATCACCGCGCCGCGTGCCGCGGTGAAGGCCGCGGTGAAGCCGGGTGACCGCCTCCGCCTGGCAAAAGACGGGAGCGTCGAGATCGTCCCGACGGGCATCCCCGGTCTGCTGGATCAGCTCCAGCGCAACATCGAGGACCTCAAGAAGAAGTTCTTCGGCCCGTAAAGGGACAACAAAAGACCGCCCCGTTGGGGGCGGTCAGATGTCCAGAAGGAAGAAGAGGGGTGGGCTAGCTGGCGCGCTTGAGCGTCGCCCGCTGGGAACGGACCGCGACAGCCTGCCGTGCGACCAGCTCACCGCGCCACGCCTTGCGGCGCTCGAGGGCCTCGTCGTAGCCGTGCCCGTATGAGCGGACCGCGAGGAAGCCGACCACGATGATCCCGAGGGCCACGCCGAGCATCATGCCGAGGGCGAAAATAAGCATTCCCGTCTGCCTTTCCGCGCACCCGGCGCGGTCCGTATTCCGCATGACCGAATTGCACGTGACGTGCCACCATTGCCTCGCTTGATGGACGTCCGACCCGCCGTGGAGGCTCGGGACCTTCGGAAACATTTCAGTTCCGTAACGGCACTCGACGGACTGTCGCTCGCGATACGCCCGGGCGAGATCTACGGCGTCCTCGGGCCGAACGGCTCGGGCAAAACCACGCTCATCCGGATCCTCGCGGGACTGCTCAGACCGGATGGCGGTGAGGTCGTGGTCTTCGGCTCGACCCCGCGCGCCGCCGTCGCGTCCGGCCAGGTCGGGTACATGACCCAGGCAGCCGCCCTGTACGGAGAGCTCTCCGTCCAGGAGAACCTCGCGTTCTTCGCCGCGCTGCAGGGCGTCACGGACGTCGAGGCGCGCATCGAGGACGCCCTGCGCCGCGTCGACCTTCTCGACCGCCGCCGCTCGATCGTGAGCACGCTCTCCGGTGGCATGCGCACCCGCGTCTCCCTCGCCGCGACGCTCCTGCACACTCCGCGGCTTCTCCTGCTCGACGAGCCGACGGTCGGCGTCGACCCGGCCCTCCGCAAGGAGTTCTGGGATCACTTCCGGTCCCTCGCCGGCTCCGGCGTGACGATCCTCGTCTCGAGCCACGTGATGGACGAGGCGTCGCGGTGCGACCGCCTCGGGCTGATCCGCGCCGGGCGGGTGCTCGCGGAAGGCAGCGCGTCGGAGCTCATCGCGCGAGCCGGAACGGCTGACCTGGAGAGCGCGTTCCTCGCCCTTTCGGCGGTGCCGGCATGAACCTGCGACGCGCCGGCGCGGTCGCCCGCCGGATCGTGATGCAGTTTCGCCACGACCGGCGATCGCTCGGGCTCCTCCTCGTCGCGCCGATCGTCGTGCTCACGCTGGTCGGCGTCCTGTGGGGTCCGTCGGCCACGACGAGCACCGTCCGCGTCGTGTCGGCCGGCGACATCGATCCCCAGCTGTTCGAAGCGCTCCGCGGCACCGATATCCAGCTCGTCGCCCTGGATCGCGACGCGGCGATCGAGGAGCTGAAGGCCGGACGCGCTGACGCGATGGTGGAGTTCGCGGACAACGAGGCCACCGTGACCGTGGAGGGCTCGGACCCGACGCGGACCGGGGCCATCCTCGGACAGGTCCAGGCGGCCCTCACCCACCTCATCCTCGACGTGCCGCTCACGTCCTTCGTGAAGATCCATTACCTGTATGGGGGCGCCGCGTATTCGCTGCTCGACTACCTCGCGCCGGTCCTCATCGCGTTCTTCGGGTTCTTCTTCATCTTCCTGCTCTCGACGGTGTCGTTCCTCCGCGAGCGCACCAGCGGCACGCTCGAGCGGCTGCTCGCGAGCCCGCTCAGGCGCGTGGAGCTCGTGGCCGGCTATCTCGGCGGATTCGCGTTCTTCGCGCTGCTGCAGGCACTCGTGATCCTTCTCTTCACGGTCCTCGTGCTGAAGGTGCAGTACCGGGGCAGCCTCGCGACCATCTTCCTCGTGGAAGCCGTGGTCGTCGTGGGCGCGGTCGCGCTCGGGCTCGCCATCTCGGCGTTCGCGCGCAACGAGCTGCAGGCTGTCCAATTCGTGCCCGTCGTGCTCCTCCCCCAGGTCTTCCTCTCCGGATTGCTCGTGCCCGTCGCGCAGCTCAACGACTACCTTCGACCGGTGTCGGCGGTCCTCCCGCTCACCTACGCGAACGAGGCCCTCCGCTCGGTGATGGTGAAGGGCTACGCGCTGAGCGATCCGTTGATCCTGCGCGACGTCGGGATCCTCGCCGCGTTCGCCGCCGTGATGGCGATCGCCGCGGTGCTCTCGATCCGGCGGGAGGTCGCCTGAGCCCCCCGGTCGGGGGAGGGCGCCAGGCCTTCGCCCAATACACTCATCGCAGCTTGAGGAATGAACATGGACCCTGCGGGGTCTCGAGTCCGCCGAGGCGGCCTTTCCCGATCGCACCTCGATGCCGCGCCATGGGCGCGGCTTTTTTGTTGCGTTCGGCATGTGCGGACCTCGGCAAGAAATAGGAGGGAGCCCATGCGACTCTCGCTCATGCCGAAGAAGAGCATCTTCTTCACGCTGTTCAGCCAGCACGCCCAGAACGCGCTCGAGGCTGCCCACGCTCTGGACACCCTGGTCACTGACTTCACCTCGGTCGAGGACAAGGTCCGGAACATCCACGCCATCGAGCACTACGGAGACAAGCTCACGCATCAGATCATCGAGGAGCTCAACGGCACGTTCGTCACCCCGCTCGACCGCGAAGACATCGTCGGCCTCGCGTCGAAGCTCGATGACGTCACTGACGTGTGCTGGGACGTCGCGGAGATGATCAGCCTCTACAAGGTCGCCAGCATCCGCCCGGCAGCGCAACGGCAGGTGCACACGCTCGTGCAGGCCGCAGGCGAGGTCGTCGAGTCGCTCCGGAACCTCGAGAAGCTCGAGGGGCTCGAGCCGCACTGGATCAAGATCCACACGCTCGAGAACGAGGGCGACTCCGCGTTCCGCGAGGCCGTGGCGGACCTCTTCGCCAACTCGACCGACCCCGTCGAGATCATCAAGTGGAAGGACATCCACGGGCTCATCGAGGTCGCGATCGACCGCTGCGAAGACGTGGCCAACATCGTCGAGATGATCGTCGTGAAGCACAAGTAGATGGAATCGGGCACAGTGATCGTCATCGCGGTCGTCGTTCTGGGACTCGTCTTCGAGTTCGTCAACGGCTTCCACGACGCGGCGAACGCGATCGCCACGGTCGTCGCGACACGCGTGCTCACTCCGCTCCAGGCGACGCTCATGGCCGGCACCCTGAACCTCGCCGGCGCGCTGGCCGGAACGGCCGTCGCGGCCACGGTCGCGAAAGGCATCGTCGACAGCACCAAGGTCACCCAAGACCTCGTACTCGCGGCCCTCGTCGCCGCGATCATCTGGGACCTCATCACGTTCTACGCCGCGCTGCCAACTTCCTCGAGCCACGCGCTCATCTTCGGGATGATCGGCGCTGCTGTTTCCGTGCACGGATGGGACGTCATCATCGTGCCGGGAGTGCAAAAGACGAGCGCGGCGATCGTCGTATCCCCCACCACGTCGCTCGTCGTCGCGTACATGCTCATGCTCGGGCTCTACTGGCTGCTCCGGAACGCCGGAGCGCACGGGGTCAACCGGTTCTTCGGCAAGGCCCAGATCGCGTCCAGCGCCTGGATGGCCTTCACCCATGGCGGTAACGACGGGCAAAAGACCATGGGCATCATCTCGCTCGCGCTCTTCGCCGGCGGGATGCTCGGTGGGCAGCCGGCCGGATACGTCCCTGACTGGGTGAAGTTCGCCTGCGCCATCGCCATCGGTATCGGCACGATGACCGGCGGCTACCGGATCATCAAGACCATGGGGATGCGCATCACACTCCTCAAGCCCGTCAACGGTTTCGTCGCCGAGACGACCGCAGGAGCGGTGATCGAAATCGCGACCCGCCTCGGCATCCCCATCTCGACCACCCATGCGATCTCCGGGGCCATCCTGGGCGTCGGCGCGACGCGCCGGCTCTCCGCGGTCCGCTGGGGCATCGCCGGGCGGATCGTCTCGGCCTGGGTCCTCACGATCCCCGGATGCTTCATCTTTGGTTGGGTCGCCGCGACCGTCATGCGTGCGGCCGGGCTCCACGTGTAGCGACCGTCGATCCCGCGGGCCCGGCTGCGGCCAGCCAGCCGCGTCGCGCCGGTCCGCGGGGCTACGCCACGCCGGACAGCGCTGGCACCGCGAACAGCTGCTCCAAGGATGCGATGACGTGGTCGGGCTTCGCCTCGCCCGACGCGGCCGCCACCGCGCCGGCGTCCGTCAGTCCCGTCGTGATGAGCACGCCGACCGCGCCGACCCGATGGGCCGCCACGATGTCGTACTCGGGGGCGTCGCCGACCACGACGATCGGACCCGGTGCCGCGCCGGCACGGCGGATGGCCTCCTGGAACAGGAACGGCTCGGGCTTCCCGACGCAGACCGATGGCCGCCCGCACGCGACCTCGAGCGCGGCGACGATGCTCCCGGCGCCGGGCAGCAGCCGGCCCTCGACCGGGTACGCCCGGTCCTTGTTCGAGGCGACGAAGCGCGCCCCGCCGAGCAGCGCGCGCTGGGCCTCCGCGAGCCGGGCGTACGTCAGATGGAGATCGAGGCCGACGACGACGGTGTCGGGCAGCGGCGGCAGGTCGAGGTGCGAGAGGTATTGGCGCATCGCGCCGGGGCTGACGCCATCGGCCGCCGCATCGGGCGGGGGATGGGCCCCCGGGAGCGCTTCGGCCGCGCGCACGCCGATGCCGACCGCGCCGATCTCGTTCCGCAGCCCGTCGGCCCCGACGACGAACACGTCCTTCGGCTTCGGGTCGAGCCGCTCCAGGTAGTGCGCGGTCGCGTACGCGCTCGTGATGACGTGCTCCAGGTCACCGCCGAGGCCGAGGCGCGTGAGGCGAGCCACGTAGTCCGCGCGCGAGGCCGTGGAGTTGTTGGTCGCGAAGAAGACCTGCCATCCCGCGGCGCGCAGCCGGTCGACGGCCTCCATCGCGTAGGGCATCACGACGTCGCCGCGGTAAAGGACGCCGTCCATGTCGAAGATCGCGACCGGCACGAGGTTAGAGCGCCGCTTTGTACAGGGCCTCGATGTCGGGCTGCGCCGTCGTGCGGGGGTTTACGAGGATGTTCCCCGACAGCATCGCGTCCTTCGCCATGTTCGGGATGAGGCCCTCCTCCATGCCCAGCGGTCCCAGATGGGCCGGGATGCCGATCGTCTCATTCAACGCGAACACGTGGTCCACGGCCGCCCGCGCATCCTTCTTCGCTCCCATCGTCTCGGCCACGGTGGCGTAGCGTTCGGGCGCGGCGGTGCGGTTGAAGTCCATGACGTGCGGCAGGAGCGCCGCGACCGCGGTGCCGTGCGCCACGTGACACCACCCGCCGAGCGGAAGGGCCATCGCGTGCACGTCGCCGAGGCGCGTGTTGCTGAACGCCAGGCTGGCCGTCACGACGGCGCGCATCATCGCCTCGCGCGCGTCGATGTCCGTGCCGTCCTTCACCGCGCGCGGCAGTGCCCAGGCGGCGTCGCGGATGGCCTCGAGCGCGAGCACCTCCGTCATCCGGTAGGCGTTCTTCGAGGTGAACGACTCGATCGCGTGCACGAGGGTGTCCATTCCGGTGATGGCCGTGAGGAAGGGCGGTAGACCGGTCGTGAGCTCGGGGTCCTCCAGCGCGAACAGCGCCGTCGCGTTCGGGCTGATGATCACGAGCTTCTTGTGCTGGTCAGGGTCGGCGATGACGGAGTTGATGGTGATCTCCGCGCCGGTCCCGGCGGTCGTCGGGATGGCGATGACCGGCGCGGCCATCGTCGGCACCTTGTCGATCCCGATGAAATCGAGCACGGTCCCGCCATTCGCGAGCAGCACCGCGGCCATCTTGGCCGTGTCGATGGATGAGCCGCCCCCGACGGCGACGAAGCTGTCGGCGCCGACGGCCTTCGCGCGTTCGTAGGCGCGCTGGACCTCCGCGACGCCCGGGTCGGGGACCACCTCGTCGTAGATCTCGTACGGGATCTTCGCTTCGCGCAGCTTCTCCTCGAGCGGGCCGACCAGACCGGCCTTGATCACGCCCGGATCGGTGACGAGCAGCACCTTCTTAGCGCCAACCTGCCGGAGGGGCTCGGCGAGCGTCAGCGCGACGCCGCGGCCGAACTGGATGCGCGTGGGGATGCGGAAAACGTCGATGCGTCCGGGCACGGCGGCAGCGTAGCCTCGCCGCGTGACCAACGCCACGCCGCTGCTGGCGCTCGGCCTTGTGCTGCTCGTCGCCGCGCTCCTTGGCAGCGTGGCCCGGCGACTGGGGCCCTCCGGCGATCGTCGCGTATCTCCTCGTCGGCCTCGCGGTCGGCCCATTCACGCCGGGCGCGTTCGTCGATTCACATCAGCTCGAGCCACTCGCGGACGTCGGGGTGATCCTCCTGCTCTTCGAGGTTGGCATCGAACTCGATGTCCGCGCGCTCCGCCGCGACGAGCCGCGCGGGTTGCTCATCGCCGCGCCGATCCAGGTCGCGCTCGGGGTGGTGATCGGCGCGGCGCTCGCGCTGGGGACCGGCATGTCTATGCCCGGTGCGCTCACGATCGGCCTCGCGACGGCCCTCTCGAGCTCGGTCGTCGTGGTGAACATGAGCCGCAGCCGCAAGCGCACGCTCGATGACCGGACCGGCCGCACGCTCGTCGTGTGGGCTGTCCTGCAGGACGCCGTGAGCCTGATCGCGGTGGCCCTGCTCGCAGCGATCCTCGACCCGAGCGGCGGCGGGGTGGCCATCGCCCTGCTCCGTATCTTCGTATTCGGCACCCTCGCCAGCCTCGCGCACGTGTTCGTCGTCCCGCGCCTGCTCGCGGCGGTGCGCGGCGAGGGCGATACGTTCCTCATCGCATCGGTCTCCGTGGCGCTGGTAACCGCGGCCGTCGGCGCGACCGTGTTCGGCGTGCCGGTCGCGCTCGCCGCGTTCGTCGCAGGCCTTGCCCTGGGCGCGGACCCGAAGGCCCAGGAAGCCCGGCGCGAGGTCATCCCGTTCCGCGACCTGTTCGCGGTCCTCTTTTTCGTGGCCATCGGAACGCTCGTCGACCCCGGTGCCATCTCGGCCAACTGGCTGTGGTTCGGCCTGGCGCTCGGGCTCGTGATCCTGAAGTCGCTGACCGTTGCGGCGCTCGCGGCGATCGCGCAGCTGGACGTCCGGCGACCGCAGCTCGGGGTCGGACTCGGTCAGATCGGCGAGTTCAGCTTCGTCGTGCTCGGACTCGGCGTCGCTGCCGGGCGATCACGACGGGCGTCTTCAGCGCAGTGCTCGCGGCGGCAGTCGTATCGATCGCGCTCTCGGCCATCGCCGTGCGCATGTTCCCGCGGAGCGCCGACTAGGGGTTCGGCTTGCCCTCGGTGTCGATGGCGTTGCCCGCGTCGGGCGGTGTTCCGCGGTTCACGGTCTTCTGCTTCCCACTCCGCGAGCGATAGGCCCGCCAGGCCCGACCGGTGACCGCGTCCCGATGCTCCGAGCCTTCGACGAGATCGTCCACGCGCGCGAGCGCGACGGCGGTCAGCGCCGCAAGCGCCAGGCGCCAGAAGGTGAAGAACAGGAGCCGGAAACATCCGCCCAGACAACAACCCACGCCGGCACTCTAGCGAGAGCCATGCCAGAGCAGCATTGCGCCCCTGATCAGGCGGCGGCGGTCTGCGGCGTGGGCTCGGAGCGGGTCACGCGGCGGGGCGCCTTGGCCGCGAGCGAGATGAGCGCCGCGATCATGACGATGGCGATCGGCAACGCCATGCTCGGCCGCATCGCATCGACGAACGCGTGCGTGAACACGGCGTGGCCGAGCTGCGTGAGCTGATCGACGACCGTCTGCGGGAGGCCCTGCGGCAGGGGAAGTGACGCTCCGTTCTGGCTGGCTCCCACCTCGAGGCCCTGCTTCGCGGCGTTCGCGAAGCCATCGACGAAGGGCTGCTGGAATGGCGCGGGCAGCTGCTGCGCGTACGTGACAGCCTCGGACCGGAGCGAGGTCGCGAGCTGGTTCTGCAGCACGGCGCCGATCGCCGCGCTCGCGATGACCGTGCCGAGTTCCTGCATCGTGTTGAGCACGCCGGACGCGGTGCCCGCAAGCTCAGGTTTGAGGTCCCGGGTCGCGAGGTCGTAGACCGGCGTCCACACGCCCGACATGCCGATGCCCATCAGGATGAAGCCGGGGAGGAGCGCCCACCGCCCGCCATCTGCGCTGACGGTCCAGGCGATGTACGCGAGGGCGATGGTGAACAACGTGAGTCCGACGAACAGGAACGGCTTGGGCCCGATCTTTTGGACCTGGCTCGCCACGATGCCTGACGCGAACATCATCGCAAGGGGCATCGGGGCGATCGTCAGGCCCGCCGTCAGCGCGTCGTAGCCGAGCACCGACTGGAAGTAGATGGTGATCGGTAGGAACACGCCGAGCATCGCGAAGCCCATGGCCATGAGCACGAACACCATGAGGGTGAAGTTGCGGTTCCGGAAGACGGCGAACGGCAGCAGCGGTTCGGAGTCCTGGACGCGCCGCTCGTAGAGCATGAACGCGACGAGCAGGAGCACGCCGGCGCCGATGATCTCGGGGATGGTGATGAATGCGGTCACGGTCCCCCACTCGAAGCGCTGACCCTCGATGAGGCCGAACACGACGAGCAACAGACCGGCGCTCGCGAGGGCCACGCCCGGGATGTCGAGCCGGTGGCTCTTGCCAAGGCGCAGGTCGGGAACGACGGTGAATGCGAGGGCGACCAGGGCGATGCCGACAGGGATGTTCACGTAGAAGATCCACCGCCAGCCAAGGTTGTTCACGATGAGCCCGCCGAGCGTCGGACCGAGCACCACCGCCAGACCAGCGAGGATCCCGAAGATGGCGAAGACGCCGCCGCGCTTCTCCGGCGCGAACAGGCTCGTGATCATCGGCAGACCCTGCGGGGCGATGAGCGCGGCACCGAGACCCTGCGCCGCGCGGGCGAGGATGAGCTGGGTCGGGTCCTGGGCCAGGCCGCTGAGGCCCGAGGCGACCGTGAAGGTCGCGACGCCGGTGACGAAGAGCGCCCGCGGGCCGAACATGTCGCCCAGGCGGGCCGACGTGATCAGGAGCACCGCGTACACGAGGCTGTACGCGTTCAGCATCCAGAGGATGCCGTCCAGTGGCGCCTTCAGGTCGTCGACGATGCTCGGGATCGCGATATTGACGATCGTGAGGTCGAGCAGCGTCATGAACAGCCCGAGGCTGAACACCATGAGCACCAGCCAGGGGTTGCCGCGCCGCGTGGGGGTCTCCGCCGCCATGTCGGTCTCCTTCGTTCCTGCGCTAGACTGCATTATATGCTCCGCTCAGTATCTGCACGGTGCAGACAATGTCTGTATCCCGTGATACGCGGCGGCCGGTGACCGCCCGGTCGCGTCGCGAGCTGCTGCAGGCGATCAGGAGCGGGTTCCAGCAGACCAGCGGGCAGTCCGTTCTCCTGAGCCAGATCATCGCGGACAAGGTCGGGCTGTCTCCGAGCGACCTCGAATGCCTGGGGTTCCTCGACGACGCCGGGCCGATGACCGCGGGCCACCTCGGCGAGCTCACCGGTCTGACCAGCGGCGCGGTGACCCGGATGATCGACCGCCTTGAGCGCGCGCGCCACGTACGACGCCGCGGCGACCCCGATGACCGGCGCAAGGTGCTCGTCGAGCTGGTGCCGGGCCGTGCGAGGGAATTCGAACGCTTCTACGGTCCGATGGCCCGCGGCGCCACGCAGTACCTCGGGCGCTACAGCGACGCCGAGCTTGCGCTGATCGCGAGGGTCCTCGAGGACATGGTCGCGTTCAGCCGGACACAGACGCAGCGGATCCAGGCCCTGCCGGCCAAGCCAACGCGGAGGAAGACGGTCTAGGCCGGAACGGGCGGCTGGACGACGGGGAGGGTATGGATCGCCCGCGGCACCAGCAGGACGCTCGCGCGCTGCGGCCGGCCGATGTGCTCATACGCGATGTCCAGGGCCTCCTCGACGTCGACAGCGGCACGGAGCTTGGCCAGGCGCACGATCTCGGGCGACTCGGACGCCGCGACGATGATCTGGCAGTGCTGCAGGGTGAGCGCGACCATGACCGCGCGCTGCGCGCCGCCCTCGAAGTGCCGACGCGCGGCCTCGATGACCGCCGCGGGCGATTCCGCGGACTCGAGCGCCGCGAGAAACCGCTGCTCCCCCGCCCCTTCGCCCGCGCCCTCGTCGAGCTTCGCTGGGAGGATGATCGCCCCACCTTCGCGCACGACGGGCGTGGGGGCGAAGCGCAGGTACGTCGCGGCGCGCGACGCCTGGTAGAGGTTCACGTCCTTCGGCGCACCGACGCCCGCGATCGCGATGTCGTACTGCTTGTCGATCGGCTGGGTGTAGATCGCCGCCGCCTTGGCGACCAGGTCGGCGAGGACGGCATCGGGCTCCCCGGAAGCGACGGCGACAACACGCTCGCGATCGTCGACGACGACGTTGCTGCAGAACACCAGGCCGGCGCGCCTGGCGATCTCGCGCACCGTCTCGTGGAACGGATTGCCGTCGATACGTCCAAGGCGCACGCCCGGGTCCTCGAGGAAGCGCATGCCGTGGGTCGCGGTGATGACCGGCTCGCCACAGCAGCCGATCGCGACGGTCTTCCGCCCACCGGAGTAGCCGGCGTACTGATGCGGCTCGACGATCCCGGTCGCGAGCACGAGGTCGGCGTCCTTGATCAGCCTCTGGGTGAAGCCCGGGACCCAGTACGGCGGGATCGAACCGAGATCGGCCCACATCGCCGGATCGGTGCCGTTCGAGTCGGTCACCCGGACGCGGCGGACGACGTCCGGGCCGAGCTTCTCGAGCTTCTCGGCGTCCGTTGTCGACCGATGGAGGCCGACGCCGACCATGATGAGGATGTCCGCGTCGGCGATCCCACCGGCGTTCAGCTCCTCGAGGAGCGGCGGGACCAGGGCATCGTCGGGGCACGCGCGAGTGAGGTCGGTGACGGCGATCACGACGCGCGGCGACCGGGTGCCCGCCGTCCGCTTCGCATCGGCTGCCAGATCGCGCAGCCGGCGGGACCCGAGGGGCGCCGCGAGGCTGGCCCGCGCGGCCGCGCCGAGGTCGCCCACGGGCGTCCCGGGCGCGGACTCGACGATGTCCACGTCGAACCACGGCTGCACCATGAACTCGATCTCTTGGTGGCCATAGGGAACGCGAAGCATCCGCTCGCCGCCCGGGGGTGCGTTCTGCACCCCCGGACTCTAGTTGCTCAGATCAGATGCAAGAGGCGCAGCACCACGAGAATGACGACGATGACGAGCAGGATGTGCACCCAGTTCCCGCCGCCGGTCAGGCCACTCGTGTTGAGCGACGGACCGCTGCCCCGTGAGAACAGCCGCCCGCGGCCGAAGTAGCCGAACAGCCAGAGCAGCACCAGGACGACGATGATGAGCTCGATGAGACCCACAGATACCTCCGAACGACCGATGGAGATCGTGCCCGGTCGCTTCGCTGATTGGGTAAGCACGGCCGATGCCGTGCGGGCGACCACGAAGAAGCTCGAGAAGCTTGCCGCCCTGGGGGCCTATTTCCAGCGGCTGGACGAGGCCGATCTCGCGATCGCGGCGCGGCTCTTTGCCGGCACGCCATTCCCGCGGACGGACGAGCGCGTCCTGTCGGTCGGCTGGCGCGCGCTGCTGGACGCGGTCATGGCCCGCAGCGGCGCGACCGGCGACGACGTCGAGGCGTCGTACCAGCGGCACGCGGACCTCGGGGACGTCGCTGCCGAGGTGACGGAGCGCTCGGCGGTCGCGCCGGCGCGACCGGCGCTCACGCTCGGCGACGTGGCCCTGGCCTTCGATCGCGTGGCCGCGACACGCGGGATCGCACCGAAAGCGGAGCTGCTCGCGACCCTCCTGGCCCGCGCGGACGCCGCGGAGATCCGCTACCTGGTGAAGGTGATGAGCGGCGAGCCGCGCATCGGACTGCGCGAGGGATTGCTCGAGGATGCGATCGCTCGGGCGTTCGGACGCGAGCGTGAGGCCGTGGGCCGGGCGCACATGCTCGACGGTGACGTCGGCGTGACCGCCGTGCGCGCCAAGAACGCCACACTCGAGGACGCGCGGTTCGTCCATTTCGCGCCGATCGGAATGATGCTCGCGACGCCGGTCCTGGACCTGGTCGAGGTGGAGAAGCGATTCGGGCCGCCGTACGACGTCGAGGACAAGTACGACGGGGTGCGGGCCCAGGTCCACAAGGAAGGCGAGCGCGTCGAGCTCTACTCCCGCACCTTCGACCGGGTGACCTCGCGATTCCCCGAGCTCATCGAGGCGCTCCGGGCGATCCCCGGCACGTTCGTGCTCGACGCGGAGGTCCTCAGCTTCGACGCGGACGGGCGGGCCATCCCATTCACGCGATTCCAGACGCGCCTCGGCCGCAAGATCGTCAGCGACGAGCTCACGGACGAGCTGCCGGCGGCGCTCGTGGTCTTCGACGTCCTGGAGCGCGACGGTCGGCCGCTGCTCGATCTGCCGCTCGCCGAGCGGCAGGCGGTGCTCGCGACGCTGCCGCTGCATGCGCCGCTCGTCGCAGCCCGGTCGGCGCTGATCGATGCGACCGGATCGATGCTGGTGGCGAAGCTCGACGCGGAATTCGCCGCGGCGCGCGAACGCGGCAACGAAGGGCTGATGGTGAAGGACCCGCGGTCGTTCTATAAGCCGGGCCGGCGCGGGATGGAGTGGCTCAAGGTCAAACGGGCGCTTCGGACGCTCGACGTCGTGGTGACCGCGGTCGAGTGGGGCCACGGCAAGCGGCGCGCGGTGCTCTCCGACTACACGTTTGCCGTACGCGATGGGGACCGCCTGCTCAACGTGGGCAAGGCGTATTCGGGCCTCACCGACAAGGAGATCGCGGAGATGACCGAGTACTTCAAGGCGCACACGCTCCAGGACCTGGGACGGGTGCGCCTCGTCGAGCCGGACACAGTCATCGAGGTGGCGTTCGATCAGGTGCAGCGCAGCGCGCGCCACAAGTCGGGGTTCGCCCTTCGCTTCCCGCGCATCGTGCGACTGCGGCCGGACAAGCCCGCGAGCGAGATCGACACGCTCGAGACCGTGCGCAAGATCGCCGAGCCCGATACTGACGCCGGATGACCGGGCTGAGTGACGCCGCGGACGAACGGCGGCGGACCGGGGGCCGGCGGGCCTCCGACTCCATCACCGGCGTCGCCTTCGAGGACGCCTTCGTCGCGCTGACCGACGGGATCCTCATCACCGACGCGCTGGGAACGGTGCTCTCGGCGAACCCCGCGGCGTTCCGGTTGCTCGGCGAGGACACGCTGGTCGGCAGCGCGTTCGAGGAGCTGCTCCTCGTTTCCGGCGCGGTCACGGTGCAGAACCCGGAAGGGCAGGCCATTCGACGAGCCTGGTTCCCCCGTGAAGAGCGCATGGGCGTCCTCGAGATCGTGTCGACGCCGCTGGTCGGCTCACCCACGCGCGCGACCATCCATACCGTGCGCGACGTCACCGCGAGCGCCGAGCTCCTTCGGCTCAAGGAGGAGTTCCTACTCGACGTGGCCCACGAGCTCCGGACTCCGATCGCCGCAATGACCGCGTCGCTCGACCTCGTGCATCAGGACGCCATCTCGATGCCGCGGCAGGAGCTCCGGGCGATGGTCGGCACGTTGCGGCGCAGCGCATTGCGGCTCGAGCATCTCGTGGAGAACCTGCTGGACGCCGGCAGCATCGAGGCCGGGACGTTCGAGGTCCGCGCGGTGCCCACGAGCATCAAGGCGATCCTCGAGGACAGCCTCGTCTTCGTCCGGTCGATCCTCGAGTCGAAAGGCCAGCGCCTGGTGACACAGTTCGGACGGGCCACGGATCGCGTCGTGTGCGACCCCCGCCGGACGGGTCAGGTCTTCGCCAACCTGCTCGGCAACGCCGGCAAATACGGGACCGAGCGCTCCGACATCACCCTCCGCACCGAGTCGAGCGCCGGTTTCGTGAAGGTGACCGTCCACAACGACGGTCCAGCCATCCCTCCTGAGGAGCTCGCTCGGCTGTTCCAGCGGTTCTTCCGATCGCGGAATGTGCGCGGCGAGATGGGCGGACTCGGGCTCGGGCTCACGATCTGCCGCGCGATCGTGCAGGCGCAAGGCGGCGAGATCGGAGTCGACAGTGCGCCCGAACGCGGCACCTCGGTACACTTCACTCTCCCGAAGGCACGCGAGCTCGCGCAGGAGGCTGGATCAGCGTGAAGTTGCTGGTCGTCGATGACGACCGCGATCTGGTGGAGCTGCTCGACTACGCGCTACGGCGAGAGGGATACGAGGTCGTCCGCGCATACGACGGCGAGGCCGCGCTCGAGACCCTCGCCCGCGAGAAGCCCGACCTCGTCGTGCTGGACATCAATCTCCCGAAGCTCGCGGGCTTCGTCGTCCTCGAGCGCATCCGTCACGTCGACGAGCACATCCCCGTGTTGCTCCTCTCCGCGCGGCAGGACGAGTCCGACATCCTGCGCGGGCTCCAGCTCGGGGCGGACGACTACATCACGAAGCCGTTCCGGCCGAAGGAGCTCGTGGCGCGCGTGAAGGCGATCCTCCGCCGCTCGGTCCATGCACGGGGCCGGCCGGCACCGTCGGTGTACACGACCGGTGACATCGTGCTCGACGAAGCAACGCACGAGGTCCGCACGGGCGAGGTGCCCGTGCACCTGTCACCGACCGAATTCAAGCTGCTGCGGCACTTCATGGCGAATCCCGGGCGCGTCCTCACCCAGGAGGAGATCCTCGAGGGCGTGTGGGGCTACGACGCAGATGTCGGCGGCGATCTCGTGAAGCTCAACGTGAGCCGGCTGCGCCGCAAGCTGGCAGCCGATGGCCGCACCCGCGACGTGATCCAGACGGTGCCCGGCGTCGGCTACCTGTTCAAAGGCGCCGACGGCGGCGTGCAGCGCGAGGAAGCCCGGGCGCGCTAGCGCGCGCTAGACCGGCGCTTGGGTCAGCCGGGCGCGGGTCGCCTCCAGGTCGGTCGAGTTGCTGTACACGGGATAGACCGCGAAGCCCGACGCCTTTGAGATCGCGTCCACAGCAGCGGTGTTCGGCGACGGCAGTGCGACCGTGAGCACCTGCCCTTCCTTGCCCACGACGACGGCGTTCCACTCAGCCGCCAACGCCCGAGGGAGGTGGCTCTGCAAGGCCGCCGATGCCAGACGCGCGGGCTCGGCGAGATACGGAGTGGGCGGCGCCGAGGAGCGCGGGCGGAGCGAGCCACGCGGACCCTCCGCGAAGCTGTGCTCCCAGACCCGTACGCCACCGCCGGCGGCCTTGGCCTTGTACATCGCGGTGTCGGCGAACTCGAGGAGCGCCGTCGCGTCGCCGGCAGAACGGGGGAATGTGGCCACGCCGATGGAGAGGCCGATCACCTGACCCGCGGCCGCGAGCTCCGGCGGGAGCGGCTGCGCAGCGGTCTTCTCGAGAACGCGGCGCGCGACGCGGGACGCGACCTCCGAATCGGACTCCGGAAGGATGATGGCGAACTCGTCGCCGCCGAAGCGGGTGGGCACGTCGTAAACCCGCACGGCCTGCTTGATGCCGGCCGCGACCGTACGGAGGACGGCGTCTCCGACCCGATGGCCAAAGCGATCGTTGATGGTCTTGAAATCATCGACATCGATCATGAGGAGCCCCAGAAGATGCTCGGCGCGCAGCGCGCGATTCAGCTCGGCCTCAAGGCGTCGGTCGAAGTGCCGGCGGTTGAACAGCCAGGTCACCGGGTCCGTCTCCGCTAGCCGCTCCATCGCCTCGCCCTGCTCCTGCTGGAGCAGGCATGCGCCCATGTGGCTCGCGAGCAGCTCCAACGTGAGGAGGTCGGCCTCGCCGAACGGGCGGCCGCCGATCGGATCGGCGATGTTGAGGACCGCGCGTGACTCGTCGCCGACGACGATCGGCACCGACATGAAGGATGAGGTGCGGTAGCGGCCCGGATCGGCGCCATCCCGCAGCGCGCTGTCGCCCGATCGTCCGAGCATGGAGCGCTTGGACGCGGCGACCGAGCCGACGACGCCTTCGCCCTGCCGGATGCGAACCGCCTTCTTCAGGTCGTCGGCGATGCCGACCGCGTGCGCGATCACGAAGTCCGTGGTCACGCTGTCCCGGACGAGCAGGGACGCGCGCTCGCCGCGGACGAGCTCCGTCGCCACCTTGAAGATGGAGTCGAGCAGGTCCTGCGCGAGCCCAGGCGGGCCCACGGTGCCTACGCCGTCCAACTAACTCTCCCCGTTCGCGCCGCTGCGGCTGAGTCTCCCGTCGCCGCCCCACCCTGGCGATGACCGTTCGGTATCGGTTCGCCCCGGCCGCACCACGGCTTCGCGCGTTTGCCGACATGTGTCGGCCGGCGGCCCGCGCCACGCCCGAACGGGCCGGGCCGGTCTGACCGGCACGGGGTTCCCGCTCCGGAAGCTACCGCACGTCTATCCGTTCGCGCGCGGGCGTGGCTCGGTCCGGACCGTCGCTCTCGATCCAGTGATCGATGAATGACCGCGCCGCGAGGAGCTGCTCACGCCAGGCGGCGCGCATGTGGCCCCGGGTCTCGTCGGGGACGACACCGCGGATCACGTCCTGGATCCGGTCCCCGACACGATCGGCGGGCCGCTCCAGGCGGGCCAGGCGCGCTTCGAGCTCCCGGATCCGGTCTTCCGCAGTCAGCTGTTCCTTCACGGTGTACCTCCAACGCCCACGGGTGATGGCATCCCGAATTGGATACGCAGTGCACCGTCCTCGAACGTTGCCCCCTGGGTCGGTGCGCTCACGAGGATCCGGGGCAGGATCAGATTGCGCCGAAATCCGCCAACGCGCACGGTGAGCTCGTCCTGGTTGCGGGTCAGCGATACGTCGCTCTTCGAAACGAACGGGAGCTCCAGTGACAGGGTGAACCCCGCGTCATTCCGATCGACGCGGTAGGGATGACCGGCGTAGAACGTCCGCGCGGGGTCATCCTCGGCGAACAGGGCTGTCGCCAGGCGATCCAGCATCTCGAGCCCCACCACCTCGCGGTCGAAGAACGGCACCGTGCGCACCGGGACGGGAGCGAACGACTCTTCGACGACCGGCAGGTAGCGCAGCTGCGTCTCCTGCCATGCCGCGAAGTACGCGCCCGGATCGAGGGGAAGTACCCGGTTGACGATCGCGAGGTCGGTCGCGTAGCCGTAGAGATGAAAGTACGTGAACGAGCGCTGCGCCTCCTTGATCACCATCTTCTCGAGGTTGAGGACGATCCGGACGGAGGTCCGTTCGGGATCGATCAGCAGCTCGTGGAGATGGTCGAGCTGCCGAAACAGCTTCTCCCCCGCCGCGAAGACCGCGTCGCTCGGCATCGGCATGCCGATCATGCGCCGGACGATCGGGCCTGCGATCTTCGTGAGCTTCTGTTGTAGCGGCACGATCCGTTCGAGCCACCAGCGGGATGCTTCGGGCAGCGAGAGTAGTCGCAGGGTCTCGCCGGTCGGCGCGGCGTCCACGACGATCAGGTCGTATTTCCCGCTGTCGTGGTGCTCCACGATCCGCAACAGCGCCGCGAGCTCGTCCATCCCCGGAAGCACGCTCATCTCTTCCGACAGCACCTCGTCGATGCCGCGCCACTGGAAGATCGTCTTGATGTACTCCTGGATCGCGCCCCAGGACTTGGCGACCTCGTGCATGACGTCGGATTCGTGTGCCCACAGATTCGGCGCGACCAGGACGGGCTCCGCGCCGAGGTCGCGATCGAATGCGTCGCCCAGCGAGTGAGCGAGGTCCGTCGAGATCACCATCGTGCGGGCCCCGCGGCGAGCACACCGGAGCGCGGTCGCGGCCGCAACGCTCGTCTTCCCGACGCCGCCTTTTCCTGTGTAAAAGAGGATCCGGCAGGCGGGCGTCGAGATCACGTCGTGAGCCTACGCGTAGAGCGACCGAGTGGATCTCCGCCACGGACAGCCGGTGGGGCCGGTTCCGTGGCAATCCGTTCGCGAGACGCTTTCGTAATCACCCGTTGACGCGTCAGCGACCCAGCACTGCCCGGTCAGGGAACTTAGCCGAAAGGATCAACCATGCGAGCGACCAAACGCCAGCGCACGGTGGCCGTCGTGGCCACCGCAGCTCTTCTTGCCATCGCCCTCGTCCCGCCGTTCAGCGGCGCGTCGAGCCACCGCGAGGCGCCGATGATCAGTCAGGATCCCGCCGCGGACGCCACGGACTTTTACATGTTCCGTAGCCCCGATGCGCCGACGACGGCAACGATCATCGCGAACTACTACCCGTTCCAAGAGCCGGCCGGAGGGCCGAACTTCTATCGCTTTGGCGATGACGTCCTCTACCGCCTCAACATCGACGACAACGGGGACACCATCCCGGACCAGATGTTCGACTTCCGGTTCACCACCACCGTCCGTAACGGCAACACCTTCCTCTACAACACCGGCGCGGTGAACTCGCTGAACGACCCGAACCTCAACGTCTTCCAGACGTTCACCGTCAGCCGCACGTACAGCAACGGGAGCTCGAGCCAGATCTGTTCCGGCATCGTGCCGCCGAACAACATCGGCCCGAAGTCCACACCGAACTACGCGACACTCGCGCAATCCGCGGTCGTCAACTGCAGCGATGGCATCAAAGCCTTCGCCGGCCAGCGCGACGACCCCTTCTACGCCGATCTCGGTGCGACGTTCGACCTCCTGACGATCCGTCCAGGCGCGCCCGGGAACAAGGGCGGCGGCCGCGACGATCTCTCGGGCTATAACGTCCTCTCGATCGCTCTGCAGGTCCCGATCGCCAAGCTCACGAACAACGGACTCGCTCCGACCGATCCGAAGGCCGACTTCTCGGTCATCGGCGGCTGGACCACTGCCTACCGCCAGAAGGTCAAGGTCCTGAACGGCGATGGGACGAATGGCACGAACGGTCCCTGGGTCCAGGTCTCACGCCTTGGTGCTCCGCTCGTGAACGAGGTCGTCGTCCCGCTCGGGGCGAAGGATCTCTGGAACAGCTCCGAGCCCAAGGATGACGCGCAGTTCCTCGCCGGGGTCACCGACCCTGAGGCCGCGCGCCTGCTCAAGGCCATCTACGGGATCGACGTCCCGCCGACTCCCCGGATGGACCTCGTGGCGATCTTCCTGACTGGGATCCCCGGTCTCACGAAGCCCCAGTACGTCAAGCCGTCCGAAGAGCTCCGGCTCAACCTCGCCGTCCCGGTTACGGCCTCGCCGAACCGGATGGGAGTGCTCGGCGGTGACAACCAGGGCTACCCGAACGGCCGTCGGCTCGGCGACGATGCCATCGACATCGCCCTTCAGGCGGTGGCCGGCGGCACGCCGTTCACACCGAACCAGAACAAGTCGCCGAACAACCAGCTCGGTGACGGAGTCAACGCCAATGACAGCGCATTCCTCGGAGCCTTCCCCTACGCCGCGACACCGTCGCAGGGCTTCGACCACACGTACCCCGGCCACCGGTCAGAGCCGGTGACCCCGTAACAGTGCGCGATCGCGGACGAACGCCCTCGTCGTTCACCGCCGGGGAGCGCAAGCTCCCCGGCGGCCGCGTCGCACTCGTCCTCGCGATCGGTCTGCTGGTCTCGTGCAGCGCGCCCGCCGCAGCACCGAGCCCGCCGACGGCGGCTCCGGCGGCCACCGGCACGTCGACCGATGCGCCGGCAGCCGTTCCGACGTTGGGCACCAAGCCACCGGCCGGACTGGTGCTCCCGTCGTACTTCGTCGCCATCACGGCATCCAGCGCGAGCGCCCTCGCGCTCCTCACCACCCCGGCGTCGACGTGCGGCCTGCTCATTCGCCGGCCGTCAGGGGCGCTGATCGACGGGGGCGAGCGGACGGCCGACGCCAAAGGCGTCGCAAGCTGGACCTATGAGCCACTGACGGACAGCGGCGAGACGATCTTGACCGTGACCTGCGCGCTTGGCAGCCAGACCGACACGGCGAAGGCCCAGGTCCTGCGGCCGTGAGACGTACAGCCCTGTGGTTGATCGCGTTCGCCGCCTGCGTGGGCGCCTTCTCCGCGTTCCTTGCGGCGACCCGAACCGAGGTCACGGAGATCCCCGCGGCCATCGAACGGCTCCTCGATCCGCGGGCCGATGGCGAACGGGCGATCGCGCAGGCCCAGGCCAGGCTCGCGAACGCGCCGGACGATCCGAGGGCCGCCGCCGGCCTCGCCGCCGCCTATCTCGCGCGCGTCCGCGAGACGTACGACCCGAACCTGTACGCCAAGGCCGCTGCGCTCATCGATGCTGCGGTGGCCAAGGCCCCCGCCGATCCGGACGTCGCGCTGACCGCCGCGAACCTCGCGCTGTCGCGCCACGACTTCACGGCGGCCCTCCGGCTGGGTCAGGTCGCGCAAGCCGGGGCGCCGGATCGGCCTGCCGTCTACGGCGTGCTGACCGACGCGTACGTCGAGCTCGGCCGATACGACGAAGCCATCGCGTCGGCCCAGCGAATGGTCGACCTCCGGCCTGATCTCGCCTCGTACTCCCGCGTCTCGTACCTTCGTGAGCTCCATGGCGACATCGATGGCGCCATCGACGCCATGCGGCGCGCGGTGGACTCGGGAGCGCCGCGCGCCGAGGGGACGGCCTGGTCCGCGGTCCAGCTCGGGAACCTGTTCCTTGCCAAGAACGACCTGGGCGGTGCATCGCGCGCGTACGACGAGGCGCTGCAGCGGGTGGACGGCTACGTGTTCGCCACTGCCGGGCAGGCCCGCGTGCTCGCCTCACGCGGCGATCTCGCTGGTGCTGCGGCACTGTACGAGCGGATCGCCGCGCGGCTTCCGGTGCCTGATTTCTTCATCGCTCTGGCCGACCTCCACGATCGGCTCGGCGACAGCACGCGCGCCGCGCAGGATGCGGCCGTGGTCGACGCGATGGAGCAGCTCCTGAAAGCGAATGGCGTGCGCACGGACGTCGATCTCGCGCTGTTCGATGCCGACCACGGCCGTCGGCTCGATGAGGCGCTCGCGGCGGCTCGGGCCGAGTACGCCATCCGGCCCAGCGTCACCGTTGCCATGACCCTGGCCTGGACCGAGTACAAGACCGGCGACCTCGTCGCGGCCTCGCGGCACGCGGATGAGGCACTCAGGCTCGGCTGGCGGGATCCCAGCGCGGTCCATCGGGCGGAGAGGATCGCGCAGGCCGCAGGCGATGTGGCGCTCGCACAACGCATCGCTGAGCTGCAGACCCGATGAGACGGATCGTCGTCGCACTCTGGCTCGCGATCCTGTTCGCCGCGGTCTCCGCGGCGCCCGCCGCCGCCCATCCGCTCGGGAACTTCACGGTGAATCACTTCAACCGGGTCACCGTGGGCGCGGACGCGATCCGCGTTCGCTACGTGCTCGACCTCGCGGAGATCCCGACCCTGCAGGAGCTGCAGGCCGGACGGGTCGACGGGATCGTGCCGGCGATCATCGACGGCCTCAGCCTCTCCGTGGGCGGTGTGCCGGTCCACATGGCGCTCACAACCTCGACGACGGAACAGCTGATCGGGCAGGCCGGACTCGCGACCCTCCGAGTGACGCTCGACCTCGCCGCGCCTGGCGCGAGGGAGGGCGAGCGCATCGACTACCGCGATGCGACGTTCGCCGGCCGGATCGGCTGGCACTCGATCGTGATCCAAGGAGCGGTGCGCGACGCGAGCGTGGCGGCGAACGACCCGACCAATGAGCTTCGTTCGTATCCGAACGATCCGACATCGACGCCGCCGGACGTGACCGATGCGACCGCCACCGTCGATCTCGCCGCGGTACCCCCCGCGGCGGGTACCGCCGTCGCCGGCGCGCCGCGGTTCGCGATCGACACCAGCGCCGATCAGCTCGCGGCGTTCCTCCGCTCGGGGACCAGCGATGCCGGCGCGCTCCTCGCGGCCCTCGTGGTGGCGATGATCCTTGGCGCGCTGCATGCCATCGGTCCCGGTCACGGGAAGGCGATGGTCGCGGCCTACCTGGTGGGTTCCCGCGGCACCGCGGCCCAGGCGGTCATCCTCGGATCCACCGTTACGGTGACCCACACGGTCGGCGTCTACGTGCTCGGCGCGGTGACGCTCGTGGCGGCGCAGTACATCTTGCCGGAGCGTCTCTACCCGATCCTCGGCGTGCTTTCTGGTGTGCTCGTGGCGGTCATCGGGCTCGGCCTCCTACGCGCGCGCTGGAATGGGCTGCGCGCCACCCGGGCAGCGGCGCACGAGGATCACGGGCACGCCCACGAGCACGGCGACGGCTCCGGTCAGCATCGCCACGACCGTCCGATCGGGCTGCGCGGACTGTTGGCGCTGGGCGTGTCGGGTGGCTTGCTGCCGTGTCCGACGGCACTGGTCGTCCTGCTCGCGGCAGTCTCATTCCATAACGTGCTCCTTGGAATGATCCTCGTTGCCGCATTCAGCGTCGGCCTCGCCGCGGTGCTGACCGCGATCGGCCTCGCGTTCGTCTGGGGGCAGCGCGCGATGACGCGCAATCCATCGCTCGTACGATTCGCCGGGTCCGCGGTCACCCGCGCTCTGCCGGTGCTGTCCGCGGCGGCCATCACGGTCGCCGGACTGGTCATTGCGATCGGCGCAGCCCGTGGCTTCGCATAGAGGGCACGCGTACAAGAGCCGGCTCATCGGCTCTCACGACCATGCCGGACGCGCTCGCGGGCGATGTCCGCGGAGCGTCGCCTAGGACGAGCCGGCCAGCACGGGACCGCTGGTCGGCCGGTCAACACCCCCTTGGGCCTCCGCCGTGATGGCGACCGTGTCGCCGGGCGCAAGTGGCGCCCCGAGCTGGAGCGTGGTCGCGCCGCGATCATCCGTGATCCCGGCGCGCGCGGCGACGTCTCCGTGGATGACCCACGCCTCCCAGGTCTTACCCGCGGCCGGGGCCGGCAGGTCGAGGACCAGGAACGGCGTCGCGCCGTCTGCCGGCACGACGAGCGAGGCCCGCATGCCCGTGGACGCCGCTCCGGTCGCGGCGAGCGTAACCACTCTCGCGCCCGCCACCGACGCGATCGTCGCGGCGTAGCGATCCGCGTCACGTCGCGCGGTCGCATACCCCGCCATCGCGAACAGCAGCACGGCGGCGAGGGCGAGCGGCACGGCGATGGGGACGGGTCGCCACAGCACGCGAAGCATCTCCCGCAGCGACGATGCGCGAGCCGGCTGCAGCGCCCGCTCGACGATGGCGCCGCGCAGTCGCGGTGGCACGTCCCGTTCGGCGGTCTCCGCGATCGCCCATGTCGTCTCCGCGAATGAGCGGGCCTCCGCGCGACAGATCGGGCACGTGTCCACATGTGCCGCCACGGCCCGCTGCTCGGGTCCGTCCAGCGCGCCGATCGCGTACGCGGCCAGGTCATCGGTCGGGTGGCCGTTCATGCGTCCTCGCTTTCCGGTCGAAGGCTCTCTCGAAGCTTCGACATGCCAAGCCGTACGCGGCTCTTGATCGTCCCGAGTGGAACGCCGGTCCGGCCGGCGATCTCGCTCTGGGACAGGCCGGACCAGAACGCGAGGGTCAGCACCGCCCGCTGCTCGTCGGGGAGTGCGGCCACGGCCGCCCGGACCCGCTCGGCCTGCAGGGTGGCGATGACCCGATCGTCGACGTGGGTCTCCTCGACCAGCTCCGCCGCTTCGTCAATGGCGGCTTCGCGTTCGATGCGTTTGCCCTTCGTGCGGCGCCAGTCGATCGCCGCGTTGCGCGCGATCGCGAGCAGCCACGTGCGCACCGAACCGCGGTCGGGACGGTACGTACCGGCCCGGCGCCAGGCGGCGTGGAACGCGTCCTGGGCCACCTCTTCGGCGGGCTCGGCTGCGCCCAGCGTCCGATAGAGCACGCCGAAGACGATCCGGCCGTACCGGTCGTACAGCTCTCCGAGCGCGGCGGCATCCCCGTCTGCGATCCGGGCCATGAGCATCCTGTCTTCTCCTGCCTTGGCAGCGGATACGACATCGGCCCCAGGACCGGATGACCCCACGCTTGGACTCTACCGGTGTCATCCGCGTGTCGGTCGGCTTCGTACTCCCCTCCCGACACCAAAAACAACGGGAGGCTACACATGCGGCTCGCACAGCTCTGGGCGCTCATCGCGGGGGTCACCCTGGTCCTGGTCGGGATCCTCGGCTTCGTGCCGAACCCGATCGTCGGCGCGCAAGCCGGCGCTCTCGCCCCGACCGACACGCTGCACAACATCGTTCACCTCGGGACCGGCCTGCTTGCTCTCTACATCTCGCGTCAGACCGGGATGGCCCTCGTGAACGGGGTCATCGGCTTCGGCGTGCTGTACGTCGTGATCTTCGTGGCCGTCGTCGCGAGCCCGAACCTCTTCGGTCTGTTCAGCATTCCAGCCAACATCGTGCTGCACGTGATTCACATCGCGCTTGCGGTGGTCAGCCTCGGCGTCGGATTCATGGCCCGCAACGAGGCCCCGGCGCTCGCGACCCGCTAGTGCCGTTCGGTCACGACGGCGCCCACCTCCTCGCGGCGGCGGCGCTCCTGTTGACCGGCGGCCCGATCCTCGCCCTGGCCTGGCGCCGTCGCGGACGGCGCCAGGCCGGCGCCATCCCCCCCAGCGCGGACCCGCACGGTGCGGTCCGGTCGGCGATCGCGGCGCTCATCGCCGCCTGTTCGCTCGGGGCCGGCGCGATCCACATCGGCGTCGTCGGTGAACACGAGGGTATGGCGGCGGCATTCTTCATCGGCATCGCGGCCGTCCAGGTCGTCACGGGCGCGCTGTGGGTCCGGCGGCCTGGTCCCCGGCTCGCGACCGTCCTCACGATCGCGAACCTTGGGACGATCGTCGTATGGGCGTGGTCCCGATCGCTCGGCCTGCCATTCCTCCCGGAGCAACCGGAGCCGATCGGCCGGGCCGATGTCATCGCCACGGTGTTCGAAGGCGTGGTGGTGCTGGCGATCGAGCTGTGGCTCGTCCACGAACGGCTCCCCCGGCGCGTCGTGGCGCGACTCGGCGCGGCCGCAGCGCTCGTTCCCGTCCCCGCGCTCGGCCTCGCGCTGATCCTCACGCTGCTCGCGTTCGCACCGCTCGGGGACCGACCGCAGCACGCCCATGGTGCCGGCGATGTGGGGCTGCATTGGCAATAGGCGCCACCGGTGCCCGTTGCCCGATCGTTGTGTCTTCGGTCATCCACCTCGCTCGCGGTGCGCGTACACCCCGCCATGAACGTCTCGCATCTCCGTCCCATCATCCTGGTCGCGGCGATGGCCCTCGCCGCATGCGGCCCCCAGGCCGTGGCCGGATCGGCGCCATCGACGGCCCAGGTCCAGATCGCGAGCTTCCGGTTCCAGCCGGCTGAGCTGACGATCGCTGCGGGCACGACCGTCACGTGGACGAACGGCGATGACATCCTGCACACCGTCACGACCGGTACGTCGGTGAAGAAGGATGACTTCGGGAACTACGACATCGCACCGGACGGCCGCATCAACGGCGCGCTGCCCGAAAAGGGCAAGACGTTCTCCTTCACCTTCACGACCGCGGGCGAGTACGCGTACTTCTGCTCGCGCCACAACAACATGACCGCCCGGGTCGTCGTTCGCTGACCCGCATTGCCTCGCGTCCCAAATCGGCGAAATACGAATAGGAGACCCTTGACATGAAGCGCACGTTCTTGAGATTGGCCGCGGCCGGGATCGTTCTCTCGATCACGGCAGCAGCCTGCGGATCGGCCGGCACCGGCGGCAACACTGGAGCCGCGAGCCCAAGCGCATCGGCCCGTGCCGCGGCGTCGGCGAGCGCGACAGCCAACGCGAGCGCGTCGTCCATGGCGACATCGGCCACCAAGGCCGCTGATCTCCGCGTCGCGTTGAACCTCCTTCTCCTCGACCACGTGTACATCACCGCCCAGGCCACAGATCAGGCGCTCCTTGGCAACACCGCCGGCTTCAACACCGCTGCGGCGACGTTGGACAAGAACACCGTCGGGCTGGGCAACGCGATCGGCGCCGCGTACGGCGACGCCGCGAAGACCACGTTCCTCGAGCTCTGGCGCAAGCACATCGGTTTCTTCGTCGCGTACACCCAGGCTGCGGCCAAGGGCGACGCCGCGGGGAAAGCGAAGGCCGACGCGGACCTCGACGGGTACCGCAAGGACTTTGACGCGTTCATCACTGGCGCCAACCCGAACCTGCCAAAGGGCGCCGTCGCGGACCTCCTTGTGAACCACGTCAAGGGTCTCGAGGCGCTCATCGATGCGCAGGCCGCGAAGGACCCGACCTGGCCCGACAAGGCAATGGTCGCCGCGGACCACAGCCAGAAGATCGCCGACCCGCTGGCGGGCGCTATCGCCAAGCAGTTCCCCGACAAGTTCCCTGGCGATCCGGCCTCGAAGGCCGCTGACCTGCGCGTCGCGCTGAACCTGCTGCTCGACGAGCACGTCCAGCTCACGAGCTACGCCACCGGTGGTGCGCTCGGCTTCAACAACGCCGGCTTCGAGCAGGCTGCCGCGACCCTCGACAAGAACACCGTCGGTCTGGGCAACGCCATTGGCTCGGTCTACGGCGATGCCGCCAAGACCACGTTCCTCGAGCTCTGGCGCAAGCACATCGGCTTCTTCGTGAACCTCACGAAGGGCACCGCAGCGAAGGACCAGGCGATGATCGACAAGGCCAAGGCGGACCTTGATGGATACCGCAAGGACTTTGACGCCTTCATCACCGGCGCGAACCCGAACCTTCCCAAGGGCGCCGTTGCCGATCTCCTCGTCGCGCACGTCACCGGTATCTCGGCGTTCATCGCCGACGAGGCCGCGAAGGACACGACGAAGACGTTCGACGACATCGAGACCGCCTCAAACCACAGCCAGAAGATCTCAGACCCGCTCGCAGAAGCGATCGTCAAGCAGTTCCCCGACAAGTTCGCAGGCAAGTAGCGATGCCCCTCCGCACGATCATCGTCGGAGCGATCCTGGCGGCGGCCGCACTCGCGGCCGCCGCCGGCGGCGTCGCAGCGACCAGTCGATCGACCTCGACCGATAACGACGCACCGGCCGTCCAGCTGACGGCCGGTCCCTACACCGCGACCGTCCGGCACGTCGTCACCTCGGACGGAGCGCAGGCTCTCGTCGATCTGACCGACGCGAACGGCGCCCCCGTGACCGGCAAGCCGCTGAGCGCGATCCTCGCCTACCAGGGCACCGCCGTTGGGCACGAGCATCACGACATCTTCATCGGCCAGGAACGGTCCGCCGGCCGGTACAGCCTGGCCCTCAGCGAACCGGCACCCGGCCCCTGGCTCCTGACCATCGTCATCGGCGACGAGGGCCGCGCCACCTACCTGTTCGCTGTTCCCTAGTCCACTCCACCCTCCTTCCTCCGCGAGCCCGGCCGGGGTCATCCCTCGGCCGGGCTCATCCGTATAGGAGGCACCACAACGACAGGAGGCGTCATGACGCGATCGATCCGCGCGATCAGTGCACTCTTTGGCATCGCGGCGCTCCTCGCCGCGTGCAGCCCCGCCGCCACCGCCGCGCCGGCCGCGCCCGCGGCGGCGGCCGTCAACATCGACATCCAGGGCTTCAGGTTCCCGGCGAACACGGACGTGGCCAAGGGCACGAAGGTCACGTGGACCAACAAGGACAGCACCGGCCACACCGTCTCGAGCGGCACGCCGCCGAACAAGGACGGGAAGTTCGACGGTCAGGTGGCCGCCGGCGGCACCTTCAGCTTCACGTTCACCGACACCGGCACGTTCACGTACTTCTGCTCGATCCACACGACGATGACCGGGACCGTCACCGTCCGATAACGGTCACTGCCAATCGCGCGACGCGAGCTTCACGAACAACGCGAGCTCGTCGAGGCGGCGCGCCAGCACCGAGACCACCCCGTCGACGTGCTGGAGCGTCCCCTCGACGACGACCGCGCCTCCCAGATCGACCACCGGCTTGTACTTCGCGTACGTGGCCGGGCGGATGATGATGTTCACGAGACCGAATTCATCCTCGAGCGACAGGAACACGTGTCCCTTCGCCGTCTCCGGATGCTGCTTCACCACCATCGCGCCGGCCACGGTCACCGTCGTCCCGTGCGCCCGACGCTGCACATCGGCCGATGACAGGACCCCGCGACCCGCCAACCGCTCGCGATAGAACTGCATGACCTGCGGCCCCGTCGGGATGCCCGTGATCCGGTAGTCGAGCGCCGTGCGCTCCTGCTCACTGAGCGCCGGCAACACCGGCGCCTGCGAAGTCGGATACGCCAAGACCGGCCGGCTGAACCCGGGCGATCCTTTATGCGCGTCCCGAGCGCGCCACAACAGCGCCCGGCGGGCTTCCCCGAGCGAGTCGAACGCGCCAACAAGCGCGAGATTGCGGAGGGCCTCTTCTTTCAAGCCGACGCGTTGCGCGAAATCATCGAACGACACGAAGTCCCCCCGCTCACGCTCTCGAACGATCGCGCCAGCCTCAGCCGCACCCAACCCCTTGACCTCACCGAATCCGAGCCGGACGTCATGCACCCGACACGCGCGATGTTGAGCGATGGTGACGGACCGATCGGCGACGATCTCATCCGAGGAGTTGGGCGTGCGGTCATTGGGGGCCGGGGTGACTTCTGAGCGAAGAGTCGGTCCGTAGGGATGTGCGGTCGTCACGGACGCGTGTGACCGACCGAGCGAAGAAGGCACACCGGCCCCCGACGCACGCAGTTCGACGACCACTTTTGCTTGAGACCGGTTGACATCGACCGGCAACATCCGAATTCCGTGACGCTTCGCGTCGCCGGCGATCACGGCCGGCGAGTAGAAGCCCATGGGTTGGTTGTTGAAGAGGCCGACGTAGAACTCGGCCGGGTAGTACAGCTTGAGGTGGGCGGTGTGATACGCCGTCAGTGCGAATGCCGCTGCGTGGCTTTTGCAGAAGCCGAATTCGGCGAAGGCCGCGATCTGGCCGAAGATCAGGTTGGACGTCGCGTCGTCGACGCCATGGGCCAGGGCACCGCGCACGAAGGGCTCACGGAGCGCTTCCATGTCCTCGCTCGAGCGTGCGCGGCTCATCGCCCGGCGCAGCTTGTCGGCCTCGGCCGCGGTGAAGCCTGCGACGGCCATGGAGACGCGGAGGATCTGCTCTTGGAACAGGATGACGCCGAGCGTCTCTTTGAGGATCGGCTCGAGGAGCGGATGGGCGTACGCGACGGGCTCTCGGCCCTGCCGGCGGTTGATGTACGGGTTGACCATGTTCCCCTGCAGCGGGCCGGGCCTGATGATCGCGACCTCGACCACGATGTCCGCGAAGTTCCGCGGCCGCACGCGCGGCAGCGCCTGGGCCTGGGCGCGGCTCTCGACCTGGAAGAGGCCGATGGTGTCGACCTCGCAGATGAGGTCGTACACCGCCGGGTCGTCGAGCGCGATCGTGCCGAGGTCGAGCCGCACGCCGTGGAGCTCGTCGATCATCGCGACCGCGTCCTTGATCAGCGAGAGCGTGCGCAGGCCGAGCAGGTCCATCTTGATGAGCCCGAGATCCTCGACGTCGTCCTTGTTGAACTGCACCACCACACGGCCGGGCATGGTGGCCCGCTCCACCGGAGCGACGTCGACGAGCGGCTCGCCGGTGACCAGCATCCCGCTCACATGGATACCCAGATGGCGGGGCGTGCCGTCGATCTGTTCCAGCACCTCGAAGAGCTGCCGCCATGGCAGCGCAGCGTTGGGATCATGTGCATCCACACCAGCACTCTCCAGCGCGGACCCAACGTCCACCATGTACCAGCCGTCGACAGACGTGGCCAGGCGGCCGATGACCGTCTCCGGAAAGCCCATCGCCGCACCCACCTGGCGCATCGCCATGCGCGGCCGGTAGGTGACGATGTTGGCCACCATGCCGGTTCGGTCGGCGCCGTACTTGTCGTAGACGTACTGCAACACCTGCTCGCGGTGGTCGGTGGAGAAGTCGATGTCGATGTCCGGCGTGCCCTGGTGGTCCTCGTGGAGGAAGCGCTCGAAGAGCAGGTCGTGAGCGACAGGGTCGACGCGGGTGATGTCGAGCAGGTAGGCGACGATGCTGTCGGCGGCGCTGCCCCTTCCCTGCCCTGGAATGTTCCGCTCGCGAGCGAATCGCATGATGTCCCAGGTGATCAGGAAGAACTCGGCGAGGTTGGTCTTCTCGATGACCTCGAGCTCGCGCTGCAGGCGGGAGGCCACTGCACGGGTCATTGGCCGGTACTTGCGCTGCACCGATTCCTGGCAGAGACGGTAGAGGACTGAGAACGGCGTCTCCCCCTCGGGGACGGGGTAGCCGGGGAAGCGCGCCTCACTGAAGTCGAGGTCAACGGCGCATTGTTCTGCTAGGTGGGCGGCCAGATCGAAGGCCTCGAGGTGGCCGCCGAGCAGGGCGCGCAATTCCATCTCCGAACGCATCCGGTGCTCGGCGTTGGGCAGCAGCAGGCCGTGCGCAGCGGCGCCGTCCAGGGTGGTGCGGTGACGGATCGCGGTGAGCACGTCGAGCAGGGGTTTGTCGTCATGACTGGCATGAACAGGCAGCCCCGCAGCGGCCAGCGGCAGACCGGTGCGACGAGCCAGCAACGCCGTCTCGGCGGCCAGCCAGGAGTCGCCGGGGTGGCGGTGATGGGTGAGCAGCAGAGCGATGCGATCACGGCCGAAGCACTCGCGCAGCTGCTCGGCGCGCCGAGTCGCGCCACGGCGATCACCGCGTACAAGGGCGGTGGTGATCGCGCTCTGCGGTCCCCCGGCCAGCTGGGC
>JALZAB010000076.1 GCA_030948585.1 Chloroflexota bacterium
GTCGCACGATCTCCCTGGATCACGGCGGGCGTCCAGGCGAGCCGTTGAATCTCTCCGACGCGGGTCCCGTCCTGCTGACGTCTTCGGCGTCGTTGGCTCAGCTCAATGAATGGATGAAAGAGGACGCACATGAGAGAGGGGCGGACGCGCCGGCACCGGTGAGGATGGACAGATTTCGACCAACCGTTGTCGTCGATGGGATCAACGCCGCGTTCGTCGAGGATGACTGGAAGCAGGTGCGGATCGGCGGCGTCGAGTTCCGCTTCGCCGAGCGCTGCGACCGGTGCGTGCTCACGACGATCGACCCGCAGACGCTGGAAATGGGGAAGGAGCCGCTGCGCACGCTCGCGCGGCACCGCCAGTGGGACCACAAGACGTTCTTCGGGATCCGCATCATCCCTGCGGGGACAGGCACCATTCGCGTTGGCGACGCCGTCAGGGCCATCTAGGCGCGCTTCGGACACGTCAGCCAAATGGATAGCGGGACTGTTGCCGCGGAGACGTGCCGCCTAGCCCAGCCGACGCCACGTCTGATCGTTCAGCACGAGCATTCGTGCGCTATCACTTCCGCGCCCTTGAATCCCATCCGGGCTACCGACTGAATCGATCCGCCGCAATCGTCGACGCTTACGGTGACCACATGCGGCTACTGGCGTTGACGCTGGCACTGGCCCTCGGCGGGTGCGTAACGTCGGTTGTGCCGCCGAGCCCAAGTCTGTCGCCGTCACCATCACCCGAGATCGCAAGCGCTCGGGTTCTCGGCCCGCACGTTGTGAGCACGATCGCCACGGAAGATGCCATCACGATCGTCTACAGCACGCCGATGAAACACGGACTGGCATGCGGTTCGCATGGCTTTGCGGCGGGTCCGGTCGGGACCATCGATGCGTATGAGTCCAACGTCACGTCGCGCTACTACACGTCCACCGACGCCGAGTTCGATTCGATGTGGAGCATTCCCATCGAGGCGTCGCTCAACGCCGATTGCACCGCCGTCACGTTCACGTTCTTTCACGGCGTCAGCGTCGGTCCGCATCCGCTGCAGATCGTCCGCGTCGAAGACCAATCCGGCCGTCGCCTCGATCCGGACCCAACGACCGTCACGGTGCAGGTGATCGATGCGGGACCCCCGCGCATGAAGCTCGTCCAAGCCCATGACAACGTCGTCACCATCCAACTCAGTGAACCCATCCGACCAGGTCTGGCCACCGATCCGACCCGCTATCTCCTCGACGGCCAGGCGCTGCCCGCGGGCGCGTTGGCTGCCTGCGGCCTTGCTACGTGCGCGGTGGTCACGCTGACCCTGCCGACCGCGTTTAGCCGGATTCCCGAGCGCCTGACGGTCCGAGGACTGCTGGATCTTCAAGGCGACGGGTTTGCCAATCCCACGGTCGACATCTCCTTGGGGGCTGGCCAAGGCCGCTAGGCGCCATGCCAGATGCTGACGCGAGCATTGATGCACGGATGACCAGGCGACGCATCGGGATGGTTGGTGCTGGGGCGTTGATCGGTTATGGGCTTGTCCCCTTCTTCAGCGGGGGTTTCGTGCTCGTCATTGCCGGCCTCGTCCTAGGGGCCGTCTGCAGCATCGGCATGCGCCGGGGCGATTTCGCCGCGAGCCTGCTGCTCGGCGTGGTTGCCGGGCTGGCTGGAACGTTGGCCTTCCTTCGTGCGTTCTTTCGCCCGTAACCAATTCCCGAACGCTTACCGAGCCCAAGGAAGAACTGAATTCAGAACGAAGTTACCGAACGCGGATCGTTCCGTGCCAGGTCCGGGCGCTCGACACGTAGATCCGCTCGAGCGTGATCGTCAGGCTCGCATCCGGTGGCGGCGCGGGTGCGAACTTCATGTACAGGAGCGTGCTCTGGCCGATCCGCTCCGGCCCGGCGACGGCGTAGGTGTTGCCGCGAGTGTCCCGTGCTGACGCGAATTCCGCGTACGGCGAGCGAATCCCGACGAATGGAGGGGTCGAGAACCCGCCGAGGTCCATGAAGGCGACCGAAAAGCCATCCGCCCGCATGACGAGGTCGAACAGCCGCAGCCCCCGGCCGGCGGCGGTCGCGGTCGCATCAAGCGCGCCTGACCGCGCGGGGATATTGGCGAATACCCATGGCCCATCGATCTGGTCCAGGACGTTGTCGACCTGCATGGTGAGCTCGTGGGCGCCGGACAGGAGATCGCCGGTCGCGGCCCCGGGGCTCGGCGGCAGCAGCCCATCGACCCCAATGCCGACCGGATAGCCCGGTCTCGCGTCGGTCCCGGAGGTCGCGTAGATCCGGCCCGTGTCGTCCGAGAGCGTCAGGTGAGACAAGCCGCGGAGGGCCGCGAACCATGGGTCCGCCATCGACGGCGTTCCGTCAGTGTGGCCGAGGATCAGGAACCGACCGTCGAAGACGCGCACCTCCGAGAAGCACAGGGAGCCGTGACTCCCGGCCCACCGGTCGCTCAGCAGGATCGTGCGAATGACCGGTTGGGATGGGATCGGCGATTCGCTCGCGCTCGCACGGCAGCTGTTGGCAAGTCCCTGCAGCGAACCGCACGACGTCAGCATCAGCGCGGTCACGGCGAGCGCAACAGCTCCCGCTCGTAGGTTCTGGGATCGCAGCATCATGAACACGCTAGTCCCGCGGCCCGTCCTGCTCGCTATCTTGAGACGTAGCACTTACCGGTCAGAACTCGGATGTCGGCGCGAGTCCCACCGTGATACTGGGTCGGATGGCCCGATGCTCACTGCTTCTGCTGTGCTTCGCGCTGACCGCCTGCGCTGCACCGCCGCTCGTTGCGCCGGACTCGTCTCCAAGCGTGGCTCCGAGAGCAGCCAGTTCCCTACCGCTGCCTTCACCCGTCAGCTGGCAGGAGCGTCTCACCGGCGATGTGCAGCAGGCTGAGGCGCAGCTCACGTTTTGGCCGCTGGTGCCGTCGTATGTGCCCTTCGACGTCCAGGTGCAGGTCGGTACCCCTACCGGATGCGGGATCGGTCCTTCGCCGTGCATCGATTACCGCTTCACGAACTCGTCGGGGAGTCTTGTCTTGCTCGCCCTGCAGGGGCCGGCCGGGTGTTGCCTCGATGTCCCGCGGCCCTGGGCCGTGCCGAATATCGACATCCGTCCGGGCGTTCGCGCCCAATACATTCCGGTCGAGCCGGAGTTTGGCGGTCCGATCCTGTGGTGGGTCGAGGACACCGCACGCGGCCCGGCGTATGTCGCCCTCAGCAGTCCGGTCATCAGTCAGGGCGACCTGATCAGGATCGCGAGTTCGATGCGCCCGCTCACTAGCGCGGCTCGCTGATCACATGGGTACTTCACACATTCGGCCGGTCGATCGAAGTCTGGTTGCGGCATCCGCGGTCGCGTTAGTGGTTCTCGTTGTCATTGCCGCGGTGGCCGCCGGCTGTGCCACCGGGTTCAGTCGTCCGGACAACCGGGTGGCCATGCTCGTCCTACTTTCGTGCGCACTCATCGTCGGGTGGGTCGGTCTTCGACCAACGAAAGGACTGGATCTGGTCGCCCAGTTCGCCCTCGGCATTCTCGCCGGGATGAATGCCCTGCCCTCGCTGAGCGGGATCTTCACGCTCGTCCTCCTGGTGATCGGCGGTCGCCGAGCCGTTCGTTCAGAAACGCCAGCTGCCCATGCCGGAGCGCTGGTGCTTGGCTTGGTGGTTGGCGCGGCCCTGATCTACGGGGCGCTGACGGCACTTGCGCCTGCCGATATTCGATGCTGAGGCTGCAATGACAGCCACACTCTCCCGATGATCATCCGTACGCTTGCGGCGGTCGCCGTCATCCTGTTGGTCCTTGTCGCGGGTGTTGCCGTGCTCTACGCCGTTCGGGAGTTATCCGCGCCGCCGGCCCCCTCGGCGCAGCCCAGCCCAAAGTCCGCGACCGGTGTCGATTGCGGCACGGAGCAGTACGAATTCGGCGGCGGCTATGACCGTCAGAAGCGGGACTGCTTCGCGTCCGCATTCGCGGCAGGAACGCCTGCCACATTCACAAGCGTTCACCGCGCGACAGAGGGTGCGTCGCTGACATACATGGCCGTGGTGCATGGGCCTGTCCAGATCGTCGTGACGTTCGCGAACGAGGCGGGCGGCGCGAACGGCGGCACGTTCGTCTACACATGCGCGGCGCTGGAGCGCAGACCGATTACCGATCAACCGACTCGGCTGAGCTTCGCTGGTACGAAGTGCTCCGGCCGTGGCCCCGAGGTAGTTTTCTAGGCGTTCAGACCTTCCACATGAAGACGTATAGCTTGTCGCGCACGCGCGAACGACCGGAATGAGTGAGGGGGGACCTTCAATGAAAAGCGCGAAGAAGTCCGTCAAGAAGAGCGCGGGACGCAAGCCATCGACTGGATTGTCGGCCGAGGAACGTGCCGCGATGCGTGAGACGATCCAAGAGCGGAAGGCGGCGGCCCGCGGCGCGAACGACGAGAAGGCTGTCCTCGCGAAGATCGCCGAGATGCGCGAACCGGATCGCACGATGGCCAAGCGCGTCCATGCGGTCATCACCGCGACCGCGCCGGCCCTCTCGGCAAAGACCTGGTACGGGATGCCGGCCTATGCGAAGGGCGACAAGATCGTCTGCTTTTTCCAGAGCGGGCAGAAGTTCAAGACGAGGTACGCGACGCTCGGTTTCCAGGAAACGGCGAACCTCGACGACGGTGACATGTGGCCGGTCGGCTTCGCCCTGAAGAAGCTGACTGCCGCCGAAGAGAAGCGGATTGGCGCGCTCGTGAAGAAGGCGCTGCGCTGAGCCGATGACGTCTCGTCTTCGCGTGCTTGTCGAACAGCCCACCAGGGGCAAACGCTGGGTCGCCGTGGCGGCGGACTGGCCGGGTCTCGAACGGGGCGCCAAGACGGAGGACGAGGCGGTCGAGAAGCTCGCCCGCTACGTGCCGCGATACCTTCGGGTGGCGAAGCGCGTGCGGCTTGGCTCGGAGCTCGCGACCCAGACCGACCGCCACATCATCGGGCGGTACCGGGGCGTCGGCTCGACCGACTTCTGGGGCATCTCGTTCGCGCCCTCGCCGCTCGACCGCGAGCCGTACGACGCGCCGCTCTTCGAGCGGAAGGTGCGGCTGCTACGCGCGGCGTGGGCCGAGTTCGAGGAGACGGCCGCCCGGGTCTCGGCGGAGCTTCGGCCGGGTGTGCGGGGCGGCGGCCGCTCGCGCGACACGATCGTTCGGCACGTCATGGCGACCGAGGGCGGCGACTTCTCAAAGCGCGTCAAGGCACCGACAGAGCTGGAGGACTTGCTGACGCCAGCCCGGCGCGCCAGCCACCGCGACCGGTTCGTCGAGGCGATGCGCGCGTGGTACGCGGATGGCAAACCGCTCGGCAACTGGACGATCCCGTACCTGCTCCGCCACACCGCCTACCACGTGCTCGATCACACCTGGGAGATGCAGGACCGGGATCTGACGGACGACGCCTCCGCGGGATGACAACCGGCTACTAGTCGCGGCCGACTCGCTTCCCCCGCGAGAACTCAGTCTCCTTCACGACGGTCCCGGACCGGTCGTACGTTCTCCACACACCGACCCGAGTGCCCCGATCGAAGGAGCCGCTGCGCGTCAAAGTGCTGTCGCGCCTGAAGAACTTCCACGGCCCATGCATCTCGCCCTCGAGGTTCGCACCACGGAACCGGATGTTGCCGTTGTCGTACTGATCCGCTGCGCGAGTCGGTTTGCCACGCGCCAAGCCGATCGCGTCCTTCCTTTCCGAGGCGCGGTCAGCTGACCGCTTTCCTCACGATCGCGCCGATCCTTGCCTCGTCCGCGGGTGTCAGCTCTGCGAGCGCGAAGGACGTGGGCCACATGCCACCTTCGTCGAGCGTCGCCTCATCGCTGAAGCCAAGGGTCGCGTATCGGGTCTTGAACTTCTGCGCGTCCTGGAAGAAGCAGACGACCTTGTCATCCTTGGCATAGGCCGGCATGCCGTACCAGAGCTTCGATGAGAGGACCGGCGCGCTCGCTGTGATGTTGGCGTGCAGCCGCTTGGCCATCGCGCGATCCGGTCCGGCCATCGCGGCGATCTTGGCGAGGACGGCGCTCTCCCCTTCGGCCTTGCCGGCCGCCGCCTTCAGCTCCGCGGCGCGCTCCCGCATGGCGGCGCGCTCCTCGCTCGTGAAGGTCTTCTTGCCGGACTGCTTCGTGGCCGTGGCCGGCGCCTTCCGTTCAGCCACGATCAGTCTTCCGGCAGGGCGGCGAAGGCCTTCTTCGTCTTCATGTACCACCCCATTCCGCCGATGGGGTTCTTCCACCTGCCTTTCATCGCCTGCAGCGCGTCCTCGTGCGTCTTGTCCCCTTGCGCGACCACATCCTTCAGGTGGCGATCCTCGGCCTTGATGGCCTCATCGGCCGTGTTGGTGTGGAACGCAAGATCACACGGTCCACCCATTTGCTTGCAGGTCATGGTCTTCATCATCGTCGCTCCCTTTCATTCCGTTCGCGAAGTCGTATTTACCGGCGCCCGTCCGCGGCAGCTGTGGCGACGTACGCCGCGAGGCTGTCGAGGGAGGCCTTCGCCCCCTGGGCGGCGTAATACTTCGCTACCTTCTCGTCGCGCTCTTCCTTGGTGCCGAACACCAATCGCAGCGTCGCCTCCGTCGAGCCGCCGTGCTCGGCGAGCGTGAGGATGGTCTTCGCCGGGTGCGGGTCATCTTTGCCCATCCCATACATCCAGACGATGCGCTCCGGCGGCGTGATCTCCGTCCACGCGAAGTGATTCGGATACTCGCTGCCATCGGGCCCGTGGATCGTGGCATCCCACACGCCGCCCGGCTTGAAGTCGAAGGCGTTCGTTGTGATCGAGCCACCCTTCGGGGCGCACCACTGGGCGAGGTGGTCGGCGCTCGTGAATGCGTCGAAGACGAGTCGCCGGGGTCCCTCGATGATGCGGGAGACCACGATCTCTCGGTCCGCCTCGTTGCTAACCTCGGCTGCCATCTGCGTGCTCCTCCCGCTGCAGTTTCTTCACGTACTCGTTGAGCCGGTCGAAATTGTCATTCCAGTACTGCTCGAAGCCGACGACCCACTCGTGCACCGGCTCGAGGCCGCGCGCATCGAGACCGTAGAGCCGTTGTTTCCCGGCCTCGCGGACTCGCACGAGTCCCACTTCGCGAAGCACGCGGAGGTGCTTCGATGTGCGCGGCTGCGTGATCCGCAGTGCGCGTGCAAGCTCATTGACCGGACGCTCGCGCCCTTTGAGAAGGACGAGGATCCGCCGCCGTTGCGGCTCGGCGACCGCATTGAACGCATCCGAGGTGGTGGCGGCTCGGGCCATGTTCCCAAGATATGTCCATATCGGCATATGTCAAGAGTGCTGTCGGCGCGGGTCGCGCGGCGATGGAGCCGCGGGCAACGTTCCTGACAGGTCGTACAGATTCCGGGCTCGGGGCATGCACCGCGCTACGCGGGGCGGCATGGACACCTGCATTGCCGGACTGCCAGCGGCCGGTCCGGGCGTTTGGGTCGCCGGCGCCGAGTCGCGCCTCGCAGCCGATGCGGATACCGCGGTCGTCGCTCGCATGGTCGCCGGCGATCCCGACGCCCTGGGTGAGCTCTACGACCGTTACGGCAGGGTGGTGTTCGGGGTCATCTCCACGATGCTGCGTAGCCCGGAAGCCGCGGAGGAGGTGTGCCAAGACGCGTTCCACCGGCTGTGGCGCGGCGCCGGCTCGTATCGTCCGGACCGCGGCTCGGTGCGCACGTGGCTGCTGACCATCGCTCGCAACGCCGCGATCGATTGGCGGAGGACGAAAGGGACACGCGTCCTGCGCGAGACGGAGCTGTCGCCCGATGTCCCGACCAGGGCGGTGCCTGTCGAGGACCTCGTGCTCGAGAACCTGCGGGCCGACCGGACGCGCGAGCTCCTCGCCGGGCTTCCGCCAGACCAGCGACTCTGCCTGACCCTGGCGTTCTGGGGCGGCCTCTCGCACCGAGAGATCTCGGCCCAGAGCGGGGTGCCACTGGGGACCGTCAAGAGTCGCGTGCGCCTGGGCATGGGAAAGCTCCGATCAGCGTTGCTCGCCGACGGTTATGCCGTCGGCACGAACCGATAGCCACGTCCGCGAACGGTCTGGATGAGTCTCCCTTGTGTCGGGCTGTCGCGAAGCTTCGTCCGCAGGCGCCTCACGTATTGCTCGACGACGTTGCTCGACGTACCGAGCGCGGAGCCCCACAGCAGCTCTTCGATCCGTTGCTTGCTCACGACGGCGCCCGCGTTGGAGGCGAGCAGCCACAGGAGGCCGTGCTCAAGAGGGCTGAGGTCCACGCGACGACCTCGAATGCTGACCGTGCGAGCGAGGATGTCGATCTCGATGTCGCCCAGGCGCACCGCGGCGATCAGGTCGATCCCATCTGCGTAGCTGCGACGGATCAAGGACTGCGCACGCGCGACCAGCTCCTCTGGTAAGAACGGGACATTCAGAATGTCGTCCGCGCCGCGCTCGAACGCGCGCAGCTTCGCTCGCATCTCGCCGTTGCGTGTCACCGCGATCGTCGGTACGCGTCGGGGCAGCGTCGGGAGACAGAGCACGTCTAGGGCGGCGCCGTCGTCGACATCCACATC
>JALZAB010000130.1 GCA_030948585.1 Chloroflexota bacterium
CTCCAGGTGCCCACGTTCCGCTGGTACTGGGTGACGAGCTGGATCTCGTCCACCGGCGACGGCATGGAGAACGTGATCCGCGGTCTCCTCGTCGTCCAGCTCGTCGGCATCGCGGCCGCGCCGTTCTGGCTCGGGATGATGGTGTTCGCGCACTGGGTCCCGTTCACGCTGTTCTCGCTGTACGGCGGCGCGCTCGCCGATCGCTACGACAACCGGAAGGTCCAGATCGCCGCGCAGCTGCTCCTCATGACGGCCGCGTTCGGCGTCGCCGCGGCGACGCTCCTTGGGGTCGTGACGGTGTGGTGGATCTTCGGTCTGCTCCTGGTGCACGGCTTCGCCGGCGCGATCGGCGGTCCGGCCCAGCAGACCCTCATCCATTCGATCGTGGGCCGCGACCGCCTGCTGTCCGCGGTCAGCCTCAACTCCACGGCGCGGCAGCTGTCGCAGGTCATCGGCCCGGCCGTCGCCGGCTTCATTTATCTGCAATTCGGGCCGGGCTGGGGCCTGTTCGTCAACGGGCTGACCTTCGTGCCGCTCCTCACCTTCCTGGCGTTCTTCGTGCGGCTGGCGCCGAAGGCGGCCATCGCTCCACAGGCGGTGCTCGACGCGCTGCGCGAAGGCCTCGCGTTCGTCCGGTCGAGACCGAGGATCGGCGGCCTCATCGGGGTCGAGATGCTTCCGGTCATCTTCCTGGGCCACACCTTCAACTCGTTGCTCGTGGTGTTCGCGACCGATTACCTCCACGCCGGGACGCTCGGCTACTCATTCCTGCTCGTCGCGAGCGGCGTCGGTGCGCTTACCGCCGCGATGTGGATGGCGTACGCCCGCCGGCGCGGTGACCCGGCGCGGATCATCGTCGCGGCCGCGGCGGTGGAGGTCGTCGCGATCCTCGTCTTCGCCCTCTCGTCGAGCTACATCCTCTCCATGGCGCTCATGGTCGCCGTCGGCGCGGCGACCGTGCTCACCCAGTCCTTCAACAACACCGCGCTGCAGCTCGCGGCCCCGGATCGGATCCGCGGACGGGTCATGGGTGCGTACAGCTTCGGCACGCAGGGCTTCCGCGTCATCAACGGCCCGCTGCTCGGCGTGCTCGCGACGCTGCTCGCGCCGCCGCTGGCCGTCGCCGGGTCCGCCGTGGTGGTCCTCGCCGGGCTCGCCGGCATCGTCGCCGCCGTGCCGCAGCTGCGCGGGCGGGACGGGCCGCAGGTCTAGCTGCGCGCGGTCGTCTGGCGGCGCGCTCGGATGCCGGCAGCGCGGAGGTTGACGACCACGAGCGTGACGAGGAGGGCGAGCAACAGCCACCCGCACAGGTCCCGGACATCGGGCACGAATGCCGCGGCGAGCCACGTGACGCCGAGCGCGACGAGGATTCCGACGGCAAGCGAGCCGTCCTCGACGAGCAGTCCCACGACCGCGTCCCACACCGATCGAAGGCTAGACATGCGTGCCTGAGACCTCGGCGCCTTCCGGCACGATCGCGGCGAGCATCCGCGCCGCGAGCCAGCTCGCCGCGAGGAACGCCCCGAGGATCACGGGAATGGAGAGCGCGTCGCCCGGCCACTTCGCGCCGAGTCCCTCCGCGAACCAGAACACCCCGAACGCCGAGAGGATCGCGCCAACGCCGAACTTCAGCCAGTTCTCCGGCACCATCGTGAGCGGCGTGCGCAGCGCGATGCCGAGCGCGATGACGAGGATGCCCGCGGCGATCGCCCCCAGCATCGCGGCGTTCAGCGCCGAGCTGCCGCCCGCCCCGAACGCGATGACGATGAACGCAACCTCAGTGCCCTCCAGCAGGACGGCCTTGTAGGCGACGATCGCTCCAACGCGGTCGAATCCGGTGCGGGTCTCGCCCCGGGCCTTGAGGTCAGCGATCTCGCGGGCGTAGATCTGCTCCTCGTCGTGCAGCGCGACGATGCCGGCGAACCGCAGCACGGCCTTGCGCAGCCAGCGCAGCCCGAACAACAGCAGCAACGCGCCGACGAATGCCTTGAGGGCCTGCTCCGGCACGAGGGTCACGATCGTGACCCCAAGCACGGCGATGATGATCGCGAGCGTGAGCGCGGCCGCGAGCGATCCATAGAGTGGCGCGCGCCACCCCCGCGTGACGCCCACGGCGAGGACGATCGTCGTGGCCTCGACGAATTCGACCGCGCTCGCGGCGAACGCCGGCAGCGCCGCGGACGCGAGCGCGCCGAGGTCCATCAGGCGCTCACCGGGATGCGTAGGCCCGGTCGAGGACGTCCATGAGGTGCACGACCGGGGTCGTGCTGCCCTCGCGACGGAGGGCGGCCTCGATCTGCATCTGACAGCCGGGATTGGCCGTGACGATCATCGTGGCCCCGCTGCGGACAATGTGCTGCGCCTTGCGATGGCCAAGGCGCGCCGCGAGCTCCGGCTGCGTCACGTTGTACGTGCCCGCGCTGCCGCAGCACCAGTCCGCTTCCGCGAGCGGCACGAGCTGCAGCTCGGGGATGGCCGCAAGGAGAGCTCGGGGCTGCGCGCTGATCTTCTGGCCGTGGAGCAGGTGACACGGCTCGTCGTACGCCGCCGTCGCGCGAAGCGGACCAGGGACCTCGGACAGCCCAACCGCCGCGAGGTACTCGCTGGCGTCCTTCACCCGCAGCGAGAACTGCTCGCCCCGCTCGGCCCACCGCGGATCGTCCTTGAGGAGCCAGCCGTATTCCTTCAGGTTAGCGCCGCACCCGGCGGCGTTCACGATGAACGCGTCGACCGCCAGCGGCTCGAGGAGCGCGATGTTGCGCTTCGCGAGCGCGCGCGCGTCGCCGCGCTCGCCCGCGTGCGCGTGCAGTGCGCCGCAGCACGTTTGAGCCCGGGGCACCAGCACCTCGATGCCGTTGCGCGCGAGGACGCGGGCCGTGGCCATGTTCGTATCCGCGAATGCGGCGCGCATGACGCAGCCGGTGAACAGCGCGACCGAGCCGCGCTTCGTCCCGCGTGCCTCGAAGCGCGTGGGCAGCGGCGCGCTCGATGGAGCCGCGCCCGGCACGAGGTCCAACAGCTCGGCCAGCCGCTTGAACCCGACGAGCCGCAGGATCGTGCGCGCGCCCAGGCGTTTCGAGAGGTACCCGAACCGGGCAAACAGCGCGAGACGGGTCGGCGATGTGATGAGCCCTCGGAACACCACGCGCCGGAGGAGCGCTTCGGCAGGGTTCGGCGTTCGGGCAGCGACGACCTGCGATCGGGCCGCCTCCATGAGCTTGCCGAACGACACGCCGGACGGGCACGCGGTCTCGCACGCGCGGCAGTCCAAACACTTGGCCATGTGGTCCGCGAACGCGGCGCTGTCGGCGTCGAGCCGGCCGTCGTGCACGTTCTTCATGAGCCGGATCCGGCCGCGCGGAGAATCCATCTCGACGCCCAGCTCGGAGAACGTCGGGCAGGTCGGCAAGCACAGGCCGCAATGCACGCAGCGCGAAATGAGCTCCGGCAGCGGCGCGTCCGCGTTGGGGAAACCGAGCCGGTGGATCATCCGAGCACCGAGCGCCCGGGCTCGAGGATGCCAGTCGGATCGAAGGCATCCTTCAAGCGCCGCATAAGGAACGCGCCCGGTGGCTCAGGGCTCGCCGCATCGACGCGCGCGACCATCGTGCGCTCGATGCGGCCGTTGCCGCCGAGGACCCGGGCGGCCGCCAGCAGTCCGTCGACGGCCCCCTCTTCGCGCAGCTCCACGAGCACGATGCCGCTCGCGGCGTCGGCGACGATCCGCGCGTCGCGGTCACTGCGGACGGCCGCCTCCGCGAACAGGGCCTGCGCCGAGAGCGGCACGGCCACGCGGACCACGCTCCCGGGGGTGCCGTCATCCACGAGCTCGCGCAGCGGACCGAGCACCACCTCCGCGTCGTCGTGGGTCTCGGGCGCGACGCCGCCCGTGCCCGCCGCGCGGGCCAGCTCCGCCATCGCGCGCTCCACGGGCGCGGCCTCGCCCGCGGCCGCGAGCACGAGCCGCCAGTGCCGGTCCGCGGTGCGCTCGACGACGACAGCGATCGGCCGGAGCGAGGTGCGGACGATCGCATCGGCGGCGCCGAAGGCCGCGCCGGCCGATGCGAAGGTGGCGCTCGCCGCGCGGACGACCGGCGGGATCGGGAGGATCTTGAACGTGGCCTCGACGATCACCCCGAGGGTGCCGAGCGAGCCGATGAACAGCTTGTTGAGGTCGTAGCCGGCGACGTTCTTGACCACCCGGCCGCCGGCCCGCGCGACCGTGCCGTCCGGCAGGGCGGCGCGGATGCCGAGCAGCAGGTCGCGGATGCCGCCGTACCGATACCGGCCGAAGCCGTCGCTGTTCGCGGCGATGATCCCGCCGACCGTGGCGCCGCGACCGACGTGGGGCGGGTCGATCGGTAGGAACTGCCCGTGCGCGCGAAGGGCCTCGCGCAGCGACGCGAGCGGCGTGCCGGAGCGGACAGTCACGGTGAGGTCCTCGGGCACGTGGTCGACGATGCCGCCGAGCGCCGCGGTCTCGAGGACGACGTCGGTGTCCCGGCGCGTTACGCGGTGATCTTTCGTTCCGCCGCCTCGCACGCGGACGGTGTGCCGCTCGGCCGCACAGGTGCGGAGGAGCTCCGCGCACGCCTCAGCGGTCGCGGGCCGCTCAGCGCGCGGCATGCAGCGAGAACTCCTTGCACTTGCCCGGCGTGGGGAACACCTTGCCGGGGTTCGACAGCCCGAGCGGGTCGAACGCGTCCTTGACCCGGCGCATGACCGCCATGTCCACCGGCGAGTACTGCAGCGGCATGTAGCAGTTCTTCTCCATGCCGACCCCGTGCTCGCCGGTGATCGACCCGCCCACGTCGATGCACATCTCGAGGATCTCGCGGCCCGCGGCCTTCACCCGCTCGACCTCCGCGGCGCCCTTCGAGCCGTCGAACATGATCAGCGGGTGGAGGTTCCCGTCGCCGGCGTGGAAGACGTTCGCGATGCGCAGGCCGTAGCGCTCGCCGACAGCGATGACGTGCCGCAGCACCTCCGGTAACTTCGTGCGCGGGATCACGCCGTCCTGCACGTAGTAGTCCGAGGCCAGGCGGCCCATGGCGGCAAACGCGCCCTTGCGGCCGGCCCAGAGCTTGTCCCGCTCGAGCGCGGTGGTCGCGACGCGCAGCTCCTGCGCGTGCGACGCGCGGCAGATCGTCTGGATGCGGTCGAGCAGATCATCGAGGCCGTCGCGGACCCCGTCGACCTCGAGCAGCAGGATGCCGCCGGCGTCGAGGGGGTAGCCCGCGCCGACGGACGCCTCGACCGCCTGGGTCGAGAGCTGGTCCATCATCTCCATGGCGCTCGGCACGATGCCCGCGCCGATGATCGCGGACACGGTGTTGGACGCGTCATCCATCGTCGGGAACGCGGCCATCAGCGTGCGCTTGTCTTCCGGTAGCGGCGTGAGCTTCACCGTGATCTCCGTCACGATCCCGAGCGTGCCCTCCGAACCGACGAATGTGCCAACGAGGTCGTATCCCGGGGTGTCGATCGCCTTCCCACCGAGTCGCACGACCGTGCCGTCGGACAAGACGACCTCGAGCCCGGTGACGTGATTCGTGGTGACGCCGTAGGCCAGGGTGTGCGGCCCGCCCGAGTTCTCCGCGACGTTGCCCCCGAGCGTGCAGGCCTTCTGGCTCGACGGGTCCGGCACGAAGTACAGCCCGCTCGGCGCAGCCGCGGTCGAGAGGTGCAGATTCACGAGGCCGGGCTGCACCACCGCGCGCCGGTTCGGAATGTCGATCTCGAGGATCCGCGACATGCGGGCGAACGAGATGACGACTCCGCCCTCGACCGGTATCGCGCCGCCGGAGAGGCCGGTGCCGGCCCCGCGTGGCACGAGGGGCACGGCGTGCTCGGCGCAGAACCGGGCGAGCTTCGCGACGTCGGCGGTCTCATTGGGCAGGACCACCGCGTCCGGCGTCGCGATGTCGATCGCGCCGTCGTACTCGTACAGGAGGAGATCCTCGCGCGCCCACAGCACCTTCTCGGCGCCGAGGAGCGAGCGCAACGCTCCGGCGAGCTCAGGGCCGCGCAGGCCGGCGCGCACGACCGCCGGCGCCGTCGTCACGCCCCGGTGCCCTCGCGCGTCCGCAGGGACTCGGCGAGCTGGCCGGCCGCACGGCGCATCTGCGGGACGAACTCCACGCACCGCTGCTTCGTCAGTCGGCTCGCCGGACCCGAGATCGACAGCGCCGCCACGGGCGCGCCGATCGGGCCGACCGCGACCGCGACGCAGCGGACGCCGTCGTCATATTCCTCGTCGTCGAGCGCGTAGCCGCGCTCGCGGGCCTCGTCGAGCGCGCGGGCGAGGGCGGCGCGGTCGATGAGGGTCTTCGCCGTGTGCGAGGTGAGATCCGTGCGATCGAGGAGCGCATCGCGCCGCGGCTGTGCGAGCGAGGCGAGCAGGGCTTTTCCGGCGCCGGTCGCGTGCAGCGGGACCCGATTGCCGACGACCGTGAAGAGGCGGACCACCTGGGGACTCGCGGCGGTCTCGATGTACACGGCCATCGTGTCGTCGAGCACGCACAGGTTCGCGGTCTCGCGAGTCGCCTCCACCAACGCCTGCAGCAGCGGGCGGGCCGCGAGGCGAAGCTCGTTGTAGCGGCTCCGGCTCTCGGCGAGCGTCGACACCTTCGCGCCGGCGTAGTACCGGCTTGTGTCGGGGTTCTGGCGGACGTAGCCGCGGCGCAGGAGCGTCGCGAGGAGCCGGTGCACGGTACTGACGTGCAGCTTCGTGCGGGCCGCCAGGGCGGTGATGCTCACCTCACCGTCGGCGCCGGCGAGCGCCTCCAGCAGATCCAGCGCGCGGTCCACGGACTGGACCGAACGCCGCGAGCGCCGCGGCTCCGTGGCTTCTTTCACGGCTCGGAATTCCCCATCTGAGGAGCGAAATCATATGCCCAGCGGCGCTTCCTATCCTTTTCACATGCCGAATGCCGCCGACCGCCGAACGACGCTGCTCGCCCAGGCCGCCTCGTTCCCGGTGTCGCCCGGCGTGTACCTGTTCAAGGACGCGCGCGGGCGCGTCCTCTATGTCGGCAAGGCCGATGTGCTGCGCGACCGGATCCGCAGCTACTTCGGCCCGAGCCTCGGCGTGCGGCACGTTCGCCTGGTGGAGCGCGCCGAGCGCCTCGAGTACGTGCTCACGGGCAGCGTGTCCGAGTCCTACCTGCTCGAGGCGAATCTCATCAAGCAGCACCGCCCTCGCTACAACATCCGGCTCAAGGACGACAAGTCCTATCCCTACGTGAAGGTGACGCTCGGCGAGGACTTCCCCCGGATCCTGCGCACGCGCCAGCTCGGAGACCGGACGGCCCGCTACTTCGGACCGTACGCGAATGCGAAGTCGGTCGACGAGTCGCTCGACCTGCTGCAGAAGCTCTTCCCGTATCGCACCTGCAAGCTCACGATCACCGCATCGCCCGAGGACGGCCGCGGGCGCACGGTGCCGCCATCCGCGCTGCCGGGCGGACGGCCGTGCCTCCTCTTCCACCTCAAGCGCTGCACCGCGCCCTGCGTCGGCGCGACGACCCGCGAGGAGTACCGGGCGACCATCGAGCGGAGCATCCAATTCCTCGAGGGCCGGTACGACGCGCTCGCCCGTGACCTGCGGCGCGAGATGCAGGTCGCCTCGGAGGGTCTTGACTACGAGCGCGCGGGGCTCCTGCGAGATCGCGTCGCCGCCATCGACCGCACGATGGACCGGCAGGAGGTCCACGCCTACAAGGGCGACGATTTCGATGCGCTCGGCGTCGCGCTCGCGGAGGGGGACGCCGCCGTCCAGCTCCTCCGGGTGCGCGACGGGACGATCGTCGGGCGCGATCACTTCTTCCTCGAAGGGGCCGAGGGCGCCACGCCCGGCGAGGTGCTCGGCTCGTTCCTCCGCCAGCACTACGCGGCGGCGTCGACCTTCCCGCCGGAGATCGTGGTTCCCGAGACGATCCCCGACGCCGAGACGTTCGTCGCGTTCGCCGAGGAGAAGCGGGGAACGCACGTCCAGTTGCACGTGCCGCAGCGCGGTAAGAAGCGGCGGCTCATCGATCTCGCGGTCCGCAACGCCCAGGACGCCCTCGAGCAGGAGCGGGTGCGCTGGCTGTCCGACAAGGGCAAGACCGATTCGGCGCTCGTCGAGCTGCAGCAGGCCCTTGGGCTCGAGGGGCCACCGAAGCGGATCGAGTGCTTCGACGTGAGCCACGTACAGGGGACCAATGTGGTGAGCTCGATGGTCGTGTTCGAGGACGGGAAGCCGGCGAAGCAGGGCTACCGGCGGTTCAAGGCGAAGCTCAGCGATCGCAACGATGACTTCGCGAACATGCGCGACACGCTCCGACGACGCTTCGCGCGGAGCGCCGCGGGTGAGAACGATGGGTGGCCCGTCCCGGACCTCGTGATCCTCGATGGCGGGAAGGGGCAGCTGGCCGAGGGCATCGGTGCGCTCTCGGACGCCGGCCTCCTGCAGATCCCGATCGCGGCGCTCGCGAAGGAGCGCGAGGAGCTGTTCGTCCCCGGCCGACCGGAGCCGATCGTGCTGCCCGCCCGCTCCCAGGGTCTGTTCCTGGTGCAGCGGATCCGGGACGAGGCCCACCGGTTCGCCGTCACCTACCACCAGCAGCTCCGCGGCAAGCGCGCCGTGCGCTCCGTGCTCGATGAGATCCAGGGGGTCGGTCCGGCCAAGAAGCGGGCGTTGCTGCGGACCTTCGGTTCGGTGAAAGGGATGCGGGAGGCGACCGAGGCCGACCTGGCCGGTGTCGCCGGCGTCGGCCCGGCCCTGGCCGAACGTATCAAGCAGGCGATCGACTGACCTGTTGATGTCGACCTCAACGATCCGCATATTGCGCTACAGAACGTTGAGTTTGCGTTGACAATCAGTGAGCGCGGGCGGAAAGTCGGGTCATGTCAAATCCGGTCATCGGCCGCTGTCCAATCTGCAGCGAGACGCTCCGGGTGGTGCGGCTCGAGTGCGAGGGCTGCGGCACGCGGCTCGAAGGCAACTTCACGCTCGGCCGGTTCCACTCGCTGACCGCTGAACAGCTCGAGTTCCTCGAGACGTTCATTCGCGCGCGCGGCAACTTCAAGGACGTGGAGCGCGAACTCGGCATCTCCTACCCGACCGTTCGATCGCGGCTCGATGCGGTCATCCGCGCGCTTGGGTTCCCATCCCAGGCCGAGCCCGACCGCGAAGCCGAGCGCCGCAAGGAGATCCTGCGCGAGCTCGCCGAGGGCAAGATCGCTCCCGACGACGCGGCGACGCTGTTGGAGGCTGAGTGATGAGCAACGAAGAGGGCGAGTCCCGCCGGAAGACGGTGCGCGAGGAATTCGAGGAAGCGCGCCAGCGCTACTACGACCTGCGTCAACAGGAGCGGGATCTGCGGCAGGAGGAGCGCGAGCGCGAGCGCGAGGCGCATCGCGAGGAGCGCCAACGGACCCGCGACGAGCGCCGCACGCTGCGCGACGTGATCCGCCGCTCGGTGGATGAGACGATGGGCCCTGGTCTGGGCCGGCACATCGGGAAGACCATCCGAGACTCGATGAGCTTCAAGATCGACGTCGGCGACATCGAGGTCGGTGACATCGGGGTGGGGGACGAGTACTCCGAGGTCATCGAGCGTGATTTCAGGGTGGGTCAGGGCGCCGGTCTGCACGTGCGTAACGTCTCCGGCGATACACGGGTGAGCGTCGGCGACGCGGGCACCATCCATGTGACCGCCCGCAAGCGCGTCCGCGGCACGAGCGAAGAGCGCGCCAAGCGCCTCCTCGAGAACGTCGAGGTCCGCATGGAGCAGGACGGGGACGACGTGCTGCTGAAACCGCACCTGTACGAACAGGACCGTGGCTGGGCCGACCTCTTCCGCGGCGGCCGGGTCGCAGTGGACTTCGAGATCACCGTGCCACCGGAGCTCCGGCTGCAGGCGCACACCGTCAGCGGCGACGTTGCCGTTGCCGGCACCCGCGGGCCGATCGACGTGCAGAGCGTGTCCGGCGACGTGCGCCTGACGGACGTGCAGGGCCCGCTGCGCCTCAAGACCGTGAGCGGCGACGGGCTCCTGTCGACGTTTGCGGGACAGCTCGTCGCCAACTCCGTGAGCGGTGACCTGACGTTCTCCGGGGCGCGGCTGCACGGATCCGACATCGTCACGGTGAGCGGCGACGTGCGCTTCGAGGGCGAGCTCGATAAGGCCCGCGACCACCGGATGAAGACGATCAGCGGCGACGTCGATCTGCACCTCACAGGCGGCTCCTACGACATCCGGTTCAGCACCATGAGCGGCGATCTCGACAGCGAGATGGCCGGTGAGGTCAGCAAGGAGGGGCGCCGGGACAAGCACCTCGTCATCGGTTCCGCGGAGACCAGGATCTCGGTGAAGACGATGAGCGGCGACCTCGAGATCCGGCCCTCCGACGCCGCTACGCCGGGCGCCACGCCGGTGTCCGAGATGGACGCCGAGCGGGAGGACGACACCGAGCGGACCGAACCGATGCACCCCACGGCCCCCGTGCCGCCCGTGCCGCCGGTCGCTCCGACGCCGCCGGTACCGCCGCGGGCGGACGTACGCCAGCTTCTCGAGCGCCTGGCCAAGGGCGAGATCGACGTTGACGCCGCCGCCGCGGCGCTCGACGAACGCCGCGAGCGCTGATGCCGACCGAAGAAGGCAAGCAGGTCCTGAAGCTCCTGGCCGAAGGGAAGATCGACGCGGACCAGGCCTACCGGCTCCTCAAGGCCATCGGGGACGTCGATGAGAAGGAGCGGTCGGCCACTCCCGGCGGTGGCCACGGGACGGCGGACCGGCCCCTATTCCCGCCCGACGCGCCGATCCCGCCCGGACTCGGCCGGCGGACGCTGCGGATCATGGTGACCTCGAGCGGAAAATCAAAGGTGAACATCGCGATCCCGCTCGGGATTGCACGCATGGGCAAGACGAAGATCGCGGCCAGCGGGCTCGTGCGCGAGCAGCTCGCGAAGTTCGGCATCGACCTGGATGACGTGCTCCGGCACATCTCGCACTCCGGTCCGATCGTCGACATCGCCGACGGCGACGACCGGGTGATGATCGTCGTCGAGTGACAGCGCTCGGCCCCGCGGTCGAGGTCACCGGCCTCACCAAGATCTTCGAGAAGGGCCGCCGGACGATCTGGCAGCGCATCCGCCGCGAGCCCGACAAGCGCGAGAGGTTCGTCGCCGTCAACGGGATCGACCTGCGGGTAGAACGCGGCGAGATCTTCGGGGTCCTCGGACCGAACGGAGCGGGGAAGACCACGACCCTCCGGATGCTCGCGACGCTGCTCGAGCCGACGAGTGGCCAGGCCAAGGTGCTCGGCATCGACGTACGCACCCATCCCCGCGAGATCCGCGCAAATCTCGGCGCGATGCTCTCCGGCGAGCGGAGCCTCTATTGGAAGCTCACGGCGCGCGAGAACCTCGAGTACTTCGCGGCGCTGTATCACGTGCCGCCGCGGGAGACGAAGGCCCGGATCGACGCGGCGCTCATCGCGGTGAAGCTCGCCGACCGCGCGGATGACTACGTTGAGCGCTACTCGACCGGGATGCGCCAGCGCCTCGCGCTCGCGCGGGCGCTCCTGCCGGATCCGCCGCTCGTCATCCTCGATGAGCCCACCGTCGGCCTGGACCCGCAGGCGGCACGCGATCTGCGCGATCGTGTGCGCGAGCTGAAACGGCAGGGCCGCACGGTCCTGCTCACGACGCACTACATGGAAGAGGCCGACCAGCTGTGCGATCGCATCGCGATCATCGATCACGGCGAGATCGTGGCCCTCGACACGCCGGCGGCGCTGAAACGCCGTATCCGGGCAGAGGAGGTCGTGAGCCTGGAGATCGGGATGACCGGCGCGGACGCGCCGATGCTCGCGCGGCTCGGCACCAGTGCGGTCATCGCCCGCAGCGAGCGCCGTAACGGGACGCTCTCGGTGACGGCCCACTGCGCATCGGCGCGCGACTTCGTGCCGGCGGCGTTCGACGCGGCCCGGAGCGAGGGAGCGACCATCCAGCACGTCGAGGTCGTGCCGGTGTCGCTCGAAGACGTGTTCATTTCGCTCACCGGCCGCGCCCTCCGCGAGTGAACACCGCCTATCTCGCCGGTGATCTGCGCGCGCTCCGGGCCGCGGGCCTGAAGGAGCTCCGTACGCTGCGTCGGTACCCGACGTCGTTCTTCGGCATGATCTTTTGGCCGGTCATGCTGCCCGCGGTCTGGGTCCTCATGGGCCAGGCGTACTCGGGCGGTGGCGATCCCCAGGCCCTCCAGGCCTTCGCCGATCGCGCGGGCACGACCGGCATCACCGTGTTCGTCTTCGTCGGGTACGCCATGTACATGTGGCTGAGCTCGCTGTTGTGGGGACCGGGGACCGCCCTCCGGCAGGAGCAGATCCGCGGATCGCTCGAGGCGGTGTTCCTCACTCCCGCCTCGCGGATGGTGCCGTTGTTCGGCCCGCCGCTCACGAACGTCGTGTGGGTCTTCATGAACATGCTGGTGACGGCGATCGGCGTGTGGCTGCTGTTCGGCATCGTCCTTCCGCTCGGCGGCGCGCTCTACGCCCTCGCGGTCACGCTCGTCGGCGTCCCGGCGATGTACGCCATGGGCTCCCTGTTCGGAGCGGGTGTCCTGCGGTTTGGCGAGATCGGGCCGGCCGTGCAGTTCGTCCGCGGCTCCCTGTCGCTGCTCTGCGGGATCACGTTCCCGATCGTCATGCTCCCGGCCTGGGCGCAGGCGACCGCGGCGGTGATGCCGCCGACGTACATCGTCGACGGGATGCGATCGGCCCTGCTGCGCGGCGCCACGTTCGGCGAGCTCGCTCCGCTCGGCGCTGTGCTGCTCGGGCTCGCGGTGGCCTTCGCGGTTCTGGCGGTCGTCGTTTTCCGGTGGCTCGAGGCGGGGGCTCGCCGGAGCGGGATGCTCGGGCGGTACTGATGGACGAGATCCGCGCCGCCTTCGCCGTCGCGCGCAAGGACGTCCGCAATGTGTCGCGCTACCGCTTCGTGGTGGCGTCGCAGATCTTCACGCCGCTGTACCAGGGCGTGCTACCCGCGCTCCTGTTCGGCGCCGCATTCGCCGTCGGTGGGCGCGTCGTCGGTCTCGAGAAGACCATCGGCACGGCCGACCTGGCCGGCTTCATCTTCCTTGGCGGGGTGATGAGCGGCCTCGTCGCCACCGCGTTCTGGGCCATGGGCATGAGCTTTCGGAACGAGATGGAGGCCGGGACGCTGGAGCCGACCTGGCTGACGCCGACGTCGCGCGAGACGCTCGTCATCGGCCGCGCGCTCGGCGGACTGTTCTGGTTCCTGTTCGGGCAGATCGTCATCTTCTCGATCGGCATCGTCTTCTTCGGCCTGCGCTTCAGGTCGGAGATCGTCTACGCGACGCCGGCCCTGGTCCTGGCGGTCCTCGCGATGGTGGGCATCGCGTACCTCCTCGCGGCGCTCGTGTTGGTCATCAAGGAGGCGAACTTCTTCATCGACACGACGAACTTCCTCTTCGCGACCGCGTCCGGCGTGGCCTTCCCGGTGACCCTGTTGCCCGGGGTGCTCCAGCCCATCGCGTTCGCCCTGCCGACGACGTACGCGATGGACATCCTACGGCAGCAGGCCCTCGGGACCCGGCCGCTCTTCGATCCGGTCCTCGAGTACCTGGCGCTCATCGCCGGCACGGTCATCGCGTATCCGGTGGGCCTCTGGGCATACCGTCGGGCCGACCACCGTATCCGCGTGCGCGGCAGCCTCAACCAGTACTAGGCGCGCTGTCCTTACTATCCACGCGATGGGTCTGCTCGGACGGGTCGTCATCAACGCGATTGCCATCGCCGTCGCGGCGCTGCTGATCCCCGGCATCTCGTACGGGCACACGGCCTATGGCTACGGCGACGCCGACAAGTGGATCTCGCTCGCGCTCACCGCGCTGGTCCTCGGCATCGTGAACGCGTTCGTCCGCCCGATCATCTCGCTGATCTCGATGCCGATCACGTGCCTGACCCTCGGCTTGTTCCAATTCGTCATCGGCGGCCTGATGCTCATCCTCGTTTCGTTGATCCCGGCACTCGGCTTCCAGGTGGACAACATCATCGCCGCGATCATCGGCGCGATCGTGATCGGGCTCGTCGGCTTCGTCGCGGCGCGGATCATCCCGCATTAGGTCGTGACCGCGCGCCCCGACTTCGCCGTGGTCACCGGCCTGTCCGGCGCCGGGAAGTCGCAAGCCGCGAAGGTCTTCGAAGACCTCGGCTACTACATCCTCGACAACCTTCCCCCGGCGCTGATGGCCTCGGCGCTCGATGTCGCGCGCAAGGGCGGTCACCCCCGGGTCGCGATGGTCGTCGACGCCCGGAGCGGGGCCCTGTTCGCGGACGCGGCCGCACAGCTCGAGCAACTCGACCGCGCGGGCACCCGGCCGCACGTCCTGTTCTTCGACGCATCCGACGAGGTCCTGCTGCGGCGATACAGCGAGACCCGCCACCGCCACCCGCTCGAGCGGTCGGGCGGCGTGCAACCGTCCATCGAGGAGGAGCGCCGGCTGCTCGTCGATCTCCGGTCACGGGCCGACAAGGTCATCGACACGACGCACCTTTCGGTGAAGGACCTGCGCGACACCCTGCACTCCCTGTACGGAGAGGGGACCGCCGGGATGCTGGTGCAGGTCATGAGCTTTGGCTACAAGTTCGGGCTGCCACCGAGCGCGGATCTGGTGTTCGACGTGCGCTTCATGGAGAACCCGTTCTACATCGACCGGCTCCGTCCGCTGTCGGGCAGCGACGAGCCCGTGCGCGAGTTCGTGCTCGGGCACAACGCCACGCGATCGTTCCTCGCTCACCTGATGCCGCTCCTGGAGTTCGCCCTCCCGCGGTACGAGGACGAGAAGAAGGCCCGGCTGGGCATCGCCTTCGGCTGCACTGGCGGCCGCCACCGGTCCGTCGCGATCGGGGATGAGGTCGCGCGCCGGCTGCGGGAGTCGTGGAAAGGCGACGTCGTCGTCGAGCATCGCGACCGCGACAAGCCCGACGTGCGCACGTGACCCGGGGCGTTGGCGCGCGGGAGCGGTCGCCCCTCTCGGACGAGGTGAAGGCGGAGCTCGCGCGGCTGCCGTTGAAGCCCTGCGACGCCCGCGTGCTCGCTGAGCTCCTCCCGCGCGCCGGCCATCTGGGCGTGCCGGCCAGGCGCCTCGCGCATCGCACCGAGGAAGCCGACCCGGGCTCGCTGTTCCGGCGCGCCTGCTGCCGGCGCACGTATTTGCGCGGCCTGGTGCTCGCGGGTGGCTCGGTGTCCGCGGGCCCGTCGGGGTATCTCCTGGAGCTGCGCCCGCCGCGCGGCGAGGTGCGGCGGGCCGCATCGATCCTCGGTCGCGAAGGATTCGCTCCGGCGATCCGCTCTCGTCGCGGCCAGCTCGTGTTCACGATCCGCGATGCGGAGACGATCGCGGCGTACCTGCGCGCGTGCGGCGCGACCGAGACGCTCCTGCGGTTCGAGGCGCGCCGCGTCTCGCGCGAAATGCGCGGGCGGACGAACGCCCTGGTGAACGCGGAATCGGCCAACCTCGCGCGCGCGGTGGCCGCCGCGCGCACACAGACGGAGGCCATTCGGGTACTCACCCGGGAGGGCCGGCTGTCACGACTTCCGGCGCCCGTCCGTCGGGCCGCGACCGCGCGCTTGCGCGCGCCGACCGCGACGCTCAACGATCTCGCGCGGCGCCTCGACACGACGAAGTGGGTCGTCCGGTCGCGGCTGCGCCGGCTCGTCGAGGAGGCCGGGGCATGACCCGCGGCCGACTCGTCATCGGCAACTGGAAGATGAACCCCGCGACCCAGGCGGACGCGGTGGCCCTCGGGCGCGCCGCCGCGGCCATCCCGCACGGCGGCGCGGGCCTTGGCGTGGCGCCGCCGGCCATCGCGCTCGCCGCGGTTGCCGAAGCGCTGCGCGGCACGGACGTGGCCGTGTACGCGCAGGACGTGCACTGGGAGGACGCCGGCGCATTCACCGGGCAGCTGAGCGTCGCGATGCTCCGGGGGCTGGCCGCCGGCTCGATCGTCGGACACTCGGAGGTGCGGCGGGACCAGGGGGACGACGACGCGCGCATCGCGCGGAAGCTGGGGCGCGTGCTCGGGGCCGGCCTGCGTGCAGTGCTCTGCGTCGGTGAGACCGAGGCGCAGTTCGCGGCGGATGAGACGGAGGCCGTGCTGAAGCGTCAGATCGAGCGCGACCTCGAGGGTGTGCGCGGGGCCACGCCCGACGCGCTCGTCATCGCGTACGAGCCGGTGTGGGCGATCGGCACCGGCCGGCCCGCCACGGGACCCCACGCGAGCCAGGCCGCGCGCACGATCCGGACCGCGCTCCGGATCCACGGGCTGCCCGCCGACGCGATCCGCATCCTGTACGGCGGGAGTGTCGCGGCCGGCACGGCCGCGGAGTTCGCCGCGGCGGAGGGCATCGATGGCGCGCTCGTCGGCGGCGCCTCGCTGAAGCCCGACGACTTCGCGGCGATCGTCAAGGCTTTCGCGGGGTGACCGCGGCCTACCGGCCGGTGGTGCTCTGCGTGCTCGACGGGTGGGGCATCGCGCCGGACTCGCCGTCGAACGCTGCGACGCGCGCAGACACACCCCGGCTCGATGCGCTCTTGCGCGATCACCCGCATGCCCAGCTCGAGGCGAGCGGGCTCGCGGTCGGGCTTCCCGCGGGCGTCATGGGGAACAGCGAGGTCGGCCACCTGACGATGGGCGCCGGATACGCCGATCCGCAGGCCCTCGTCGCGATCGACCGGGCCATCGGGGACGGCAGCTTCTTCGCGAATCCCGCGCTTCGCGCCGCGTACGCGGCCGCGCGCGGGGGCGGCCACCCGCTCCACCTCATGGGTCTGCTCTCGACGGGGGGCGTGCACGCTGACATGCGGCATCTTGCCGCGCTGATCGAGATGGCGAAGCGCGAATCCGTCCCCGACGTCGTCGTGCACGCGTTCCTCGACGGACGCGACATGCCTCCGCGCAGCGCCGAGTCCCTCATCGCACAGGTCGGCGCACCCATCGCGACCGTCCACGGACGCTTCTATGCGATGGATCGCGACAAGCGCTGGGACCGGACGGAGCGCGCGTACCGCGCCATCGTCGATGCGGACGGACCCGTCGTCGCGACGGCCGCGGACGCGCTGCGCGCGTGTTACAGCAACGCTGAGTGCAAGGACGAGCTGCTCGAGCCGCACGTCGTGGGCTCCGGCCGGCCGATCCGGGACGGCGACGCGGTCGTCTTCTTCAACTTCCGGCCCGACCGGGCCCGCCAGCTGACGTGGGCCATTCTGCAGCCCGACTTCGACGGCTTCCCGCGGCGGCGCGTGCCGCGCGACCTCACGTACGTGACCTTCACGGACTATCAGGTGGATCTACCCGGGATCCAGATCGCGTTCCCGGCCGCGTCGGTCATCCCGATGGCCGAGGTCCTCGCGGACCGCGGCCTGCGTCAGCTGCACATCGCCGAGACGGAGAAGTACGCGCACGTCACGTACTTCTTCAATGGCGGACGCGAGGCGCCATTCGCCGGCGAGGATCGGGTGCTCGTGCCGTCGCCGAAGGTGCGAACGTACGACGAGGCGCCGCAGATGAGCGCCGCCGAGGTCGCGCGACGGCTCGCAGAGGCCATTGGTCTGGGCAGGTATGACTTCGCGATCGTCAATTTCGCGAACCCGGACATGGTCGGTCACACCGGCGTGTTCGATGCCGCGCTGCGGGCGATGGCCGCGACCGACGCGGCGGTCGGCGTCGTGGTGGACGCGACACTGGCCGCGGGCGGCTGCGTGCTGCTGACGGCGGATCACGGCAACGTCGAAGAGATGCGGTTCCCCGATGGCGGGATCAACACGCAGCACAGCACGAACCCGGTCCCCGTCGCGTTCCTCTCGCACGACCCCGTTGCCTGGCGCATCCGCGACGGCGAACTCTCGGACGTCGCGCCGACGCTCCTCGGCCTGCTCGACATCCCGGTGCCGGATCGGATGACCGGACGAACGCTGCTCGCGCCGCGATGAGTCGTCGCGTGAACGGGTCCGCGTGGGTTGCGTACGCGGCGGTCGCCGCGCTCATGGCCGCGGTCGCCCTGTTGAAGTGGGCCCAGGCAGTGTCGATCGCGGGCCCAGTCCTATACGGCGAGGGGGCCGTGGCCCACGCGGCGATCCTCACCCGCGGCCTCGCGACGTACGCCGAGGGGGGCGGGCCGTCGTTCACCGCCGCGAACTACCCGCCGCTGTACTTCCTGCTGGCGGCCGTCGGCGATCCATTCGTGACCGGGAGGCTCCTGAGCGTCGCGGCCACGCTCGGCATCGCCGGTCTCGTCGCGTGGCGCGCGCGCGCCGGCGGGCGGCTCGTCGCAGGCGCGCTCGCGCTCGGATGGCTCGCGCTCGCTCCCGTGGCGATCTGGGGCCCCGCGCTGAAGCCCGACCTCGTCGCGCTCGTCCTGACCGTCGGCGCGGTCCTCGCGGTCGAGCGCCGACGCGTCGGCCTGGCGGCGGTGCTCCTCGTGGTCGCGTGCGTGACAAAGCCGACGGCGCTCGCGCCGGCGATCGCGCTCGCCGCATGGATCGCGTGGCGCGACCGCGCACTGTTGCCGCGGTTCGTCGGAATGGCTGCGCTGTCGGCCGCGGTCGGGGCAGTCGCACTCGTCCCGTTCGGCTACGCGGGTCTGTGGCGGCACGTCGTGGCATGGAACGCGCTTCCCTGGACGATCGAATCCGCGCTGCTGCTCGCGTTCCTCGGGATCGTCGTCCTCGGCGGGCTGCTGGGTGCGGCGTTCGTGTCGCGTGGCTTCCGCGGCCCGATCGCGGCCTATGCCCTGAGCGCGGTCGGGATCGTCGTTCTCGCCGGCCGCGAGGGCGCAACGATCAACTACCTGCTCGACCTCGCCGCTGCGGGCTCGCTCGCCGTCGCCGCCGCAGCACCGACTCTCAGGCGCACGCCGTTCTATCCCGCCGTCGCGATCGCGAATCTGCTGCTCGCGGTGCTGCTGCTCGATCCGCTCGGGGTGGTGCCCGGACGCACGGCGACCACCGGAGCATGGGGCGACGCGACCCGCATCGCGGCGGCCCGCGGAGCCCTCGCGAGCGACGCGATCGTCCTCGCTGAGGACAGCGGGCTGCTCGTCGCGACCGGCCACCAGGTCGTGGTGGACGATCTCTTCCTGTGGAGCAGGCTCGTGGCCCGCGGGGCCATCGATCCGAGCGCGCTGCTCGCGGACGTCGGCGCCGTGCGCTTCACCGCGATCGTGAGTGAGGTCGATCTGGGGCAGCTGACGACCGCGCCCGCATACGAGCGCGCCCGGTGGGATCCGTCGCTCGTCCGGGCGATCGAGGAGCGGTACCGGCTCGCGTCGCGACCGGGCGGCGGGCTGTTCGTCTACCGGCCGCGCTGACCCGATACACTTTGGGTCTCCATGGATCTGCTCCAGGTCTCACAGCTCCTCATCGCGGTCGCCGTTGCGACATCGATCCTCCTGCAGGCGCGGGGGACCGGCCTGTCGTCGACGTTCGGAGGCGAGTCCACCGCGTACCGCAGCCGCCGCGGCATCGAGCGCACGCTCTTCCGTCTCACGATCGTGCTCGTCGCGGTCTTCATCGTGATCTCGCTCATCGGGGCGCGGACCACGTCGCCCGCGGCCTGAGCCGCTCTGGCGCCCTTCCCGAGGCGCTCCGCACATGACCCGCCGCGACAAGCTCATCGTGCTCGCGCTCGTCGCGCTTCTGGCCGTCACGAGTGTCGTCGCCATCGCGACCGACCGGTCCGACCTGCCGACGGATCCGGCCTACGGCGGCACGTACGTCGAGGGCGTGGCCGGATCACCCTTGTACTTCGACCCGATCCTCGCGGCGACGAATGTGGATCAGGACGTATCGCGACTCGTGTTCAGCGGCCTCACGCGATTCGATCGTGACGGCACGATCGTGCCCGATCTTGCCGCGACGTTCGAGGTCGATCCGACGGGAAAAGTCTGGACCTTCACCATCCGGCCCGACGCCACCTGGCATGACGGCGCACCCGTCATCGCCGAGGACGTTCTGTACACGGTCGGACTGATCCAGGACAAGGGCTACGCCGGTCCGTACGCTGACGCGTTCCGGGGGGTCGCGGTCGCGGCCATCGGCCCGCGGACGGTCCGCTTCACCCTGCCGGACGTGTACGCGCCGTTCGCCGGAAGCACGACGGTCGCGCTGCTGCCCGCGCATCTGCTCGGCCAAGTGACCTTCGCCGACCTCGCGGGCCAGCCATTCAACACCCGGCCCATCGGTACCGGCCCGTTCCGGGTGAGCGAGGTCGATGCGCGGCAGGTGACTCTGGTGCGATCGGATGACTTCTACCGAACGAAACCGGGCCGGTCGCGGGCCTACCTGGACAAGATCGTCTTGCGCTTCTACCGCGATGCCGGCGAGGCGCTGGCGGCACTCGCGCGCGGCGAGGTGGATGCGACGGGCGGCCTCTCGCCGCAGGACGCGGTCCGTGCGCGCACGCTGAAGGGCGTGGACCTCTTCAGCCTCCCGACCAACGACTTCACCGCGCTCTTCCTGAATGTACGGCCAACGAAGGCGGTCTTCCGGGACCGGGCCGTGCGCCAAGCGATCGCGACTGCGATCGACCGCGGCAAGGTGCTCCAGGTCGCGGCCGACGGGCGCGGCAGCCTCGCCGACGAGTTCGTGCCGTCGACCTCGTGGGCGTTCGTCCGGGACGTTCCCCGCTACGGCTTCTCCGTGTCCGACGCGAAAGCACAGCTTGACGGCGCCGGCTGGATCGACCACGACGGTGACGGCATCCGCGACAAGGCCGGCGTGGTGCTTTCGTTCTCGATCGCGACCTCGGACGAGGCGCCCCGCGTCGCTGCGGCGCGGCAGATCGCCGACGATCTGGCGAACATCGGCGTGAAGGTCGAGGTGCGCGCGGTCCCGTTCGTCGAGCTCGTCGACCGCGTCGCGCGGCAACGGGACTTCGACGCGCTGCTCGTCACGATCACCGTGGGGAACGATCCGGATCCGTATCCGTTCTTCCACTCCAGCCAGGTGAACGACCCGGGCGACGACTTCTCCGGCTACTCGACCCTGCCGACGGACCGGCTGCTGGAGCAGGCTCGGCGGACCGTGGACCAGTCCAAACGCCGGGAGCTCTTCACGCAGATCTGGACAGCGGTCGCGACCGATCTGCCGGTGGTGTTCCTCTATTACACCGACTACCTGTACGCACAGTCACGGACGCTCCATGGGTTCCGGGTCGCGCCGGTCAACGATCCGCCGCAGCGGTTCTGGAACGTCGAGGACTGGTACGTGAAGACGGTCGTGCGCCCCTAAGCCACGGGTCCTTGCAGTGCTGTATCGCGACGACTCGGTGCGGTTGAGACGCAGGTGAGAGATCCGGGAACGCTACAGAACGAGACACTTGTGCCGACGGCGGGATTTGAACCCGCAAACCCTTTCAGGCATACGCCCCTGAAGCGTACGTGTCTGCCAATTTCACCACGTCGGCTGGCTCACGCATTTTACCGCACCACGAGCGACGCTCGGTGCGTCTACCATCCCTCCCCGTGCCGAGGCGCGATCCGTCGAGCGTGTGGATCTCCGTCGACATGGAGGGCATCGGCGGCGTCGCGGCGTACAGCCACGTGATGATGAGCGGACCCGAGTACGAGCGCGCGCGCACCTGGATGACGAAAGAGGTGAACGCGGCGATCGAGGGCGCCGCCTCCAACGGCGCCGCGCGCTTCTGCGTCAACGACTCCCACGGCAACATGCACAACCTCTACGCCGACGAGGTCGATCCGCGCGCCGAGCTCCTCATCGGCACCGCCAAGCCGTGGAGCATGGGGCAGGGGATCGACGGCGGGTACGGCACTTGCTTCTTCATCGGGTACCACGGCCGGGCAGGGCATCCACGCGCGGTGCTTGACCACACGTACGCCAGCCGCGCGATCTACGAATGCAATCTGAACGGCCAGCCCGTCGGTGAGACGACGCTGAACGTCTATCTCGCCGGCTACTTCGATGCCACCGTCACGCTCGTCGCAGGCGACGGCGCGACATGCCGCGAGGCGCGCGCGATCGTCCCATCGTGCGTGACGGTGAAGACGAAGGACGCGACCGGTCGGTTCTCGGCGAAGATGCTGCATCCCCAACGCGTGCAGGAGCTGCTGCAGGTCGCCGCGGCGAAGGCGATGGATGTCGCGCGCGACGCGAAGCCCGTCAGGCCGAAGGCCCGCAACGAGATCGAGCTGGTGTTCCTTACGTCGGCGATGGCCGACATGGCCGAGCTCATCCCCGGGACGCGCCGCAGCGGCCCCCGGGCGGTCGCGTACGCATCCCGTGACTACCTGGAGCTCTACAAGGCCCTGCTCGCGATGGTCCGCATCGCGCCCTCCGCCGTGCCACCGGAGCAGTGACCAGCGCCGACGTCGTGATCGTCGGCGGGGGCGTCATCGGCGCCTCGATCGCGTATCACCTGAGCCTTCGCGGTGCGGGGCGCATCGTCGTCCTCGAGCGCGATCGTCTCGGCACCGGATCCACCGGCAAGAACGCGGGCGGGATCAGGCTGCAGTTCTCCACCGAGGTGAACGTGCGGATGTCGCAGCTGGCGTTGCCGCGGCTCGAAGCCTTCACGGAGGAGATGGGCGTGGACCCGCAGTTCCGCCAGGTCGGGTACCTGTTCCTCATCACCGAGGAGCGCGACGTGGTCCCCTTCGAGCGGTCGCTCGCCCTGTGGGCGCGGCTCGGGGTGCCCGCGCGGCGGATGACCGGTGCGGAGGCGCACGCCGTGTTCCCGGAGATCCGCGTCGACGACGTGCGATTCGCGACGCTCTGCGAGAAGGACGGCTACGCCGATCCGCATTCCATCCTGCAGGGATATGTGGCCCGCGCGCGGGAGCGCGGCGTCGAGTTCCGTGAGGGCGCGCCGGCGCGGGCGATCGATGTCACCGGCGGCCGGGTGACCGCGGTGCGCGCCGGCGATGAGCGCATCGAGTGCGGCACCGTCGTGAACGCGGCCGGCGCATGGGGGGCGCAGATCGGCGCGATGGTCGGGCTGTCGCTTCCGATCGTGCCCCTCCGCCGGCACATCTTCGTCACGGGTCCCGTGCCCGGGCTCGATCACGAGTTCCCGCTCACGATCGAATTCGCATCGGGTCTGTACTTCCACCGCGAATCCGGCGGCGTGCTGCTCGGCATGGCCGACCCGGCCGATCCGCCGCGGTTCGATGACTCGGTCAACTGGGACTTCCTGCCGACGGTGGTCGAGCACGCGCTGGGCCGGTTGCCTCCGCTCGAGCGGGCCACGGTGAAGACCGGATGGGCCGGCTTCTACGAGGACACCCCTGACCGCCACCCGATCCTCGGGACGATCGACGAGGTGCCCGGGTTCGTGTGCGCGGCGGGCTTCTCGGGCCACGGCCTCATGCACGCCCCCGCGGCGGGCCAGGTCGTGGCCCAGATCATCTGCGGCGAGCCAACGAGCGTCGACGTGACCGCCTTGCGCTTCGAGCGCTTCGCGCGCGGGGCCCTGGTGACCGAGCACAACGTGATCTGATGCAGCTCTTCTTCGTCGGGCTCGACCTGGCGCTTGTCGGGGTTGCGGCGATCCTGCTCTTGTCAGTGCTCGTCCGGCGCGGCCGTGGTGGGGCGAACCTCGCGCTCGCACTCCTATTGATCGTCCTCGCCGCCGGTCTTTGGTACACGAGCATCCGGACCCAGCCGCTGGGGCTCTGATCCGCTGGACGGCCGCGGATAGGATTTTCGGCGATGGTCACGGCGACGAAGCCCGAGCCCCCAGCGCTGCGGCACTGGAGCGCGTGGCTGCCGCTGGCGATCCCGCTCTTCCTCCTGCTCCTGGGGCTGCGGCATGTCGTGCTGTACGGCCCGGTGGGTGAGGCCGACGAGGGGACGGAGGCCCATCTGTTCCAGCTGCTCATGCCGGTCCAGCTCTTCGCCATCGTGTACTTCGCGTTCACGTGGCTGCCGCGTGCGCGCCGGGACGCCATGGTGATGCTGGTGCTCCATGTCGCCGCGACGTTCGCGCTTCTCGCCGCGGTGTACTGGGCCGACCACCTCCCACTGGCTCGCTGACCTCTCGCGCCCGCCTATCCTCGTTCGGTGTCCGATCGGAATGAGGTCAGGCTCACGAGCCTGTCCTCGTGCGCCGGCTGAGGCGCGAAGCTGGGCCCCGGCCCACTGGCGCAGGTCTTGCGCCCCCTCGCCGCGCAACGCGAACCCGCGGAGCTGCTCGTCGGTCTGAAAGCCTCGGACGATGCGGCGGTGTATCGCGTCGCGCCGGACGTCGCCATCATCGAGACCGTCGACTTCTTCCCACCGATCGTGGACGACGCGTACGCAAGCGGCGCGATCGCGGCGGCCAATGCGATGTCGGACGTGTACGCGATGGGTGGCGAGGTCCTCTTCGCGCTCAATGTCGTGGCCTGGCCTGACGACCTCACCCTCGATCCGCTCGAGCGGCTCATGCAGGGCGCCGTCGACAAGATGCTGGAGGGTGACGGCGTCATCGCGGGCGGGCACACGGTGATCGATAAGGAGCCGAAGTTCGGCCTGGCCGTGACCGGGCGCGCGCATCCGGACCGGCTGCTCACGAAAGGGGCCCTACGCCCCGGTGACGCGCTCTGGCTCACGAAGGCGCTCGGCACGGGGGTCCTCACGACAGCGCACAAGAACGGCGACCTCGCGGCTGCGGACCTCGCATCCGTGGTGGCCTCGATGGTCGAGCTCAACCGCGCGGCGGCGCGAGCGGCCGTCGACGCCGGCCTCCATGCGGGCACGGACGTGACCGGATTCGCGCTCGTCGGACACGCGCACGAGATGGCCGAGCGCTCAGGGGTCGGCATCCGGATCGACGCGGCTGCGGTCCCGCTCCTCCCTGCAGCCCGAGCGCATGCCGAGCGCGGCCTGAGCTTTGGCGGTCTTGAGCGCAACACCGCCTATTTCGTTGGCGAGGGTCACGTGCGCTTCGCCGATCGCATCGACGAGCCCGCGCGCCGGCTGCTCCTCGATCCGCAGACCTCCGGCGGGCTCCTCCTCGGTGTTCCGCCGGCGCACGCGGATGCCTGGGACCGGGAACGTACCGCGCACGGCGTCGCGGCGTGGCGGATCGGTGACGCGATCGCCGGCAGCGGCGTCGCCGTGGCGTGACCGAAGCGGAGGCTGTCGAAGACGTCGACGAAGGGCAGCCCCTCACCCGAGCGGCGCAGCTGGCGCGGCTCAGCCCGGGGCGCGCCGCGTTCCAGCTCGCCTGGCCGGGGATCATCGAGCAGCTCATCCGCGCGAGTGGGCAGACCGTCGTCATCGCGTTCATCGGCCACCTCGGCGCGGTGGCCACGGCCGCCGTCGGCGCGTCGCTGCAGTTCACCTTCCTGCTCTTCCCGGTGTTCAACGCTTTGTCGATCGGAACGGTCGCGCTCGTCAGCCGGCGGATGGGGGAGCGCCGCGCGGACGCGGCGTCTGGGGTCGTGCGGCAGTCTCTGGTCCTCGGCGCGATCCTGGGCATCCTGACCGGCGCGCTGTTCGCGATCTTTGCGAAGACGCTGCTCCAGCTCATCGGCGCGGACGACGCCGTCGCCTCGGCCGGCGCGCCCTATCTGGCGTTGATCGGCGGCCTGAACGTGTTCCAGACGATCTCCATCATCGGCGTCTCCGCGATGCGGGCCGCCGGCGACACGCGCACGCCGATGTGGCTGTCGGCCGGCGGCTCGGCGCTCACGGTCCCCGCGACGTATCTCCTCGTGTCCACGGCCGGCTTCGGGATCATGGGCGCGGCGTACGCCCAGGTGATCGTGAGCATCCTGTTCTGGGCCGGCACGATGCTGCTGCTGTGGCGCGGGATCGCCGGCGTCCGTATCGCCGGCGGATCGTGGCGCCTCGAGCGGACCACGATGCGCTCGCTCGCATCGATCAGCGGCTATTCCGCCGGTGAATCGTTCCTCTTCAGCATCGGCATCCTCGCGCTCGGATTCCTCGCGTTCCGGCTCGGGACCGAGGCGTATGCGGCGCATCAGCTCGTTGGTCAGCTCGAATCGCTGTCGTTCCTACCGTGTGTGGGGTTCTCGGCGGCGTCGGCCGCGCTCGTTGGTCAGTCCCTCGGGATGCGCGACCCCCGACGTGCGATGCGGGCGGGGTGGGCGGCCACGCGGATGGCGATCCTCTGGACCACCGCGGCTGGCGCGATCCTCGCCCTGCTCCCGCGCATCTTCCTCGGCATCTTCACGAACGACCAGGGGGTCATCACCGCGGGCATCGGCGCGCTCATCGTCATCGGGTTCGCGCAGCCGGCTCAGGCCGTGAACTTCACGATGGGCGGTGCGCTGCGCGGCGCGGGCGACACGCGATTCACGCTCGCGACGACGATCGTGAACTGGTTCGCCGTGCGGCTGCCGCTCGCGGTCTTGTTCGCGTTCCCGCTGGGCCTCGGCCTCGCTGGGATCTGGCTCGCGGTCCTCGTCGACTACTGCGTGCGCG
>JALZAB010000132.1 GCA_030948585.1 Chloroflexota bacterium
TACCTCGGGGGTGACTCGGTGCCCGCGGACCGCCACAAGCCCGCACCCGACCTGGCACTGCTGGCGATGGACCGGCTCGGCGTGCCGGCGGCGCACACCGTCGTCGTCGGCGACACCCGTACCGACATGCTGATGGGCCGCGGTGCCGGCGCGCACACCATCCAAGTGCTCTGGGGCTACGAGCGCGCCGCGGTCCCCGAGGCCGACGAGACGGTCGCCACGTGGGACGCGCTGCTCGACCGTATCCTCACGGGCTGATGGTCCTCTCCGACCGCGACATCCGCGCCGCGATCGAGCGCGGCCGCATCGGCATCGATCCGTTCGATCCCGGATGCGTGCAGCCGGCGAGCCTCGATATCCGGCTCGACCATCGCTTCCGGGTGTTCCGCTCGAGCCATCATCCCTACATCGATCTCGCGCGGCCGCTCGACGACTTCACCGAGCTCGTCGAGGTCGGCGACGCGCCGTTCATCCTCCACCCGAATGAGTTCGTGCTCGGGTCCACGCGCGAGCGCATCCGCCTGCCCGACGACCTCGTCTCTCGGGTGGAGGGAAAAAGCTCTCTTGGCCGGCTCGGCCTCCTCATCCATTCGACGGCCGGCTTCATCGATCCCGCGTGGGACGGCCACATCACCCTCGAGCTCTCGAACGTGAATAACCTGCCGATCACGCTCTATCCGGGCATGCGGATCGGCCAGCTCTCCTTCTTCCAGCTCTCCTCGCCGGCGGAGCGACCGTACGGCTCGCCCGAGCTCGGCTCGAGCTACCAAGGCCAGTCCGGACCGACGCCCTCGCGGTACAAGCTCGACATCGGGCCACACCGGGAGCGCTGACGTGTGCGGGGGCTGCCTGCTCCTGGTCTACGCGGGAGCGTTCATCAACGTGCTGTTCCTGGCGCTCACCCTGGTGATCTTCGGCCGGGTCATCCTGTCGTGGGTGCCGGCGCGCCTGCCCTGGGGACTCGGCGACTTCATCTTCTCCGTGACCGAGCCGATCCTCGCGCCGATCCGGCGCCTCTTGCCCGCGGCAGCCGGGATGGATCTCTCGCCGCTCGTCGCCCTCGTGCTGCTGCAGCTGATCGAGCGGCTCCTGCTCAGGATCCTGCCGCCGGTCATCTGAGCTGCGTCTCGGTCGTAATCCCGACCGGCGCTCGGACGTATCGGGATCGGATGGTCACCTTCAGCGCGGCTCGGTCCCAGCCGCTCGTCCTGCGGTCGGCCGGCCCGGGTCGGGCGGAGGATGCCATCGTTCGCCATGCGGTGACCTTCGAGGACGTGGTCCGGGAACATCAGGACGCCGTGTACGGCGCCGCCCTCCGGATCCTTGGTGACCGGGATGCCGCGCTCGATGCGGCGAATCAGGCATTCATGAAGGCCTACCGGGCGATCGCCTCGTACGACCAGACCCGGCCGATCAAGTACTGGCTGCTGCGGATCGCCGTGAACGAGGCCATCACGATCGGGCGGGTCCGCAGCCGCGAGCGCCAGCGCCAGGCGCCGGCGGCGGAGGCCGTCGCGATCCCGGATCGCGCCGCGAGCCCGGAGGGCGAGGCCCTGGACCGCGAGTCCCGCGACGCCATCCGCACCGCGGTCGCGCAGCTGCCCGAGCTGTACCGGGAGGTGGTCGTGCTCCGCTACTTCAACGAGCTCAGCGTCGACGAGGTCGCCGCGGTGCTCGGTCGCTCGTCGTCGACGGTGGGGGTGCAGCTCCTCCGCGGCCGGCAGCTCCTGCGTAAGGTGCTCGAGGGCCGCAGCGTATGAACGACGTGGACGAGCTCGCCGGCCTGCCCGAAGGGACGCTCCGCCGAGCGCTGCAGCTCGACGCGGACGAGCGTCCGGCTCCCTTCGATGCCGCGGCCATCGCGATAGCCGCCCGTCACCGGACGCCGCTCGAGCAGGTCCTTCGGCTGGTACGAGGTCTCGCACTCGTGGGGGTCAGCCTGGGGATCGAGTCCGCAGTGGCGATCGCGGCGTTCAACGTCCTCGCGACGAGCGATCTGAGCGAGCCGCTCGGTCTCGCGCTGTCCGCCGTCGCCTTCGTCGCCCAACAGGTCGTCGCCGTCGGAGCGCTGACGGCCAGCACCTCCGTCGCGGTCGCCGCGCTCGCCGCGGCGGTGTTCGCGACGCTCTACGAGCGCAGCAATGGAAGGGAGCCCAGCAATGTCAGGGCGTCTTGAGCGCAGCCGCACGAACCGCGTCATCAGCGGCGTCTGCGGCGGCATCGCCGACTATCTCGATATCGACGCGACCTTCGTCCGCGTCGTCATGGTCATCCTCGCGTTCCCGTTCGGGGTGGGGGTCCTCATCTACTTCCTTCTGCTCTTCCTCATGCCGAATCCCGGTGAAGCGACGCCGTTCGTACGGCCCGTGAGCCCCGGGGACCCGACGGTCGATCCGACTATCGCTGCGCCGGCTGCGGTCACGCCGGCCGCGCCCCGCGTCGTCGATCCGCTGGTCGCGGAGCGGCGGCGCAACGGCCTCGGGATCCTGCTCGTCGCGGTCGGCGCCGTCTTCCTCCTGGGCAACATGGGCGCGTTCCGGTTCATCGACTGGCACTACATCTGGCCGCTCGTTCTGATCGCCCTCGGTGTGTACTTCATCGCGCAGCGCAGCCGGTCATGAGCACCGAGACAACCACGCTCACGCCGCCTTCATCGCGGCCCCCGCGCCGGCGGGGCATGTTCTGGCCGCTCGTGCTCATCGGGATCGGTCTTTTGGCGCTGCTCGCGAACTACGGGCTCGTCGAGCCGGTGTCGTTCGTCTCCATCCTGGCTCTGTGGCCGGTGTTGCTCATCCTCCTCGGTATCGACATCGCGTTCTCGCGGCGCTGGCCGCTGCCGACCCTCGGCGCCGAACTGATCATCGTCGCGGCCGCGTTGCTGCTCGCCGCGATCCAGCCGTCGGCCCTGAGCCTCGCGACATTCACCTTCAGCAGCTCGGGCTGCACGAACCCCGCGGCGTCGGTGTCGGCCCCGCGAGCGTCGATGACCACCCTGTCGCTGCGCATCGACGGTGGCGCGGCCCGCTACGAGCTCGCCTCCGGCTCATCCGATGCGATCAGCGTCTTGAGCGAGCAAGGCGGCCTCTGCCTGCGCGACCGGACCGGCACGTCGGCGAGAGGCGACGTGGTGCTGAGCCAGAGCGGTACGCGCTTTGGCAGCGGCTCGCTGATCGCGGTCCGGGTTCCGCCGGATCTGCCGCTCTCCCTCACCATGAACGCCGGTGCCGGCGAGTTCACGCTCGACCTCCACGACGTGAAGACCACGGATGCCCGGCTGAACCTCGGCGCATCGAGCACCACGATCGTGCTGCCGCGCCCGACCGGAGACGTGCCGTTGCGCGTCGAAGGCGGAGCGTCGAGCCTGGTCCTCGAGCTCGCGTCCGATGTCGAGGCCCGCATCACCGTGAGCGGCGGCTTGATGTCGCTCAGCACGACGAACCCGCGCCTTGCCAAGACGGGCAACACCGTCGAGACCGCGGGCTACGCCGCCGCCAAGGATCGCGTCACGGTGACGATCAACGGCGGCGTGACCTCGGTCGCGGTGCGCTGAGCTC
>JALZAB010000140.1 GCA_030948585.1 Chloroflexota bacterium
CGCGCTGCGGGTCTGGCTCAGCTGATCGATCGTCAACGCGACGCCGCCCTCGCGCACGAGCCGGGGACCGCTGCAGCGGGCGCGGATCAGGTACGCGATCGCCGCGACGAGCCGCTCGCGTGCCGAGCCGGCGGCGCGGCTCGCGGTCCGCAGGCCAGCCCCATGTTGCTCGATGACGCTGCAGACCATCTCGGTGAACAGGACGCTCTTGTCGCCGAAGTAGTAGTAGAGGGTCGGCTTCGTCACCGCGGCGTCCCGCGCGATGTCGTCGAGCGATGCCCCATGCACCCCGCGCTCGCTCCACAGCCGATCGGCCGCCTGGAGTAGCCGCTCGCGGGTGGATCTGGGACCGCGGCGTCGCTCCGGGGGCCGTGTGGCCGGCATCGTTCGACTCTACCGACCGGTAGGTATAAAGGCAAACGCTCGGCGGGCGGGGATACCCGAACGGAGTAGATCGGGGGCCGAATTGTTGAGGATTTACAACCATTCGTCGACCCGTCGTTACGCGTCGCGCACGGGGAGTCCTACGGGGCCCCTTCCTTTTATGCCACGTATGTCACGCTGGACGGCGGTTTCCCCTTTCATACGCTTTCGTGCTCCCGTCGTTACTGATCGGCCGCACAACCGGAGCGCCGGTTGCTTCTTGAGGGCCCTGCCAGGCCCGGTCACCGGGCAGAACGGCCAAGGGAGAGCAAGACATGCGCAACGCTTCGATGCGCGGACTGATGGCCCGCCTGGCAGCGGGAATCATCGCGACGCTCGTGCTGTCGGTCTTCATGTTCGGGGGCGAGGCCGGTGCGTGGAGCGCTCCGACCTTGCGCGCAGTCTGCGCCCCGAGTGGGACGCAGCTCGGTTGGACGATCACGCTGCCCCAAGAGAACGACTTCAAGATCGACATGGCGTTCAATAGCGCGTTCACCGGCGCAACGACCACCAACTTCGGGACCGCCGGCGCGCACGCCTTCACGACGGCTCGAGGCGGGACGACGCTCTGGGTCCGCTGGTCGAGCGATCACGCGGTCAACACGAGCGCGGTCGCTAACACCACGCTGTGCACCACGGGCGGAACGGGGACCGTCGCAGGGTCGCAATGCTCCGGTACCGCGGCGATGACGAGCCACACGGCGATCACCGGCGCTGCGCAGGGTGGCACGGCGAGCGTCACGTTCACCATGAGCAACGGCTGCACCGGCAAGGAGCTCTCGCTCGTGTCCTACAGCGCGCCCTCGGCGACGTTCTCGCGGGACACGGCCGGACAGCAGGTCGTGTTCGACTCGAAGACCGGGATGTACACCAACGGCACCTTCACCCTCTCGGTCAACGTGCCGAGCTGCTTCTACCAGGTCGACTTCGTCTGGGGCGCGGTGATCGCGCACCTCGGTCCCGCCGGCTCGACCAACTTCTATGGCGATCAGGGTCAACAGATCGCGGGCGTCAACGGAGGCACGACGGCGTGCACGGCGACCACGCCAGTCGGTGTCACCACCGGAGGCAACAATAACGTCGTGCTGGGCGTGCAGACTCCGCCGAGCACTGGCGCGGTCGGCCCGATCGTCACGGCTCCGATCGTCTCGGCTCCGATCATCATCGTTCCGGCGCCGGGTGGCTCGACCCCGGTCGCTCCAAACACGGGCGTCAATGCCGTTCAGACCGTTCCGGTCTCCGGCGTGACGAGTCTCCCTTCGACGAGCACCGAAAGCGCTCCGACCATGCCGGTCGCGGCACTCGGATTGGCGATGATGGCCCTCGGTGGGCTCATCCTCCGCCGCCGGGACACCCGGATCTAAATCCGGCGCGCCACTCAGCCTTGCGCTGAAGGGGAGCCCCGAAAGGGGCTCCCCTTTTCCTGTGTATGCGCTGCGATGGTTGCGCACGGCCGCCTGGCCCACACTTGGCCCGTGACCGACGCGATCCAATACGGCCAGGAGCGCCGCCTCGTGTCCGTGCTGTTCGCCGACTTCGTGGGGTTCACCACGTTGTCCGAGGAGCTCGACGCCGAGGTGCTCCAGGAGCTCGTGTCGGGGATCTTCGAGGACCTTGCCGAGCAGGCGGTCACCTATGACGGCACGATCGAGAAATTCATCGGGGACGCCATCTTCGTGATCTTCGGCGCGCCGCTCGCGCATGAAGATGACCCGCAACGGGCCTTACGGACCGCGCTCGCCATGCACCGGGTGTTCGGGGAACACGCCGCGCGGGCCAAGAAGGATCGGGGCATCGAGCTCGGGCTGCGCATCGGCGTGCACACCGGCATGGTCGTCGCCGGCAACGTTCGGTCCGTCGCCGAGTACGGCGTCATGGGCGACACCGTGAACACCGCCGCCCGGCTCCAGGAGTCCGCGCCCCCGGGCGAGACCTATGTGACCCAGGCGACGTTCAGGCTCACGAACCGCGAGTTCACGTTCCGCGAGGTCGGACCGGTCGAGCTCAAGGGCAAGGAGAAGCCGGTGCTCGCGTACGCGCTCACCGGTGAGCGTTCGGACATCCGCGTCGCGATCGAGCTGAACGCGCCCCTCGTCGGCCGATGGATGGAGCTCTCACGCCTGGACCTCGCGTACCAGTCCGCGCGCATTGGGCGCACCGAGGTGGTGCTCATCGCGGGCGAGCCGGGGATCGGCAAGAGCCGCCTGGTCTCGGAGTTCATCGGCCTGGTGACAGCGGACGATGGTGCCGCCGGCACCGACGCACCGCGGGTATTGCGGTGGAC
>JALZAB010000143.1 GCA_030948585.1 Chloroflexota bacterium
GGGCGGTCCAGCAGCGCGACGAACGGCTCGAGCGGCACATCCCGCTCCCAGGTCCCATCGTGCGACCAGATCGCCAGACGCGAGACCGCGTTCACGAGCGTGTGGACGACCAGATGCGTCCGGGTCACGTCGAACGACTCGATCGGCCACTCGCCTTCGGGCACGACCGTTCGCCACTGGTCGGGTGCGTCCGGATCGGCGACCACGATCCGGTAGTTGGGGCTCCCGACGTTGGTCCGCACCCAGATCCGGCCGCGTGCGACGGTCGGGAGGCTGAGACCGTCCGCCCCCTCGATCATGACCCGCGGTCCGTCGGAGCCGGGCTCCCGGCCGAGCAGGTAGAGGTCGTTGCGGGTCCAGCCCTCGGCCGCGGAGAGGATCACCCAGCGGCCCTTCGCGTCGGCGTCCATGCCGAGCAGCGTCTCTTTGGCCAGACCCTCGCCGAACACGAGCGGATCGGCCGAGGGATCGTCACCGAGCCGGTGGTAGCGAACCCGGCGGTAGTAGTGCTCGTCGCCGGCGGGCACCGTGCCGGGCTGCGGATGGACCGTGTAATAGAACCCGTCGCCGGACCAGGCGACCCGGGCCCGTTGCGTGTGCGGGATCACGTCCGGCAGCTGCCGGCGTGAGGCGACCTCGATCACGTGCAAGGTCGACATCTCGGTCCCTCCGCGTGACAGCCCGTACGCGACCAGGGCGCCGTCCGGCGATGGGTACCACCAGTCCAAGGTCACGAGGCCATCTGGGTCGAGCGCGTTCGGATCGATAAGCGCGCGCCGGTCACCGCGGTCGCGCACGTACAGCACGATCTGGCGGTCGCCCGCGCCACGCATCTCGTAGAACACGCGCTCGCCGACCGGCCACGGGACCCCGAGCAGGCCGATCCCGAGGAGCTCGCGCAGGCGCCGCCCGAAGCGCTCCCGGTCCGGCACGGCATCGAGCACCGCGCGGGTCCGGGCGTTCTGCAGCTCGGTCCAGGCCCGGGTCTCTGCACCGTCGGCCTCGAGCCAGCGGTACGGATCGGCGATCAGCTGCCCGTGCAAACGCTCGGCGTCAGGACCCCGTTGGGCGGCCGGTGCGGGCGGAACCCTTCCCATCTGGAAAGCCTAGCCGGAAGGGGCTATCCGCTCCGCTTCAGCCGCCCGGTCCGTTTGGCGTAGCGCTCCGCCGCGATGAACGCGCGGAGACCGATCGGGATCGAGAGCACACCGACGACCAGCGCGGGCCAGACCAGTGGCCAGAGGTCGCCGATCTGTGCACCGTCGAGCAGCGCGCGGCGCATCCCTTCGATCACGTATGTCGCGGGGGAGATGACCGACAGCGCCTGCAGCGCGCCGGGCAGCACGCTCGTCGGGTAGTAGACGCCCGACACCAGCAGGACCACCGCCTGGACGATGTACGCCATCTGCAGGCCCTTCTCCGTCCAGAGCATCGGGAACACCGCCGACGCGATACCGAGCCCCATGAACGCGACGGTCCCGACCGCGAGCATGACCACCGCCGACAGCGCGTTCCCGTGCGACAGGTCGACCGGGATGAACAGCATCACGGCGAAGAGCGTGGCGACGCTGAACACCACCGCCCGCACGATCGTGCCCGCGGCCATACCCGCGAGATGCGTCAGCCGCGGGACCGGCGCCATGAACGTGTACTCGATCGTCCCCTCCCAGCGCTCCCACGCGATGATCTCGGCGATGTTCTCGAAGACGAGGCCCATGAACCGCCACGCGATGGTGCCGACGAGCAGGTACAGGACGAACCGCGACGTGGTCGCGGGATCGACCTGGTTCCCGGAGATCGCCGGCGCGGCGATGCCGATGAACGCGACGGACAGCGAGGTCACGATGCCGTAGATGATCCAAACGACCTCCCACAGCCAGTACCGCTTCATGAGCGCGACCTCGCGCTCGACGAACGCGTACGCGAGGCCGGCCTGCGTGGAAAATTCGGCGATCACGGCGTCACCTCCCGAAGCACCGGGTCAGTCCTTCGACTCGGCCTGGTCGGCCTCGTCGAGCTTGCGACCGGTGATCGTCATGAACACGTCCTCGAGCGACCCGTGCGCGCCATACCGCCCGATGAGCTCGCTCGGCGTTCCTTCGGCGACGAGCCGGCCGCCGTGCAGCACGCCGACCCGGTCGGCGAGACGCTCCGCCTCGTCGAGATCGTGCGTGGTCAGGAGGATCGTCGCGTCATGCGCATCGCGCAGATCGCGCACGAAGGTCTGGACCTCCCGCTTGCTGCGGATGTCGAGGCCCGTCGTGGGCTCGTCCAGTAGGAGGAGCGAGGGTGCGGTGAGGAAGGCCCGCGCGATCGCGACCTTCTGCTGCATGCCGCGCGAGAGCTTCTCGAGCGGCTCGTCGTGGCGCGCCGCCGCGATGCCGAGGCGCACGAGGATCTCCCGTGACCGCACGCGGGCGTCCTGCGCCGGCACGCCGTACAGGCGCCCGGCGTACACGAGGTTCTCCATCGCGGAGAGCTTCTTGAAGAAGGACGCCTCCACGGACACGCGGTTGATGAGCCGCTTCACGGCAAGCTCGTCGTCGCGGATATCGAGGCCGAACACTGTGACGGTGCCGGCATCCGCCTCGAGCAGGGTCGAGAAGACGCGGATAAGCGTGGACTTGCCGGAGCCGTTCGCTCCGAGGAGCGCGTAGATCTCGCCGCGCTGGACGGCGAGCGAGACGCCGTCGACCGCCCGCACGTCCTTTCCGGACGAGCGGAACTCCTTGACGACGCCACGTGCCTCCAGCGCCGGCCGGGATATGCCCACGGTCGGCGGGCCGATGCTGTCGCGGACTGCGATGGCCACTGCGCGGACTCCTTCCATGCGAGGTTCGGGAGCCCACGGCCTTCGGCGGTATCCGCCGGAATGAAAAAGACCGTGGGCTCGGTGCCCACGGTCCGGAGATCTCGCTCGAGCGGAGTGCTCTAGCTGGGTCCGGAGGCGGGCAGGGTGCTCCGGGGACGTGCCCCGGGGGCGTCGGAACGGACGAAGGTGCTGAGAAGATCCATTGCTACCGAGCGGCCCTGCCTTTCGATGTCTTCGCCATTTCTGGCGAGCCCGACGAAGCTACCGATTTCGCGGACGGACGTCAAGACGCAGATTGGAATCGCCGATGCAGGTTCGACCCACGAACTGGAGGTGGCCACGTGCCGAAACGGGAACGCATCGACACCACACCCGGGAAGGCCGGGGCATCGCGGTTCATCCGCCGCAGCGCCGCGGGGCAGTTCACCAGCGATCAGGCCAGCGCAGGGCGGTCAGTCGCACAGGACAAACGGGCGACCGCGAAGAACAAGGCGCCAAAAGGACAGAAGGACCGCGGCGATTAGCCGCGGTCCTTCCGTGCGTCTTTGAGCTGCGCGCTGCTAGACGGCGCGGCGGCCGGACAGCAGCTGGAACACGAGCACGATCAGCGCGAGGACGAGAAGGATGTGCACGAGTGCGCCGAGCGAGGGGAGCGCAACAACGCCGAGCAGCCAGAGGACCAGCAGCACGACGACGATCGTCCAAAGCATGACCTACACCTCCTTGCAGCCCCCTTGTTCGCAAGGTGCATGCCACTGGCTCTCTGGCGGCCGGACAGGCAACTGATACCGGCCTCCCCCGTTCGGGGTGGGCCCTTCCCGCGCGGCCGCTCGTAGCGTCTTGCAGATGGCTGCTGCGGGCGTCAAGGGCTGGTCGCCGGTGGCGCGATTCTCTATCGCGCTCGCCCTCGTGCTCGCCGTCATGGCCGTCGCCCTGGGCGGGGTCACCGCCTTCCTGATCGGCCGCTACGTCGCGGACGAGACCGTGACCTTCACCCAGGATGCCGTCGCGGGGCACTTCGGCACGGTGTTCCAGAACTCCATCTTCCAGCGTCCGCTCACCGACGCCGAGGAGCAGACCCTCGAGCAGACCGTCGTCTTCCACTTCAGCATCTACAACGTCGTCGCCACCCGGTTCTACGCGAGCGATGGCACGATCGTCTTCTCGTACGACGATGACGAGCTGGGCCGCAGGCTCGACCCGATCGAGAATCCGAGCCTCCGCGCCGCCCTGGCGGGCCAGCGCGTCTCGACGCGGCGCACGATCGTGGCCGACGTTCGCTTCGCCCGGCCCGGGTTCACGTATGCCGAGGCCACGGGCTATGCGGCGCCGCCGGTGGATCACACCGGCCACGCCGTCGGGCTGGCCGCGCCGGACGTGCGGAACGTGCAGACGCTCGAGAGCTGGGTACCCGTCCTGGCGTCCGACGGATCGGTCATCGGCGCGGTCACGGTGTGGCGGGACATCGAGCCGCTGAATGCGACCCTCTGGAACATGCAGGTCGGGCTCGCGCTCATCATCGCGGCGGCGGCCATCATCCTGTGGCTGGTGCTCCGAGGGGTCTACGCGCGGTCGTCGCGGCAGATCGTCAGCCAGGCAACCGCCTTGCGCGCCGCCCTCGCGGAGAACGAGCGCACCTACGACGCGACCTTAGCCGCGCTCTCGAGCGCGCTCGACGTTCGCGACACCGAGACCGAGGGCCACGCCCGCCGCGTGGTTCGCTACATGGAGCTGATCGCTGAAGGCCTGCACGTGCCGGTCGAACAGCACGCAACGCTCCGCCGGGGTGCGTTGCTGCACGACATCGGCAAGATCGGCGTGCCAGACCACATCCTGCGCAAGCCGGGCCCGCTCACCGAGAACGAGTGGTTCACCATGAAGACCCACCCCGACCTCGGGGCGAAGATCATCGCGAACATCCCGTTCCTGCAGGAGGTGGCGATCATCATCCGCGCGCATCACGAGCGCTGGGACGGGAACGGCTATCCCGAGGGGCTCGCCGGCGAGCAGATCCCACTCGGGGCGCGGATCTTCGCCGTCGCGGACAGCTTCGACGCGATGACCTCCGACCGGCCCTATCGCCGCGGCCGCGATCTCGATGAGGCTCTCGCCGAGATCGAGCGATGCTCGGAGACGCAGTTCGACCCCCAGGTGGTCAGGGCGTTCCTCGCCGTGCCGATGAACCGCATCGAGGCCATCCACGCGAACGCACCCTTCGGCCTGCGCCTGGTGCGGGCCGCCGCGTCCTGACCCGGGTCTAGTGCCGGAGCGTGCTCCGGTCGCCGATCCACTGGGCCGGCGGAACATCGAGGTACTGGGCCAGCTGATTGAGCGGCCCGGCGTACTCGGAACGAAGCCGGGCGAATTCGCTCCATGACCGGTCGGCATCGGCCATCACCACGTAGCCGGCCCGCTGCAGGCGCAGGCGGGCGTCATCGAACTCGGCCCGCTCGATCATCGCCCCGTCCACCGGCCGGTCGCGGACGATGAACCGGAAGAACCGGGCGATGTCCTCCACCAGATGCGCGCCGATCCCGCGCGTCGCGGTGGCCTGACCGCGCGGGCCTCCCTCGACGGTCGTCAGCATGAGCGTCGCGGCGTCGAGCACCGCACCGATGGCCGACACCCACGACTCGTGGTCGTGGGTCGACCGGAAGAACATGAGGATCGGATACGCCAGGTGGCTCTCGAGGACCTCTGCGGACCAGCGCTCCCACTCCTCGAAGATCTGGCCGAGCTCTTCGGTGTCATCATCGAACGCCGCGCAGGTCACGAGCAGCTCGGTGCCTGACGGCGGAGCACCGGCGCGCGCGTCCAGGGTGACGACCTGCAGCTCGCGTCGCTGGAAGTTCGCGTAGAGGGAGAAGAGGTAGGTGATCGTGAGCGCCACGATGCCGAGGCCCACGCCGCCGGCCGCGACGCTCACCGCGCGCGCGAGCGGCTGGCCGGGCACGAAGTCCCCGTACCCGATCGTGAGCAGCGACACCGCGGCCACGTAGAGGGCCGTGCCGAGGTCGGGCAGCGGCGGGCTGAAGTCGCCTGACAGGCTGTGCATGCCGAGACCGAAGCCCACGATGAGCAGCACGATCCACAGGCCCAGCAGCGTCATCACGATCGCCGGCGCGAAGATGCCGAGCCGCTGCTCGCGGCGGTCCGCCGTCCTCGAGCCGTCGGCGTAGCGTCGCCAGAGCCTCCAGCTCCACCGCGTCAGCAGTCCGGCCGGACGGAAGCGCGCGGGCGCCGGCCGCGGGAGGATCACGGTCGTGAAGACGTCGTTCAGGACCCAGATCACGAGCGCGATGGCGGCGAGCGCCTCGAGGAGCGACACCGCGGCAGCCTAGCCGCCGGGACCGGCGTCACCGGATCTAGCCGAGCCGTTGCACCCGGAAGATCAGCTCCCACGTGTTGAAGACGCCCCACAGCAGACTGAGGACGCCGACGCCTCCGATGACGTACAACGCGCGCGCCTCACCGGAGGCGACGATGATGGCGGCCGCGATCGTCACCACGAAGAGCCCGAACCCGGCGATGAATTGGATGACCGTGACCCGGCGGTCGTACCCGACCCCGCGCGCCCGCAGGCCGGCGCGCGCGGCCGCGCCGAACGGGACCATGGCCGCGAGGACGACCACCAGCAGTTCGACGCCGAAGGCCCCGAGGCTCTGCGGCATCAGGGCCAGGAATCCGAATCCCATCGAGAGGACGTAGCCCAGGAAGACCGAGCGGGCCACAGACTTGAGCTCCGCGTTCTCGGCAGCGCTGAGCACCCGCATGTGGATCGAGAGCGCGACGAACAGGAGCCCGAGGAGCGCCGCCGACGCTGCGACGACGCTCACGTTGAAGTCGTGCCAGACCGCGAGCTCCTCCGCCATGCCGGCGAGCGTAGCCGCGGAATCCGCGAGCGCGCGAACGCGGCGCCCGGACTAGCCGGACGCCGCGTCGCGAGCCGTGGAGGTGGCTACGCCTTGGGCTTGAGCTGCGCCCGGACCACCCCGCCGGGGTGGACCTGCGAGTGCACGTTGTAGTAATAGTTGCCCGGGTTCGCGATGATGTCCGCCGCGACCTCGGGCGTCACCGTGAGATTGTCCTTCGTGATCGACGTACCGCCGGTCGTGAGCGCGATCGGCTCCGTCGCCTTCATCGTCGAGTCGACGACGACGGTGCCGTTGGTCTTCGCGTCACCCTTGTGGATGTGCGAGATGGTGATCATCGTCGTCGAGGGGAAGCCCTTCAGCACGATCTCGAACTTCGCGTTCGCGCCGATGAGCTTTCCGGTGGAATCCTTCGCCGTGAACAATGTCACCGTGGCCGTGCCGCTGCCGCTCGCCTCGGCGTCCGCGATCGCGGGGTTCTCATTCGCGGGCGAGAGGTCCGCGGTGAACACGAACGTGTTGGCGGGGCTCGGGGTCGGGGCCGCCGTGGTCGCCACGGCCGCGGGC
>JALZAB010000146.1 GCA_030948585.1 Chloroflexota bacterium
GCTTCTTCATCGCGGCGGCGATCGGCCTCATCCTGCTCGGCCTGCCAGGCCCGTCCAGCCGTGCGCGCGCGGTCGGTCGACGGCGTCACCGGGTTCTCCTCCGAATATCGCTTGATCAGCAGAGCCACGCCTCCCCCCGCAGCCGCCATCCCCAAAAAGATCAGGACCAGCAGACCCCACGGAGAGGTACCCAGCGCGGCATCGAGCTTCGTACCGAGCCAGGCACCTAACGCGATGGGGACCGCGATTGTGAGTCCGACCTGGCCCAGGATCGCCGCGTTCAACGCGCTCCACCCGGGGTGCGGAGTGCGGCCAAGGCAGGGTCAGTCTATGGGGAAAACCGCTGGCGCGCGAGTCGCCAGGCGGCTAGAGCCAGCCCTTCCGACGGAAGTAGACCGTCAACGCCAGCGCCGCGACCACCATGAAGGCGATCGATCCCCAAAACCACGCCGCTGAGTCGTACGGGATGAACGCGACGAAGTTCTGGCCGAAGAAGCCGGTCACGACCGTCATGACGAAGAGGATCGTCGCGATCGAGGTGAGGACCTTCATGACCTCGTTCAGCCGGTTGGACACAGCGGCCAGGTTCGCGTCGACGACATTGCTCACGAGGTCGCGCAACGTGTCGATCTCGTCGGTCACCCGGACCACGTGGTCATAGACGTCTTGGAAGTAGCGCCGCTCCTCGGGGCCGTAGCACGCGACGTCGCCACGGCTCAGCACCTGGAGCACCTCGCGCTCAGGCGCGATGAGCTTCCGGACCTTGAGCAGGTCGCGCTTGAGCAGGAAGAGCTCGGCGAGCGAGGTCCGCAAAGCCCGGCCGTCGGTGTCCTGGAGGATGAGGCCCTCCAGCACGTCGGCGCGCTCGCCGTAGTCATCGATGATCGGGAAGTAGCCGTCGACCGTCGTGTCCAGGAGCGCGTGCAGCAGCATCCCCGCGGACGGGAGCCGACCGTCGCGCCACCGCTTCTCGACGTCGTCACGCCCGGCCCAATCCCCGGTGCGCACCGTGACGATCACGTCCACGAACGCGAAGATCGAGAAGATCTCTGTTCGGAGCGCACCAGGACTCTGTGAGTCGAGCGCGCTGAACGTGATGAAGTAGTAGCCGTCGTAGCCGTCCGCCTTCGGGCGCTCGTGATGCGATCGCGCATCCTCGACCGCGATCGGATGGAGACCGAGCTCCTGGGCGAGAAGGGCCATCTCGGCGTCACTCGGCGCGACGATGTCGAGCCATGCCGGCGTGCCGCGAAGGTCGGAGAGCTCTGCTGGCGGGCGCTCGGTGACGCCGGTGGATCCCTTGACGAGAAGGCGTGCAGTCATGCGGCGATGGTAGTTAGCGCGAGAACCGGCGGACGAGCGCGAGCAGCTCCTCCGCCTTGAACGGCTTCGCGAGGTAGGCCTCGGCGTTGCACCGGTCGGCCTCTCGCTTCGGATCCGCCGCGGCGGTGACGATGACCAGCGGGACGTGCCGCAGCCGCGTGCGCAGCTCACGCGCGAAGGTCGGCCCGTCGATGCCCGGCATCTGCACGTCGAGCACGATCATCGCCGGCGGATCCTTCTCGAGGGCGATGAGCGCCTCCGCGCCGTCATGGGCCTCGCGGACCGAGAAGCCCTCGTCCGTCAGCACGGCGCGCTCCGCGGCCAGGATGTCGTTGTCGTCGTCGACGATGAGGATCGGCCGGGCCCGGCGTTCGATGAGGACCATGCGACCAGCCGTGCAAGCGGCGTTCCCCGCGCGCGGCGCCGACCGATACTGACGCCATGTCGCGACCCACGGGTCTTCGCGCCGCGGATGAGGTCGTCCCCAAGCTCGGCGTCCCAGCGGGTCTGCCCGCGGTGCGCATCGGGGACGTCGCGACCTACGACCGGCCGATCGAGCATCTCGCCGGTCAGCTCGACCGCGCCGAGCTGGAGCTCCCGCTCCGCTACCGCGCCGCCCGGTTCGGACTCTGCCTGTGCTTCGCGCTGGAGCCGATCGGCGCCAATGCGCTTGCGGCAGAGCTCGTCCGGATCACGAATACCGAGGGCGCGATCTGGATCGTGGTCTGGAAGAAGGCGTTCCTGCGCGCGGGCCTGCCGGCATGGGATGACATCCAGGCGGCGATGCTGCCCACCGGATGGGTCGACAACAAGATCCTGAGCTTCGGCGACGAGGTCTACGCGACCAGATACGTGAAGCGGGTCGCCCTGCGTTAGGCGAGCTGCGCGGTCAGGAAGTCGATGATCCGGATGTGGGCCGTGTCCTGATTCGCCCGCTTCGTGAAGCCGTGACCCTCATCCTCGAAGACGAGGTACTCGACGGGCACGCCGCGCGCCCGTAGCCGCTCGACGACCTGGTCCGATTCCTCCTTCGGGACCCGCGGATCGTTGGTCCCCTGCACGACGAGCATCGGGCAGCGCACCTTGTCCATGTGCGTGATCGGCGAGCGCTCGACGAGCTTGGCGCGATCCGTCTCCAGATCGCCGATCCAGAGCTTCAGGAAGCGCCGCCAGTTCGGCTGGGCGTGCTCGATCATCGTGACCAGGTTCGCGACACCGAACACATCCACGGCGCACTTCCACCGGTCCGGCATCGTCGTGACGCAGAGGAGCGTCGCGAAGCCGCCATACGAGCCGCCGTACACCGCGAGCCGCGCCGGATCGATCCGTGGATCGGCGGCCATCCAGTCAGCGACCGCGCGCAGATCGCGCGCGTCGATGCCACCCCAGTCGCGGTGGATCGCCTTCTGCCAGGAGAGCCCGTAGCCGGTGGAGCCGTGGATGTTCGGGACGACAAGCGTGATGCCGCGATCGATCAGCGCCTGCAGGTAGGCCATCCGGTCGGGGAAGCCCGGCCGCGACTGCCCCTCCGGCCCGCCGTGCGGATACAGGACCGCGGCCGTGCGTCCCGCGGCGTTCTTCGGACGGAACACGAAGCACGGGATGTCGCCATCGGCGGCGGGGATGCGGATGAGCTCGGGCCGGACGAGGTCGGCGGCATGCACGACCCGCGCGGTCTCGAACACGGCGCGAGCCGCGCCGCTCGATAGATCCAGGACCCAGAGCTGCGGCGCCTCCGTCGCGGATGTCCGGTGATACGCCGCGATGGATCCGTCCGCCGAGATGATCAGGTCCTCGCACACGCCCTCGAGCGCGCGCTCGCCACCGCGCACGCCGTCGCGCTGCCAGCGCAGCGTGGAGTAGCCGTCTTCGTTCACGGACCAGATCTGGGCCCGGCCGTCGGCCGACGACGCCGCGAGCTCCACGTCCCAGTCCGGCGCGTCGATGACCTCGCGCGCGCCGCTCGTCGCGTCGTATGCCGCCAGGTACAGATGCTCGCGGCCGTGATCGGTGATGCCGACCGGCCGGCCGTCGGCGAGCCACCCGGCCGGCACGTTGGACACGTCGCCTTCGTGCGCGGTGAGGTCGCGCATCGCGCCGGACCCGGGATCGACGATGAACAGATCCTGGTCTGTGTTCGCCTGGACCCGCATGACCAGGAGCGCGCGGCCGTCCGGGGACCACCCCCCGGCGACGTGCCACGCCGGTCCGGTCACGAGCGCGCGCTCGGTGGCGGTCTCGACATCCTCGATGACGATGTCCATGTCCGTGGGCTGCCGCGCATTCGAGGAGAACGCAACGCGCGTCCCGTCCGGGGAGCTCGCGTTCCACGACAGGAGGCGCTGCACGCGCTCGCCGTCGCTCCACGAGAGCTTCTCGACCCGCTCGTCCGTCCGCGCGACGTAGAGCTGATGCAGCTCCGTCCCACCACGGTCGGCCGCGCCGATGAGATCGCCGCGTTTCGACCAGCTCAGTGAGCGGAGCGCGGCGCCATCGACGCCGAGCGCGGGCGAGGGCCGGCCGGGCTTGGTGAGCGGCAGGGTCCAGGCCGAGTAGGTCCCGGCACCGAGGTCCGCGATGAACGCGAGCGTGCTGTTATCGGGTGAGATCGCGAGCGCGGAGCGGCAGGAGAAGCGCCGCGTGGTGTGCGGGATCGGGACGATGCGCTCGCGCGGCTCGAAATCGGAGATCGGTCGCATCACCGACGGAGATGCTAGCCCGCCCGAGGGTCGAAGACGTCCTCGATCCGCAGGCCGAAGAGATCCGCGATCTTGAACGCGAGCGGCAGGCTCGGGTCGTACTTCCCGGTCTCGAGCGCGTTCACGGTCTGACGCGAGACCGCGAGCCGGTCCGCGAGCACGGCCTGCGACCAGTCGCGCTCTGCCCGCAGGATCTTGAGCCGGTTCTTCACTGGTATCGCCGCGTCGCAACGCCCGTCGCAAGCCCCCACAGCAGGATCATCAGCGGAAAGACCCAGATGTAGCTGAGGGTCGGGAAGCCCGCGCCTTCGAGGAATCCGTATGCCAGGGTCAGCATGCCGGAAACGCCGAACGCGAAGCCGAGCGCTTCGAGCTGAATTTTCCGCGCGAGCTCGTCGATGCGCGAGAGGAACCGCAGGTACGCACGCAGCGCGAAGACGAGCGGAAGCATCGGCACGAGGACGACAATGGCGCGGATCGACAGTTCCGGCTGCCCTTGCGCGATGAAAATGGAGATCGGGAGCAGCACGACGTAGGCGAACATTGCGGTGAAGAACTCTCGGGCGTAGGCCCGGCTTGCGACGGTCTGAGACACCTTTTTCCTCCGGATCAATTGTTGTCCGGAGCGTATGGCGTCCTTGTCTAAATATCAAGCGTCCTTGTCTAGCAGCCGGGCAAGGTCGGCAGCATTGCTGACTGCCTTGTCGCCGTAACAGTTGTTCATGAGGACGTGCACCTCGGCGGTCTCCGTGGCGAGGCGCCCGATCTTCCCGACCCACTCGCCCAGTTCGTCCTTCGAATAGGAGTAGTCGAACCGCTCGGCGGCGGTGAGGCCCTTCTTCTTCCAGTTCTCGGCGTTGCGGCCGTGGAACCGGACGATCGCGAGCCGCTCCGAGGTCGCGGCGGCCACCGGCGGGACGCTCGAGGGAAACCCCTGCGGCTCGTCGACGGACACGTAGGTCAGGTCGTTGTCCGCGAGGAACTTGAGGGTCTCCGCGCGGTTGCGCTCGCTCATCCAGGTCTCGTTG
>JALZAB010000018.1 GCA_030948585.1 Chloroflexota bacterium
CCAGTAGTCGAGCGCGAGAAGCGCGCCGAGCAACAGCACCGGGAGCACGACCGCCGCCGCGACTAGCCGGCCGGGGTAGACGCGCCGGCCATCCAGGAAGCCGAGGTTCACCGCGTCGATTATCGGCCCGCGTGTGGGTCAGCGGGTGATCTTGTAGATCCCGCCGGCTGACGCGTACTGGAGCACGTAGACCTCGCCGGCGCGGTCCTGGGCGAACGAGCTGATCGAGAATCCCGCGGTCGCGACCTGCGCGGACCCGAGGAAGACTCCGTTCTCATAGCGAATGCCCCAGATGCGACCGCTGCAGTAATCGCCGAACAGATACACGCCGCGGAGGTCCGGCGCCGCGCCGCGATCGACGAAGCCGCCGGTGACGGAGCAGCCGAGACTGTGCGGGTACTCGAAGACCGGCAGCGTCAGGCCGCTCGAGCTGCACGTGGAGGCGTTGTAGCAATGCGTCGCTTCCATGATGTTCCAGCCGTAGTTCGCGCCGCGCGAGACTAGGTCGATCTCCTCGAACGCGTCCTGCCCGACATCCGCGAGCCAGAGCGCGCCGGTCTGCGGGTCGAACGAGAAGCGCCAGGGGTTGCGCAGGCCATAGGCCCAGATCTCGCCGCGGCCACCGCCGCCGGCGAACGGGTTGTCCCCCGGCACGCGATATCGCGTGCGGTCGCTCACGTCGATGCGCAGCAGCTTCGCGAGCAGGACGTTCTTGTTCTGCCCGTTCCGCATCGGGTCGCCGCCCGATCCGCCGTCGCCCATCCCGATGTACAGGTATCCGTCGGGCCCGAACGCGAGCTGCCCGCCGTTGTGATTGTCGAAGGGCTGCGCGATCTCCAGGACCACGATCTCGCTCGCCTTGTTCGCCACTGTGCCGTTCGAGGTGAAGCTCGCGATCTCGGTGCGGAGCGGACCGCCGCGCGTGTAGTCGACGAAGAAGGTGCCGCTCGCGGCGAAGTCCGGCGAGAGGGCGAGCCCAAGGAGGCCCTTCTCTCCGCCGAAGTCGACGTGGTCACGGATATCGAGGAACACGGTCGCGCTCGCGTCGCCTTCGCGGAACGTGAGGATCCGGCCCGGCTGCTCCACGACGTACCAGCGCCCGTCCGCGCCCTGGACCGCGCCGGTCATCGAGTTGAACGCGAGCCCGCCGAGCGCGCGCACGAGCCGGATCTGCGGCACCGTAGACGCGGTCGTTGGCGCAGGCGTCGGCGCAACCGTCGGCACCACAGTGGGGCTCGCCGTCGGCGTGGGGCTTGCGGTCGCGCTCGCGGTCGCAAGAGCGGACGAGGGCGACGGCGTCGCGCGCACCGCGAGCGACGACGATGGTGACGGCGCATCGGTCGTTGCCGTCGGCGCGGTCGCATTCGGCGTGCATGCCGAAAGGCTGGCCAGGACCAACGCGAACGCGAGCCGACGTGCTCCCATCACCGTCAACCTATCAACGCGAACGCGTTCCAGGCGGTACGGTCCCCTCCGGCCCAGGACTTCTGCAAGACTCGCCCCGGAGGCGCCATGAGCTTGGAAGCCGCGAACAAGGCCCTGATCGAGCAGTTCTACGAGTCGTTCGATCGGCACGACGGCACCGCGATGGCCGCCGCCTACGCGCCGAACGCGCGCTTCGCGGACCCCGTCTTCGGCGAGCTGACCGGTGAGCAGGCCGCCGCGATGTGGCGAATGTTCACCAGTCGTCCGGATTCGGACCTGCGCATCGAGCTGCGGGAGCACGACGCGGACGCGACATCGGGCACCGCGCGCTGGATCGCGCGGTACACGTTCCCCACCACCGGCACGCACGTGGTGAATGACATTCGCGCGCGCTTCCGTTTCGCTGACGGCATGATCACCGACCACGTCGACGAGTTCCCGTTCTGGACCTGGTCGCGTCAGGCGTTCGGGATCCTGGGCACGCTCATCGGCTGGTCTCCCGTCCTGAAGGCGGTGGTGCGCCGTAAAGGCCGAGCCGACCTCGCGAGGTTCATGGCTGGCACGCGCCCGACCTCCTGATGCTGACCGCGCTCCCGCCGTGGTCGCATGCAGACGCGAGGATCGCATCGTGGACGAACGAAGGCTGGCCTACCGAGCTCGAGCCGGCTGCCGCGGTCGTGAGCTAGAACAACGCGAGAGGGTTGACGGCAGAGCCGGTCCCCCCGCGAACGGGCAGCGGACCCGCCACGAACAGGAACTCGTAGCGACCCAATCGACGGCATGTGGCTGCGAGCTCTTCGACGCTGCATTGGTCGATCAGTACGAGGCCCATCGCGGGGATGGCCACCTGGTGCAGGGGGAAGATGAACTGGCTTCGGGTCCCGCTCGCATCTCGTGCTGCCGCGCCGGTCAGGACCGCCGCACCGTCCGCGGTCACGCGGTCCGGGGCATCGCCGCCATACGCCGCGATCTCGCGCCGCTGGAACCACTCGATGGCGTCCGCGCTCGGCCCCGGAGACATCGGCCCGTCAGCGCCCTCGTTCGCGACGCGTGGACCGCGGCCGACCCGGACGATCAGCACGTCGCCTCGCGCCACCCGGATCTGTCCATGACGCTCGGCACGCTCCAGGTCCTGAGCGGTCACTTCCCCATCGGCCGGCACCCAGGGGATATCGAGGGCCGCGGGGATGTCCAGCAGTACGCCCCGACTCACGATGCCGGCGCGCTGAGCGAAGACGGACCCGTGCGTGATGCCGTCGACGCCCGCGACCGAATCGAACTGGCGTCCGTTGTAGACGCGATGGTGATGGCTGGCGATGTGGCTGACGCAGTCGACGTGCGTGAGCGACGCGGCATGGATCTCGAGCGTCACGCGGTCGCCCGCATTCCATGGAACGCCCGCCTGCTCGGGTGGCCGCTCGTACTGCATCTCCTGGGCGACGCGCCCCGGCGGCCGCGACTCCCGCGGCGAGATCGGGTGCGCGAGGGACACGACCTCGCCGGTCGTCACGAGTCGGGCGGCCGCGATGCGTTTGGCCGCCGTGATGTGGTTGAGCGTCCCCCGCTCGTCATCGGCGCCCCAGCGTCCGGTGTTGTCGACCCGTTCATACAGCGCGATGAGCTCGGCATCCGTGGCGGTCATGTGATCCTCCTCAGGCCGCGTGGGCGATCAAGATCGGCGTCCATCTGATGGCGCGCTCCGCAACCTTGGATCGAGCGCGTCGCGGAGTCCGTCGCCGATCAGGAACACGCACAACACCGTGGTGGCGATGGCGAGCCCAGGGAGCACGATCAAGTGCGGCCCGCGGAAATAGAACTGCGTCGCGCCGCTCAGCATGTTCCCCCAGCTTGGCTGAGGCGGCTGGATACCGAACCCGAGGAACGAGATCGCGGACTCGGCGAGGATCGTCCCGCCGACCGCGAGCATCAACACGACGATCATGATCGGCAGAACGTTGGGCATGATGTGACGAACGATGATCCCCGGCGCCGAGGTGCCGATCGCGCGCGCCGCGGTCACATATTCCCGACCTCGCAGGGCAATGGTCTGCCCGCGTGCGAGGTTCGCCGCGCCGAGCCAGGCAATGCCTCCGATGAACGCACTGAGCGTGAACGCGTCAAGCCGGAAGTACAGTCCGATCATGATGAGCAGGTAGATCAGCGGGATGCTGTCGATCGTGGTGATGGCCCAGACGGCCACGTCATCCCACCAGCCGCCGAAATAGCCGGCGGTCATCCCGATCGTCATTCCGATGGACATCGCGACGAGCGACCCGAACGCGCCGACGAAGAGCGACACTCGACCGCCGTACAGCAGTCGGAGGATCTCGCTCCGTCCGAGACTGTCGGTGCCGAGCCAGTACCGGGGCGCATCGAGGCTCGGTCCGAGATACGCATGCGTGAGCTCCTGCGTGCTGAAGCCCGTGTGGAAGAGGTTGTCCGCGAGGACATCGGCCCCGACCGCCAGTGTGACGAGCACGAACAGCACGGACATCGCCACCAACGTGGTCGGATCGCGCCGGATGCGGGCCCACGCGTCCGACCAGAAGCCGCGGCTTGACCGGACCGTCCGGGGTTCCGCGGCTACCGCCGTCGTGACGCTCATCGGTCGAACGCGATGCGTGGATCGACCCACGCATATGCCAGATCCCTGAGGATGTACGAAAGCACGAGAAGCACGCTGGCCATGAGCACGCCCGCCTGCACGATCGGGTAGTCCTTCGAGTTCGCCGCGTCGAAGATGAGCCGGCCGAGCCCGGGCCAGTTGAATACGACCTCGATGATGACGCTGCCACTCACGAGGATCGCGAGGATCCCGCCGAAGATCGTCACGACCGGGATCAACGCGTTCCGCAGGACGTGCCGCAACATGATCGACCGCTCACGAAGCCCCTTGCCCCGGGCTGTGCGGACATAGTCCTGGCCGAGAACTTCGAGCACCTCGGTGCGGACGAACCGGGGAAGCGCGGCGATGCCGCCGGCGGCCGCGAGCGTCACCGGTGCCAGGAGATGCCAGAGTCGATCCCAGCAGAAGGTGCAGTACTCGCCCACGACATTCATGCTCCCGGCGGGGATCCAGTGGAGCTGGATGGCGAGAACGAGGATGAGCACCAGGCCGAGGAAGAATTCCGGTACCGAGTTCAACACGACGGATAGGATCCGTATCGCGTGGTCGGGCAGCCGGCCGCGGTAGAGCGCTGCGACCAGTCCGAGCGGGACACCGATCACAACGGCTACGACCAGACCCGCGAGCGAGAGCTGAAGGCTGTTCGGCAGCCGCTCGAGGATGAGATCGAGCACGGGCCGGTGGTAGACGAAGGAGGTGCCGAGGTCGAGCGTCGCAACGCGTCCGGCCCACTTCACGAACTGGATCGGGATCGGATCGTCCAGGCCGTACGCCTGCCTGACCACGGCGCGCGCCTCTTGGGAGACCTCGGGGTGATTGGCGAACATGATCGCGATGGGATCGGCCGGCGACAGCCGCGTCAACGCGAAGGTGAGCACCAGGATCCCGAACACGGTCGGGATCGCCTGCAGAAGGCGGCGCGCGACGTACCGTGTCACCGTCGCGCACCGCCCGCCACCGTCAGATCAGCTCGCGCGCCGCGCTCCTGAAAGCGTGGGTCATTTCTTGATGGACCATTTCTCGGCGTTCCAGTCGGAGTAGAGGCTGAACGGCTTGGGGTCGAATCCCAGGAGTGACTTGCTCGAGAACGCGATGAAATCGCGCATCCACAGGTAGGTGTTCGCGGCGTCGTCGTTAAGGATCTGATTGAAGGTCGTGTACGCCTTCTGCCGCGCCGCCTGGCTGCAATCGGGGCCATCCCGACCGGCTTCAATGGCCTTGTCGGCCGCGGGGTTGGAGTAGTTCCAGAGATTCTGCGAGCCCTTCGAGTCGTAGAAGGGATAGACGGGCTCCGCTTCGGGACCGCCGGGCGTCCAGCCCCAGAACGTCCCGTCGCGATCGGGCGCCTTCCCCATGTTGTGATCCACGAACGCGGGGAAGGACAGCAGGTTCGGCACGATCTGGATGCCGATCTGCTTGTACTGCTCCTGCGCGATCTCGATCACGAGCCCGGGTGGCGCGCCGCCGCCGACGCCGTCGATCTTCATGCTCATCGGCTGCCCATTCGTCCAGCGATACACGCCATCAGATCCCATCTTCGCGCCCGCCTGCTCGAGGAGCTGCTTTGCCTTCGCCGGGTTGTAGTCGTAGTGGTTGAGCCCGGCGCCGTTCGCGGGGTAGCTCCAGAACGAGGGGGCGGTGTGCGTGTACGTCTGCGTCGCATAGCCGAGCATGATCTTCTGCAGCGCGGTCTTCACGTCGAGCCCGTACCAGAGGGCCTGCCGCACCTCCTTGACCGCCAGCCACGGCGCGGTCGGCGACTTCTGGTTCCAGCCGATGAAATTGTTGTCAGTTGGCGTCGAAACCCGGATGTAGTTGAGGTCTTTGCCGGTCTTTTGGATCTCCTCGACGTCATTCGCCGGCACGTAGGTCGCGAACGTGACTTCACCCGTGAGCAATGCGGCCTTCAACGCCTGCGGCCCGGAGTAGATCTTCACGATGTACTCATCGAGGAGCGGCGCGCCGCGGAAGTACTTCTCGTTGCGGGTCATCGTGACGTCGACGCCAGAGTGGTACGCGGTGAAGACGAAGGGGCCGCTGGACGCCGGCGGCGCATCGTTCAGCTTGCTGTCGTCGATGTTCTTCGTCGCGTCAAGGGTCTTGTTGTTCCAGTCGCGGACGAAGCTGTGCTGGGGGATGATCGCGCTGTCGACGAGTCCGACCTCGCGCATCCCGACGCACGTCGCGTTCGCGCGCGTGACGGTGATCGTGTTGCCGGCCACCGCGATGCCCTTGATCGAATCGGCCTTGCCTGCCACGTAATCATCGAATCCCACGACGTCGACGAAGTTCTGGTTGAACGCGCTCTTCTTGCTGCGGGAGACGGCCTCGGCGGTGTAGCGGTAGTCCTCGCCGGTGATCGGCTGACCGTCGCTCCAGGTCAGACCGTCGCGTAGCTGGAATGTGATGGTCTTGAGATCCGACGACAGCGAGAATGACTTCGCGAGCTCGCCGACGAGCTGTCCGGTGTTCGGGTCCGTGTTGAGCATCGGTCGATAGAAATTCAGCCAGATCGACTGCGAGATGAAGTCGTCGCCCAGGACCGGGGAGAGCGAGGCGGGCTGCTCGCCTACGGCGCCGACGACTCGGCCGCCGCGGACGCCCGCGGCGCTGGGTGCGCCGCTCTGGGAGGGCGGTGTCGAGCTCTGGCAGGCGCTGGAGACGAGGACGAGAGCGAGGATCAGGGCAACAGACGTTCGCATGCACCCTCCGGAGCGGTATCGCTCGTAACGACCATTATGCCCACCCTGCGGAATGACGTTCTGTTCAGAGGACACCACCAGTTTTGGCGAGCTCCGCTGGGGCGAGATGGTCTTGGTACCAGCTCAGCGTGCGGGCCAGGAAATCGGCGCGGTGCTCGGGAATGCCAAAGGCGAAGAACATGTGGCTGCCGGCCGGATAGCGTGCGAACAGTGTTTCGACTCCCGCCTTCTTGAGCAGCACGAAGAGCTGCTCAGCTTGATTCATCGGACACCGGTGGTCCTCTTCGCCCTCGATCACCAGGGTCGGGGTCGTCGCCCGATGGATGTAGGTGGAGGGTGACCGCCTGATGTATTCGTCCCTGTTCTCATGCGGGCGGCCGCCGATGTGGACCTCGAGTCCGCGGCCGGAGTAGTCGACGGTGCCATACGCCGAGACGAGATCGAAGATCGGAGCGCCGCATACGGCCGCTTTGAACCGGTCGGTGTGACCGAGGGCCCATGAACACACGTAACCGCCATAGCTGTAGCCGTAGATGGCGGTGCGTTCCGCATCGGCGTAGGGCCGTTTGAGCACTTCATCCAGCACCGCGAGGTAGTCCCGATAATCCTCCCCACCCCAGTCATGGACGACCTGCTGCACGAACTCCCGGCCGTACGTGTCTGAGCCGCGGGCATTCGCGAACACCACCAGAAAGCCATTCGACGCCCAGACCTGCTGATGGGCCATGAACGCGTACGCGTAGTGGCCCGTCGGACCGCCGTGCACGTCGAGGATCACCGGGTATCGCTTCCCTTCGTCGAAATCCGGAGGCTTGAGCAGCCACGCCTCGATCGTGAAGGTGCCCCGCTGGATGTCGAACCGTTCCCATTGCGCAGGCGGATGGCTCCGGAGGACCTCCGCGTTGTTGGAGGTGATGACGCGGTCCATGTCGCTCGATCGCTTGAACACCCGAAGCTCGCCGTGCTCCGTCAAGGTGTCGAAGCTCCACGCGAGGACGTCTCCGGATCGGTCAGCGGTCAGCGGGCCGTTGCGTGCCGTCCATCGCCGGATCACCGACACGTCCCCACTCTCCGCATCGAGCAGCTCCAGGCCGCTCGCGCCTCCCCTGACCCCCTGGAACAGGATGTGTCCCTCGTCGACCCAGCGCAGCGTCCCGGTCGGCAAGGACGGCAGGTCTCGGGTCAGCTGAATGGCGGTGCCGGTCGTGACGCTTGCGATATAGAACTGCGGTTGCAGCTCATCCGCGGGATTCGCGGTGAATGCGAGCCGGTCCCCACGCAGGGACCACGCGACCAGCTCGACCCGTGCGTCAGGCGGCTCGAACCACCGAACCGCCCCGCTTGCGACATCGATGACGCACAGCTCCGGGCCCGAGCCGGCGGTGTGCACCACGCTCGTCGCGACCTGCCGGCCATCAGGCGACCACGCCGCGCCGTGATGGTCGAACGGCCGCGTCGAAACCTGCCGGCTGGGGCCGGTCGCGGCATCGACGACGAAGATCTGCACTCGGTTCTCGCCGACGAAGCCTCGTCCGTCCTGCTTGTAGTCCAACCGCGACGTTACCCGTACCCGCGGCGGCCCTGCTTCGGCCGTCCCGCGCTGTCGGGAGGCGGCCGGGTCCACCGCACTCGTGTATACGAGCCGTTCGGAATCAGGCGACCACGCAAGATCCCCGATGTCCTCGGCGTGCCACGCGAGCTCTCGTGCGGACTGCGTTTCCGGTCCGCGGGACATGAGGAAGAGCCCGTTCCCGCCGTCCACCGCGCGCGTGAACGCGATCGATCGCCCGTCCGGGGACCAGCGGGGGCTTGCGCCGCCTCCCTCGCCGAGCATGGGCCGGTCCCCGCTCCCATCGATCATGCAGCGGCGCAGCTCGCGTGACCGACGGTGCGTCGTCGGATCGACGCTGACCCGGGCGTACAGGAGCTCGCGGCCATCCGGCGAGACCTGCGGTTCGACGGACTGGACCAGGCCGTACGCCAGGATCTCCGGCGTTAGGGGCTCGCTCACCGGCGCGATGCCGTGACGCGATTCGTGAGGACCCCGATGCGCTCGATCTCGAGCTCCATGACGTCCCCCACCTGGAGGAACTCCGGCGGCTTCCGCGCGAACCCGACACCTTCGGGCGTGCCGGTGATGACGATGTCGCCAGGCTCGAGCGTCAGTCCCGCTGACAGCTCGCGAATGATGCGACGGATCGGGAACACCATGTGATTGGTGTTGGAATCCTGTTTGGATATCCCGTTGATCTTTGACTGGATCCGCAGATGCTGCGGATCCGGGATCTCGTCGGCGGTGACGATCCACGGACCCATCGGCAGATGCGTGTCAAAGTTCTTTCCTTTGAACCACTGACCGCCATGGATCCGTTGGTGGTCGCGCACGGAGACATCGTTCGCCACCGTGTACCCGAGCACGTGCTCAAGCGCACGTTCCTCGGAGATGTCTTTGCCGGCCCGGCCAATGACGAGGGCGAGCTCGACCTCCCAGTCGAGCTCCTCGGAGAGCGGTGACGGGTGGAGCACGTCATCGTCCGGTCCAACGATCGTGCCCGGGTTCTTCGAGAAGAACGTCGGGTGGGCCGGGATCTCCTTCACGGACGGATCGGCGCGGACCTGCCGACCCTCTTCGAAGTGCTCCGAGTAGTTCCAGCCGACGCAATACACGTTGCGGCGGGGCCGCGGGATCGGAGGACGGAGCTTCGCGGTGGCGAGCGGCGTGAGCTCATGCGCCTTGGCCAGGGCCTCACGGAGCGCTGTCAGCCTCTCGGGTCCCCCGTCGATCAGCTCGAGCATGGACATCGGCGATCGACCCAGGAGCGCGCCCGCGTCCGCGAAGCCGCCGTCCGCGCGCGCGGCCCCCGCGTGATCGGCGCCGTCGCCGTGATACGTGAGAAGTCGCATGTCACCCTCATTTCTGTGCGCGCCGGTCCACCTCGAAGGTGGCCAGGTCCGCCCCGACGGTCAACGGACCGTCGTACGCGCGACGGGCATCGTTGATCAGGTCGGCCGGTGTGCCGCCGGGAGCGATGATGTGGCTGAGCACGACCGCGCTCGCTGCTGCCTCCGTTGCCAGTGCGCCGACATCCTCCGCCGGCGTGTGATAGCCGAGCACGCGCTCCCAGCGGGCACGTTGGATGGGATCCTCCGCGCTCTCGATCAGTCGTTCCATCCCGGCGCGCCAGATGACCTCGTGGATCAGGAGATCCGCGCCGCGGGCGTGCGTCACGAGGTTCGCGCTCCGGCGGGTGTCGCCAGACACGACGACCGCGCCATGGTCCGTATCGAGACGGAAGCCGAACGCTTGATCCACCGGCGCGTGATCGACGCGGAACGCCGCCAGTCGCCATGCGCTGTCCTCGATCGCCCAGCCGTCGTCGACCTCGGTCACGGACGGCATGAGCACCGCCGCGTCGAGGCTGCCTTCGAGGGTCCGAACCCGGACGTCGTAGTCGAACGCGTGGACGAGTCGGTGCGCGAGCTCGGCCGTGCCCCGCGGCCCGACGACGCTCGGTGGGCTGGTCCACCAATGTTGGGTCCAACCGGCCCAGAGAAGGTCGGCGAGGCCGGTCGTATGGTCCGAATGCAGGTGCGTGAGCGCGATGTGCCGGATGGCCCGGCCGTCGTACCCGGCTTCGAGGAGCCGATAGAGGGTGCCCGCGCCACAGTCGACGAGCATGAGCTCGCCGCGTACATCGATGACCTGGCTTGGGCCCCGCCGCGCGGGGTCTGGCTGTGGCATGCCGGTGCCGAGAAGGGTCACGCGCATCGGAACGCCGCGCGCGGTTGCGGACGCGGTCGGACGATCACGCGGACGGGATGCGACGCGGGGGAAACGCGGCCGGGATCACGCCGCCGAACACTATCACTGCACGAATGTGGAGACGTCGAGCGAACAGAACCTCGTTCCGTTGAACAGAACTCGATCGGTGGTCGGGAGAGACCTTCTACTGTGCGGGCCATGCGAGGGATCGCCGCGGAGCTCGTCCTCGATGCGCAAGCCATGGTCGGAGAGGCGGCGCTCTGGGACCATCGGGTCGATCGACTGCTGTGGTGCGACATACCTGCCGGCGAGATCCATGAATTCGACCCGGGGACCGGGACCGATGCCGCGCGGGCGGTCGGCCAGCCGGTCGGCGCGATCGGTCTGCGAAGCGCCGGGGGCTATGTCCTCGCCGTGCGGGATGGGTTCGCGGAGCTCACCGATGGTCGGTTCGCGATGCTGGCCGACGTGGAACGCGATCGTTTCGACGCGCGTATGAACGACGGGAAGGTGGATCCGGCCGGCCGGTTCTGGGCGGGCACCATGGCCCTCGACTCGCGCCCCGGGGCGGGCAGCCTCTATCGCATCGACGCGCGACACGAGGTCCAGCGAATGCTCGGCGACCTGACGATCTCGAACGGCATGGCGTGGCCGGACGAGCGGCGGATGTATTTCATCGACAGTGCCGCCGGCGGGGTGGACGTCTTCGATCTCGACGCCGTGAGCGATTCGATCGCGAACCGCCGCCGGGTCATTGACATCCCGGGGACTCTCGGTGTCCCGGATGGCATGACGCTCGACGCCGACGGCATGCTGTGGGTCGCTGTCTGGGATGGTGGGGTCGTCCGGCGATACCGCCCGGACGGTGCGCTCGATGCGGAGATCCGGATGCCGGTCAGCCAGCCAACGAGCTGTGCGTTCGGCGACCGCGACCTCGGGACTCTGTACATCACGACCGCTCGCGACGAGTTGACGCCCGCGGAAGCTTCTGCCGAGCCCCACGCGGGCGCCCTCTTCGCATGCCGGCCCGGCGTCCAGGGCCGCCGTTCGGCCGAGTACGCGGGCTAGCGACTGCCGGAGCCGTAGAACGCGGCGCCGATCACGCGACCCCTATTGGGTCCGGAGCACCGCACCGTCACGCGCTGATCCGACCAGCGCGGCGTACTTGGCGAACACCCCGCTCGCATAGCGAGACGCCGGTGGCGTCCAGCCGCGCATCCGCTGCGCGATGTCGACGCCCTCGACCTCGATGCTTCGAGTCTCCACATCTATCCGGACGATGTCCCCGTCGCGAAGCGCCGCGAGCGGCCCGCCGACCGCGGCCTCGGGCGCTACGTGGCCGATCATGAATCCGTTCGTTCCGCCGCTGAACCGGCCGTCCGTGACGAGCGCCACCGACCGCCCGAGCCCTTCGCCGACGATCGCTGCGGTGACGACCAACATCTCACGCATGCCGGGTCCGCCGCGCGGGCCCTCGTACCGGATGATGACGACGTCGCCGGGCTTGATCTGACGTCCCATCACAGCGGCGAAGGCGTCCTCTTCGCGGTCGAAGACGCGTGCGGGACCGCGATGTGAGCGCAGCGTGTGCGCGGTGATCTTCACGACCGCGCCCTCTGGCGCGAGATTCCCTTTCAGGATGACGAGTCCGCCCTCGGGCCGCAGGGGCGTGGATAGGGGCCGGACGACCTCTTGGGCGGGCGTTTCGATCACGTCCGCGGCCTCGTCGCCAAGGGTCCTTCCGGTGACCGTCAGCGCATTTCCATCCACGTATCCGCCCTCGAGCAGCCGCTTCATGAGGACGCCGATGCCACCCGCACGGTAGAGATCCGTGGCCGTGAAGCGGCCACCGGGGAGGAGGTCGCAGAGCAAGGGCGTGCGCCGGCTGATCCGATCGATGTCCTCGATCGTGAAGTCGACGTCCGCCTCACGCGCCAGCGCGACCAGGTGGAGCACCGCGTTGGTCGATCCGCCGCTCGCGGCCACGGCCGCCACCGCATTCTCGAACGCCGGCCGGGTGAGGATGCGGCTCGGGCGCAGGTCCTGCTCGAGCACGCGCATGACGAGGGCCCCGGCGCGCTCGCCGGCGTCGGCCTTCGTCGCGTCGACGGCGGGGATCGAGTTGAAGCCCATCGGTGAAAGACCGATGGCTTCCATCACCATCGACATCGTGTTCGCGGTGAACTGCCCGCCACACGCCCCCGGCCCCGGACACGCGGCGTGTTCCATGACCCGCAGCTCCGCCTCGGACAGGGTGCCCGCCGCGACGGCACCGACCGCCTCGAACATCTCGCCCACCGCGAGGTCCCTGCCGGCGTACCGGCCGGGCAGGATCGTCCCGCTGTAGAGGACGATCCCCGGTCGGTCCAAGCGCGCAAGGGCCATCGCCGCCGCCGGGACGGTCTTGTCGCACGCGACGATGCACGCGAGGGCGTCGAAGTAGTGACCCCGCGCGACGAGCTCGATCGAATCGGCGATGAGCTCGCGGGACACGAGCGACGCTTTCATCCCCTCGGTCCCCATCGTGATGCCGTCCGAGATCGCGATCGTGTTGATCTCCATCGGCGTTCCGCCCGCGGCCCGTACGCCGACCTTGACATGCGCCGCCAGCTCGCGGTGCGTGAAGTTGCAGGGCATCGTTTCGGTCCATGCGTGCGAGACGCCGACGATCGGCCGCTTCAGGTCCTCTTCCGTGTAGCCGATGCCGTACAGGAACGAGCGGGCCGGCGCGCGGTCGATGCCGTCATACAGCGTCGCGCTCAGCGCACGTGGGTTTCTGTCGTTCACGGGTCCGTCACGGTAGCACCGGCTCACGGGTTCCGATCGGCGTCGTCACGATGCGAAGGCGGGCGCCCATCGCGGCGTCTGGGGGCAGGTCCGCGTCGCGTGGACCGTGCAGGATGAGCTCCATCGGTCCTTCGCCATCCCGATCGAGCTCATCGCGCAGCGGCCCGGGCCCGGTCGGTGCCACAAGGCGCAGCTCCACGTTGGGCAGGGCGACGGTTCGACCGCGCGCCTCGAGCTCCGGCTCGCTCGCAGCAGGTCCCGCGCGTAGGTCAAGGCCGCGCGAGAGGCTGGAGATCGTCGCCTCGAGGTCGTTCACAGCGATTGCGGCCCGCCCGATGTGCGTCACGCCATTGGGATGTGCGGCTTGACCGTCTAGCGACGCGCGCTCGGCGGCGCTTTGATCCCACTGGATGATCGTGGGCCACGCCCGGCGCCACCTGATCTCGCCGGGCACGAGCATGTGCCACGACAAGAGCCCGCCGTCGGCGCGCCTCCGGGACATCGCGAACGGTCCGATGCTCGAGATGCCCGTGCGGGTCAGCCGCGCCCGGTCTTCAGCGACGTCGTCCGACGCCAGGACGTACCCGATCAGCCCACCGACGCGGCCCGCGAGGAACCGGGAGAGGCTCACCGCGAACGGATCGGACTTGGCCTCGTCCTCGTCGTAGATGGCCATCAGCTCGAGGTACTCCGGACCGAAGCGGACAAGGGCGTTGTGCGTTCCCCGCCCCAGGTGGCGACCGCCCGGCCGCACGTCGAAGCCTAGCTGGCGGTACGCCTCGGCCGCTTCCTCGAGGTCGCGGACGCCGATCACCACATGATCCAAGCCGACGATCACGCGCGGATCGCACCCTGAAGAATCATGTTCTCGAGCATAGAACCGACCGCGGCCGCGACGTTAGGCTGACGGCGGATGGCGGACGAGATCGCGCGCATAACGGTGGCGCTCGAGCGCGGACTTGCCGATGTCGAAGCGGCGTTCGCTCACCGGAGCGACGCGCAGCTGTCGCGCCACCGGAGCGCAGAGGCGTGGTGCGCAAAACAGATCCTCGGGCACTTGATCGAGGCCGAGGGCGAGGTCTTCGGGGCGCTGATTCCGGGCTTGGCCGGTCGGCCTGCGCCCCCGGGCTGGGACGCACCACCGAGCATGGTCCGCGCCGGGGACTGCGTCGCAGACGCGGCGTTCCTCCTGGCTCGCTTCCGGGCTCTGCGACTCGACGGCATCGCGCTCGCGCGCGCTCTCGCGAGCGCCGATCTGCCGCGAACGAGCGACCGCAATTGGCACAAGGGTCCGACCGAGACGGTCGGGGATCTATTGCGTCACTGGCCCGAGCACACCGCCGAGCATCTGGCCCAGGCCGAAGCCACGCTCACGGACGACTAGCGCCCCTGGGGCTGGACGATCACCTTCAGTGTCTCCGGTCCCCGCGCTCGAACGAGCTCCAGCGCCCGCGCGATCTCGGTGAGCGGGAGGTGGTGGGTCACAAGCGGTTCCGTCCGGACCGCGCCGGTCGCGACGAGCGCCACCGTATCCGGCCAAAGCGACGGCGAACCGTTCACTCCGCGGAGATCGATGTCCTTCAACACGACGAGGTCGTGGTCGATCGGCATCGCGGCCGCGCCCGACAGTCCCGCCAGGACGATGACACCGCCCGGGCGTACCGCCTCGATGGCGAGGGCGACGGCGCTCGACGCGCCGGTGCACACGAGGACGACGTCGATCGGCGCCGGGCCCGCGGCCGCAGTGATCGCTGCCCGTGCGTTGGACAACGAGGCGGGCAGGCCAACCGTGGCGTCCGCACCGAGCGTGGTCGCGAGCGCAAGGCGCTGCGCCGAGGGGTTGGCCGCGACGGTGCGCGTCGCACCCTCCGCCCGTGCGCACTGCAGCGCAAGCTGCCCGATCGTGCCCATCCCGATCACGAGCACGGTCTTGTTCCGGCAATCCCCGCGGCGAGCGGCGTGCAACGCCACGGACGCGGGTTCGATGAGCGCTGCGGCATCCCAGGACAGCTGGTGGGGCACGGTGAACGTTGACGCGGCCGGGTGCAGCAGCAGTGACGCCAGCGCACCCCCGCGGCGCATGATGCCGGTCTCCTCGCCTGTGACGCAGAGGTGATAGTTGCCGGTACGACAGAGATCGCACCGCCCGCAGCCGATGCTCACCTCGCCGACGACGTGGTTGCCGACCGCGAAGCCGCTGACCTCGGCACCAATACCGACGATCTCGCCTGACCACTCGTGTCCGGGCACGATCGGGTACGTCGCCTGACCGGTCCGGTAGTACGCCATCGTGCCGTCGAAGAGCTCGAGGTCCGTTGCGCAGATGCCCACGGACTCTGGCGCGATCAGCAGATCGCCCAAGCCCGGCTCGGGATCCGGCCGGTCGACGATCGCGAATCGACGGGCACCGGAGAACTCGACCGCGCGCATTGTCGTCCCGCGTCAGCGCGCTGGGACGGGCGACACGACCGCGGCGGCCGCCCGATGGACGCGTTCGGCCGTCGCGTCGAGGTCCGCGTCAGTGTGTGCCGCGGACACATACAGGAGGCCACGAGTGATCACGTGCACGCCCGCATCGAGGAGCGCTTCTGCGAAACGGAGGTACGCGTCCATGTCCGTCGACAGGCTCGCCGCATAGCGATCCACGGGCGTGGGGCTCCAGAACGCGTGGGCTGCGCCTCCGATCTGATTGACCCATAACGGCAGGCCGTACGTGCGCGCCGCATCGCGGTAGATGTTGGCGACGCGCTCGCCTAGTGCCTCCAGACGCGGGTAGATCTCCGTCGCGTTGCGCTCGAGCTCGCCAAGCGAGGCGACCGCTGCTGCCGCGCAGACGGGATTCCCGTTCGTCGTGCCAACGTGCGCGACCAGGCGGGAGCTCACGACCTCCATCACGTCCGCGCGGCCGCAGACCGCTGAGATCGGGAAGCCATTGCCAAGCGCCTTTCCGAACACGGCGAGATCGGGCGTCACGCCGTAGCGTTCCTGCGCACCGCCGAGCGCGATCCGGAATCCGGTGATCACTTCATCGAAGATCAGGACCGCACCGATCTTCCGGGTCATCTCGCGCACCGCCGCGAGGTAGCCGGGGGCCGGTGCGAACGCGCCAGAGTTGATCGCTGCGGGTTCCATGATCACCGCCGCGACTTCGTCGTTCAGCGCGCTCGCGAGCGCGGTCTCATCGTTCCAGGGGATCACGGTCACTGCGTCCGCTGCCGCGGGGTCCTGGCCACCGGTCGTCGGGCTGTTGTCGGTCTTGCCCGACGTGCCGACGGCGATGGTGTCGAACCAGCCGTGCCAGTGCCCGAGGAACTTGACGATCCGCCGCCGACCGGTGGCGGCGCGTGCGATGCGGACCGCTGCCTGGACCGCCTCGCTGCCACTGTTGGAGAAGATCGCCCGCTCGGCGCAGGGGACGGTGCGGCAGAGCGCCTCCGAGAGCTCCGCCTCGAGGCGATGCGAGGCGCCGTAGCCGATGCCGGTGGCCAGCTGCCGTCGGACCGCATCGAGGACCGGCCGGGGCGAGTGCCCCAACAACATCGGCCCGAAGGCGAGGGCGTAGTCGATGTATTCGTTGCCGTCGATGTCGGTCAAACGCGCGCCGCGCCCGTGCTCGAAGGTGATCGGCACGGGTCGCTGTAGCGCACGGAAGGCCGTGGATACGCCGCCGGCCAGGGTGCGCTCGCGGCGCGCGTGTTCGGCCCGCGACCTCGCGTACCGATCGCTCACGACGAGAGGGTCACCTCGTGGTCTCCCGATCCGAAGGACTTCCCTCCGATGTCGACCGTCATTCCGTCCGGAACGCGCATGTGCGCGCGGTCCTTTCGGACCTCGACATCGAGCCAGCCGAGGGGCGTGGGAACGCGGCCGGCGACCCAGTCCAGCGTTCCGAGATACGGATCGACGATCGTCCGTGTGTATCCCGGCTCGATCGGACGGACGCCGAGGATGTAGGCCGTCAGGTCGAACGTCGGACTCGCTGACCAGCCGTGGCAGCGGCTGCCGGCCGCAGGCGCGATGTGCCAGAACTCGCCGAAGGTCCCGTATCCGGGTTGCGGATCCCAGCGCAGCAGATCGGAGAGGATGAGGTCGCGGCGACCGTGGCGGAAGAAGGCCTCGTGGACGAAGCGCGAGTAGTAGATCTGCGCCGCGACGAGATCGCGCTCCTCGTCGAAGTCATCTGGCGCCTGGTATTGCACGATGACCGAAGCTTCCCCACCCGTCGCTCCGCTCTTGCGCCGCGCTGCCCCAGGGGTGAAGGTCTGCACGACCTTGCCCAGGCCATGGGCCGCGGGATCCGTGATCCGATCGATGATGCCGGCAACGCGTTCATGTGGTGCGAGGCCGCCAAAGAGGGCGGCGGCGTTGGTCTGTTGGCTGAGCCTGCGGCTCTTCCCGCGTGTCCCGATCGCGTCCACGTACAGCCCGCGCGCCGGGTCCCATAGCGCCTCGAACCCGGCCTTCGTGCGCGCGATCAGGGGGCGCACATCCTGGGCGCCCGGCAGCATCGAGTAGTCCTCGAGGGCGGCCGCGTAGAGCGCGTCGTGCGCCCCGATGACCGAGTCGCGATCGACCTGACTCCAATCGATGAACACCCAGCCGGGGAAGTCTTCGAGCAGGCCGCTCGGTCCGCGTTGCCGCTCGTAGCGCTCGATGACACCATCGGCGATCGCCAAGTGCCGCCGGACGAAGTCCGCGTCGCCGGATGCCCGCCAGTACGCGGCGACCGAGCGGATCCAATGGAGCGAGTACTCGGGCAGCACGACACCGATGTGCGAGAAGTCGCATGCGGCCGCACCCGCGAGCAAGCCGCTCGCGAACCGGCTGCGGCCGGTGAGCTCTAGGTGCCTACGGACGAGGCGCCAATCGGGGCTCGACACGAGCGCCGCGAGGGTCTCCACGTAGGCGTCGCAGACCCACGCGCGCTGCTCTCGACCCGGACAGTCCATGAACGCGTCGCTCGAGCAGAGATCCACCGTCCGGACTCCGGTCGTCCACAGGGTCGAGTAGCGGTCATCGCTCGCGGTGAACGTGGCGCCGTCGGGGCGGGGATAGATCGCCTCTTCGACCGTGACCGACACCTGGAACCCGGCGGGATGATGCACGCCGACGAACCGCAGGCCGACCGGATCGAAGAACGTCACCTCCTCGACACCACGACCGCCATAGATGTATCGGCCTACCCACCGGCGGGGACGGATCTCCGGCAGCCCGTCGGGCGCAATGTCTTCGCCGACGCCGACATCGATGGTCGCGCCGCTTGCCGCCCCGGGTGGCGCGGTGACGGTCATTCGTACATGCGCGAGGGTCATCTTGCCCATGTCCCAGCAGCGCGCGACCCGTTCGCCGTCCGGCGACGCCTTGACCGTCGCCCAGCTCACGGCCGGATCGTCTAGCAGCTCCGCCCGCACGGGCATCCCCGGCTCGACCGTACGGGCCGGGCTGAGGATCACGGACCTGAGGTGAGGGATCGAGCGGCGGATCGGATCCATGTACGGCGCCGCGGGTGGACGGTCGAGCAGCGTGCCGAGACCCTTTCCCGAGAGGATCACCGCATTCGGCCAACGATCGTCGCTGACCTGCGGGTCATGAAGTCCCTCGGGCGTGCGACGGCCGTCGACGAACTCGGGCGGGAAAGAGTGCATCCCCTTGGCCCCCTTGGGGAGCCAGGGCGAAGGCACGCCGCGCCAGGTCGCGTCCGTCGCGAGATCGACCGCTGCGCCAGGTGCGGTCTCGAACGCGAACGATCCCCGACCGAGGGTGCCTGCTGGCGCGGCCGGGTACCACCATGGTCCGGGATCGCCGTAGTAGTGGGCTTCGGCGACGAGCACGTTCACGCCTCGAAGCAGGAGCGGAGCGAGGTCGTACTCGTCCCACGACAGATGCTCCGGCTCTTCGCGGGACGGACCGCGACCGACCAGGGCGCCGTTCAGATACAGGGTGTATCGGGAGTCGCACGTCACGCGCACGGGCAGCGTGGCCGGGACCGTTTCCACGTCGAAAGATTTGCGCAAGATCGCCCAGTGACTCTGGCCCGGCTTCAGATCCCACCACTGCGAGATCGGCGGCTCGTGGTCCCAGATCCAGTGACCCCGCCACGCGAGGGGCCACTCGGCCAGCGGAGCCGGTGCCGTCGACCACGCGCGCTGCGGCGACGCCGCGGGTCGCGTCGCGACGCTCACTCCGTGCGCGCGCCGAGCGCCGGGTCGAAGTAGGCCCGGACCCACTCGAACTTTCCGTCCCTCACGCGGACCACATTCACTCCGCGGATCGGATGACGCTTTCCGCCGTGATCGATGAGCACGGCAGTCCACTCGAGCGACGCTTCCGGCCCGTCCGTCACATCGTGCACGATCTCGACCTCGAGACCGGGATAGTCCTTCATCTCCTGTTCGTAGAATGTGGCGATCTGCTCGTGGCCGACGAGACGGGTGCCGTCAGGTGGGTACACGACCGCATCGTCGTGGTAGTAGGCGAGCGTCGCCTTGAGGTCACGAGTGCACTCCGCGGCCCAGTACGCCTGCGCTACATCACGCGGTGTTCGCATCTCGCTCCATGCGTTTCTTCGTTCGCGGGCAACGTAGCACGCCGTGACCTTCGGTCGAGCACCGGTCCATGGCGCGCGTCAGTGCACGGCCTCGACATCTGTACCGCAGCGTAGCGAAGGCCGTTCAGTACCTTCCTGTATTGCCGTCTGCTGTGCAGAACCGTATTCTCTGGGCGAATCAGCTGGGCGGACGGTGGGTCGGGACGGCCTCCGTGGGAGGGATCGATCATGCGCAGACTCCTTGCAGTCGGTCTTGCGATCTTCCTGGTCGCGTCGGCCTGTCAGACGACGACCACACCGAACGCGAGCGGCACGCCCGGCGCGTCCGGCGGGACCGCCACCGGGGTGAAGGGCGGCCGGCTCATCCAGGGGGTGGCGACCGAGATCACCGGCCTGCAGCCGATCCTCTCGGCGGACGACTCCGAGATCGTGTGGTCCAACTTCTATCCGCGCATCCTGCAGAACGACCCGACCACGGGTGAGCTCGGACCCGGCCTCGCGCAGAGCTACGACATCTCCTCGGACGGGCTCACCATCACGTTCCACATGCGCCCCAATGTGAAGTGGAGTGACGGCGCTGTCTTCGATGGCAACGACTACAAGTACAGCGTCGAGGCGACGGTCCGCGCGAAGAAGCCGATCCGCAAGCCGTCCTTCAACCGGATCGTGGGCTTCCAAGACTATGTCGACGGCAAGACGGACTCGATGGCCGGCTTGACGGTGAGCTCCGACGGGCTGACCGTGACGGTCAAGCTCGCGAGCACCCTCTGCACGGTCGCGCGCGCACTCGCCAGCGCCGGCGGCGGCGTGCTTCCGATGCACAGCTTCCTGAAGTACTTCAACAACAAATCGACGGACGTGACGCAGACGATCGACGCCGCGCCACTGAACGACGCGCCTCCGGCTTCGGTCGGGCCGTGGGTGTTCAAGGAATGGCAGCGCGGCGTGTCAGTGACGATGACTCGCAACGACAACTACTGGAAGGGTGCGCCGCTGCTGGACGAATACGTCGTCAAGCTGTACTCGAACCCGGCGGCCGTGAAGGCGGCCCTTCTCACCGGCGAGATCACGATCGCGCCGGTCGACCCCACCGATGTCGCCGAAGTGCAGTCGTCCGGCGGCAGCAAGCTCGTCATCAACAAGCAGAAGATCGCGACGAACTACAACTACATCGGCTGGAACGAGAAGGCGCCCAAGGCGCCATGGCTCGCGGTGCCGGAGGTCCGCCAGGCGCTTTGGTACGGGCTCGACGTGAAGACCATCATCGACAAGGTCCTTCTTGGGAACGGATCGCAGATGTATACGCACGTGCCGCAAGAGTCATGGGCATATCCGTCGAGCGGCATCAATACCTACGACTTCAACGTCGCCACGGCCAAGTCCCTCCTTGAGAAGGCCGGCGCGAAGATGGGCAGCGATGGCATCTACCGGTGGACCGACGGTGCGCCGATGCAGATGCGCCTCGAGTCGACCCAACAGGGTTCGGCGGTCATGAGCGTGGCCCAGGAGCAATACAAGGCCATCGGCATCAAGATCGATACGATCACCGAATCCCAACAGGCCCTCTTCGACCGGAACGATCCCACGAACTTCGACCATGAGGGCACCCTCACGGGGAACTCGGTCAGCCCTGATCCGGACGGGGCGTACATCTTCTTCAACAGCAATCAGCAAGGGAAGGCACAGTTCAACTGGTTCCATTACGTCAACGCCGATGTGACGGCGAAGCTCGAGTCCGGTCGCTTCGGCCCGGACTGCAGCCAGGCCACGCGCAAGACGCTGTACCAGGCGGTGAACAAGCAGGTGAACAACGACGCCGTCTACACCTGGCTGTATGCCCCGGTCTCGATCATGTTCGCGAGCTCCAAGCTGCACAACTTCGCGCAGAAGCCGTACGGCATCTCGACGTCGGGTGAAAGCTGGGACTGGAACAGCGAGAAGCTGTGGCTGGACAAGTAGGCATGGCAGGCACTATGGAGATGAGCAGCATCACGCCGTAGCGGTGTGTGAGCCGCGGATCGTGGGGTAGCCAGTGGGGCGATACATGGCGCGTCGACTCCTGCAGGCGATCCCCACGATCTTCGGCATCATGCTGCTGACGTTCGCGCTCACGCGACTGTCCCCATCCGACCCGGTCACGCTGATGACGCGGACCAACCCCGACATCACTGAGGCGGATCGTGACGCGCTCCGCCAGGCCCTTGGACTGAACGATCCGATCCCACTCCAGTTCGTTCATTGGGCGTTCAGCGTGCTACGGCTCGATTTCGGCGACTCGTTCAACTACCACCGGCCCGTGGTCGAGCTGATCGCAGAGCGCATCCCGAACACGCTCCAGCTCTCGGTCACCTCGCTGCTCCTCGCGCTCCTGATCGCCGTGCCGCTCGGCGTGCTCGCGGCGTTCTATCGGGGCAGCGTGCTCGACCAGGTGATCCGAACGATCTCCGTGCTGTTGCACGCCGTACCGGTGTTCTTCCTTGGGCTCCTCTTCATCCTGCTGTTCGGGATCGGGTTGCACATGTTCCCCGTTGGCAGCATGAATGTCGTCGGCGAAAGCTGTGTCTGGTGCCCCGACCGGCTCTGGCACATGGTCGGTCCGACGATCGTCGGAGCTGCCGGGGGTATCGCCCTGATTCCCCGGATCCTGCGCACCGAGGTCCTCGAGATCCTCGGCCAAGACTTCATCCGTACCGCGCGGAGCAAGGGCCTGCGAGAACGGCTGGTCATCCTGCGGCACGTCCTGCGCAACGCGCTCATCCCGATCGTCACGCTGTTCGGAGGGATCCTCACGATCCTCGTCGGCGGCTCGGTCATCATCGAGCAGGTGTTCAACTGGCCCGGGCTCGGCCGGCTCCTCTTCGAAGCCGCGAACAACAAGGACTACCCGCTCGTGCAGGCCGCCGTTCTGATCACCAGCTTCCTCCTCGTGCTGTCCTACATCCTGCGGGACCTTGCGTATGCAGCGGTGGATCCGCGCATCAAGGTGGGCTGATGGCCACTCCGGCGATCGTGGCGACAGGAGCGGCGCGACCGATATCTCGCCGGCGCGAGGGCTTTTGGTGGGATGCGCTCGACGGGATCCGGCACGATCCGACGACGCTCGCCGCGATCGGCATCCTCGCCGTCCTGATCATGCTGGCTCTGGGCGCGGACGTGCTGGCCGACAACGTGTTCCACACCGGATACACGAACCAGGACCTGCTGCGAACGTGGGATCCGCCCACGCTCGAGGCGCCGCGCTATTGGCTGGGCGCCGACAACCTGGGCCGCAGCCAGATCGTCCGGCTCCTCTACGGCGCCAGGGTGTCCTTGTTCATCGGGACCCTCGGGGCGTTCGTGTCGCTGGCGGTCGGGATGAGCCTCGGTGTCAGCGCGGGATACTTCCGCGGCTGGTGGGACGACATCGTGGTCTGGCTCGTGACCACCATCGCCAACATCCCGATCTTGTTCCTGTTGATCCTGGTCGGACTCTATTTCCGGCTCGATCCATTGAGCCTCTCGATCCTGATCGGGATGCTGGGGTGGCTGGGGATCGCCAACTTCGCGCGGGGCCAGACGCTCGCGCTCCGAGACCGCGAGTTCATCCAAGCGGCTCGAACGGTGGGCGCATCATCGATGCGGATCATGCTCCGTCATGTGCTCCCCAACATCCTGCCGCTGATGATCGTGCTCGCGATGGTGGATATCGGTGGGATCATCCTCGCCGAGTCGGCGCTCTCGTACCTGGGGTTCGGGATCCAGCCGCCCGTGCCCTCGTGGGGCAACATGCTGAGCGGCTCGGCCCAGTACTACTTCCGCGGACCGCATCTCATCATCGCGCCCGGCATCGCGATCACGGTCACGGTGCTTTGCCTCTACCTCATCGGCGACGGGCTCCGTGACGCACTCGATCCGCGGCTCCGCGGAACCACAGGAGGACGCCGTGGCTGAGCCACGTCCATGGCCCGAGCAGCCGACTTATTCGAGGCTGATCGGTTACGCCGAGCCCTGGAGCGTCGCGCCCGGAGAGCGCGTGCGGTTCATGGTGAGCTCCGACCACCGGCGATATCGGGCCGGCATCGTGCGACTGCGACATGGCGACGACCGGCCCGGCGCTCCTGGCCTAAAGGAGGAGCCGGTCTCCACGGACGTGGATGGCGACTACGAGGGTGTGGCGCGAACGTATCCGGCGGGGTCGTTCGTGCTCGTACCGGGCGCGCCCGCGCTGCAGCCGCAGTCCTTCAGCCTCGCGGCCTGGATCTTCCCGACGCGCCCGGGGCGGGGGCCGCAGGGGCTGCTGACGAAATGGTCGGAGGCCGACGAGAGCGGCTACGCGCTCGTGATCGACGAGGCCGGTGCCCTCGCGCTCCGGCTCGGAGCGATCGGTTCGCGGCCACAGGTCGCATCGACGGGGACGCCGCTCCGCGCCGGCTACTGGTACTTCGTTGCAGCGGCGTTCGACAGCGCCGCCGGCACCGTCCGGCTCATCCAGCGCCCGTACCCGGCGTGGCCGCTCGATGCGACCGCAGCCACTCGCGAGCATGCCGTACCGGCAGGGGTGCTCGGCGCGAGCGCGGCATCATTCGTCATGGGAGCGTGGTCGCTCGGCACCGCCGGGGATCCACTCGCGACCGGCGGTCACTTCGACGGGAAGATCGAGTCGCCTGTGCTGCTCGGGTCCGCGCTGCGCCCGCGCGATCTGGACGCGGTGGCCGAACACGGCGGCGCAGCAGGCGGCGCGCCGATCGCGGCGTGGGACTTCGCCCGAGACACGATGACGGACGTCGTTCGGGACCCGGTCGGCGGCTTCGACGGCCGGACCGTAAATCGTCCGGCCCGCGCGATGACCGGCCATGCCTTCGGGGGCGGCGAGCGAGCGTGGACGCTCGCCCCCGCGACGCATGGCGCGCTGCAGTTCCACGCTGACGACCTCGAAGACTGCCGGTGGCCAACGAGCTTCGAGCTCACCGTGCCGGCCAAGATGGGCAGCGGTATCTACGCCGCCAAGCTGACCGGCGGCGGCGGCGCGTTCCACATCCCGTTCTACGTCCGTCCGGCCGGCCGGCGGGCCGCGGCGCCGATCCTGTTCCTGGCTCCGACGAATTCGTACCTCGCGTACGCGAACTTCCGCGAGACATTCGCGACCGACAAGAGCGTGCTCGGCCTGTATCACCTCCACGCCGACGGGAGCGCCGTCCTGTATTCGTCGCGCCGGCGGCCGATCGTGAACCATCGCCCCGGCTCGACGTTCAACATTCTCGATGTCTCGGGGGCCCCACATCAGTTCAACGCCGACCTCCATCTCGTGGACTGGCTCACCGAGAAGGGATTCGCGTTCGACGTGGCGACCGACGAGGATCTGCATCGCGAGAGAACCGGGCTACTTTCGCAATACCGCGTGGTGTTGACTGGGAGCCATCCCGAGTACTGGTCGGGCCAGATGATGGATGCGCTACAGGAGTACCTCGGCGATGGCGGCCGCCTCATGTATCTCGGCGGCAACGGCCTGATCTGGGCGACCTCGTTCGATCGGGAGAGCGGTCACTACGTCGAAGTGCGGCGTGGTGGGGGTGGGATCCGCAGCGCGACCGCCGGGGAGCGTTATCACAGCACGACCGGTGAGTTCGGCGGGTACTGGCTCGAGCGGGGACGCCCGCCACAGCGAACGCTCGGCGTTGGGTCGATCGCGCAGGGGTTCGACCGCTCGTCGCCGTACCAGCGATCGCCGGCCAGCCGCGATACGCGCGCCGCATGGATCTTCGACGGTGTCGGCGACGCGCCGATCGGGGATTTCGGGCTCACGATGGGCGGCGCGGCCGGGTTCGAGATCGACAACGCAGACCCGGACCGGGGAACGCCGCCGCACGCGCTCATCGTCGCCCGCGCGACCGCATTCTCGCCGACGTACGAACACCAGAATCCCATTCATGTTCCAGGCACCGACATCGACCTCTCGCGCCCGATGAGCTCGGACATGGTGTATTTCGAGACCCCCCGGGGCGGCGCGGTCTTCTCGGTCGGCTCGATCGCGTACTGCGGGTCGCTCTCGCACAACGGCTACGACAACAACGTGTCTCGCATCACCGAGAACGTGCTGCGGCGCTTCGCCTCGGCCGGGCCACTCCCGGAGGCCACCGCGGGCTCCGGATAGCGATCTACTTCGTCGCGAACACGAACGTGTGACGGCTGTCGCCCTCGGGGACGGATCGCTCGAGCTCGAGCCGCAGGCCCACCTCGCGGAGCCATTGCCGGTACGTTGCAGCGTCCGCGTGGCTCCACCACATGTCGGCCCCCTTCACGCCGAGCCAGTCGTGCTCGACCCCGGTCCATGCGCGGTCGCCAACGGTGGCGACGAAGGCGCCTCCAGGTCGCAGCCAACGAGCGACACGGTGAAGGAGCGGCAGCTGCTCGGCGAGGGGCACGTGGATCAGTGCGTATAGGCACACGACGGCGTCAAAGCTGGCGTCATCGAACCTGGCTGTTGTCATGTCAGCGCACATGAACACCGCAGCCGGGACCACGGTGCGGGCGCGTCCGATCTGCACGGGTGAGAAGTCGATACCCGTGACGGCGTACCGCAAAGACAGTCGGCGAGCGACCGGGACGCCGCAGCCGCACCCGAGGTCAAGGATCGGCGCACCGGCAACGACGTACTCTTCGATGAGCACGACCGCTTCGGCGTAGGCCCCGTCCGCGGCGTCATCGGCACGGTACCGACGCGATACCGCGTCGTAGCCAGCGCGGACGACTGACTTCGGGTCCCGCGTCGGTGACAAGACCCACTACGCGCCGGAGCGCTGACGCGGGAGGTCGCCGCTGCTCACGAGCCCTGCGCCCGAACCATCCGCGCGTCGTAGGGGCGAGAGAACGGCATGGGTTCGTAGCGGCCGAACTCCGGCTCACGCGCGATCACCTCCTCCGGACGACGGGGGTCGACGAGCGTCCGATACTCGGCCGGCTGCAGCCGCGCGGCGGCATTCAGGCTTTCGGGTTCCGTCGACGGCCATTTGCCGCCACGGATGCGCTCGCGCAGGACATCGAACGCGGTCAGCGTCTCGGCGATCGTGAATGTGCAGTGTCCACCGCGCGTGAGCCAGAGCTGCCGAAGGTGATCGGACCGGCCGGCGGCGCGCACAACGTCGCTGTAGGCATGCTCGTGCTCGGGCGTGCAGAGCCCATCGCCCGTGGTGTGCATCGTCACGACAGGGACGCTGAGCAAGCCGTCGAACACGATGTACCGCTCAAGGTAGTGAACGCTGCCGGGATCCGCCTCGACACGTGACGCGCTCGCGAGCCGCGACAGATCCGATGCCAGATCGAGGCCTGCGTCGGCGTAGAACCATTCGACGAGGTCACGGCTCCGCGAACGCTGAAGGAGTGACGCGTAGTCGACGTTGGAGTTCCACGCGGGATTGCCCCCAGCCCGACGTTCCACGGTCGCCCGCGCGGAGAACGTGACGAGAAAGACGATGTCGCGGAACCAGCGCAGCTGCGCATCCAGGCGGGTCTGCGGGTCGTGCGGTTCCGGCCCGCCGGTCCGCGGATCCGCGACCGCCGGGACATTGCCGATCGCGGCGATCAACGCAAGGCGGGCCCGTCCGTCCGGCGTGCGTGCGGCCGCGTCGAAAGCGTCGATCGCGAGGGCCACGTTCGCCTCTGGGTCGGAGATCCGCACGAGCTCGATCGCGCTGTCGGGCGCGAGGAGGACCTTGAACGCGAACGCGATGTCGAGCTCGCGGTTGTGCGTGCCGATGCCGCCGGCGATCGGTCCGCACAGGGGTAGCGCTCCGTCCAGCCGGTCACCGTGCGTCTGCACGAGCCCGGCCGTGATGATGCCCCCGATCGATTCGCCGTATGCCACGGTCAGCGCTGGCGCTCCCACATCTGCCGCGAATGCGTCGAGGACCCCCATCTGCATGTCGAACGACTGCTCGAGTGGCCAGAACATCGGGCTCGCCCATCCGCCGACCGCATAGCGGCGAGCGAGGAACGCGTCGATGGTCCGGCTCGTCCGCCAGACCGGGTCGTCGCGAGGCGCTGGGGGCCCCTGGCTGTAGAGGATCAGCGTGCCGTCCCAGCCGTCGGGGACCACGATCTTGTGCTTCCCGCCTGCGAGCACGGGGCTGATCAGCGTGCGCATCACGCCGGCCGATGCCGAGGCGCTGATACGATTGTTCTGCTGTGCGGATTTCTGCAGCGAAGAATGCGCGAGTTAAGCGGGCGCCGACCTACCCGATCGGCTCCGTGGACAACGCCCTGCGGCTGCTCATGCTCTTCAAGAAGCGTAACCGGCTCCGCGTCTCCGATGCGGCTGAAGCGCTTGGCGTCGCGCGTTCGACCGCCCACCGGCTCCTCGCGATGCTCGAGTTCCACGACTTCGTCGCGCAGGACCCGACCACCCGCCTCTATGTGGCCGGTGCGGCCCTCACCGATATCGGCCTCGCCATCGTGCGCGACATGGACATCCGGGCGATCGCCCGGCCGACGATGGATCGACTGAGCCGTGAGGTCGGTGAGACGCTCCACCTGCTCATCCTCCGCGGATCCGACGCACTGTTCATCGAGTCCGTGGAATCCAGCAACGTGTTGCGGGTCGGCACGCGTGTTGGGATGGTCCTCCCGGCGTACGCGACCGCGGGCGGAAAGGCGATCCTCGCGAGCATGTCCCGCGAGGAGCTGCGTGCCCTGTACCCCCGCGATCGCCTTGAGCGCGTGACCAAGCGGACCATCGGTGCGCGCGCCGACCTCCTGAAGGAGCTCGACCGCACGAAGAAGCGGGGCTACGCGATCAACACCGGCGAGAGCGAGGCCGACATCGCGGCCGTGGCCGCGCCGATCGTCGACCGCCACGGTCACGTTCGCGCCTCGCTGGCCATCGCTGCGCCCATGGTCCGGGTCAACGAAGTGCGGCTTCGCCAGATCGGCGCACAGGTCGTGCAGGCAGCGAAGCAGATCGGCGATCTCCTGGCGTAGGGCGGGGCTCGCACACGACGACCGACATGGTAGTGTCCGCTGGCTGTGGACGGGAATCACGTTCTGAAAGACAGAATCGCAGCGCGCATGCGGCCGGTCGACCGTGCGAGCGTCACAGTGCTGGTTGACAACTCGGTGGATGTGTTCCTCCCCAATAGTGACATCGCCCGCCGGCCGGATCGTCCATGGGATCCGGCGCCCGGGATCCTCCGCGCAGAGCACGGACTATCGCTGCTCCTGCGCATCGCGGTCGATGGTCGCGAGTCATCCGTGCTGTACGACGCGGCCCTCGGGCGGGACACCGCCGTGCACAACATGGATGTCCTCGGGGCCGAGCCGCACGACCTACGGGCGATCGTCCTGTCCCACGGCCACGTCGACCACTACAGCGGTCTCGAGGGTGTCGCCCGGCGGATCGGACGCGCGCAGCTCCCCTTGCTCCTCCACCCGGATGCGCGGCGCGACCGCAAGATCGTATTCCCGAGCGGCGAAGAGCTCCTCACCCCGCCGCCGTCGATGAACGACCTCGAGCGGGAGGGCGTGACCGTCGTCGAGGAGCGCGGACCCACGCTGCTCATCGACGACGCCGTCCTCGTCACCGGGGAGGTGGAGCGGCGCACAGACTTCGAGCGCGGCTTCCCGTTGCAGTACTGGCGGTCGCCGAGTGGCTGGGAGCCAGACTTCGCGGTCGAGGACGACCAGGCGGTCATCGTGAATGTCAGAGGACATGGCCTCGTGGTGCTGTCGGGCTGCAGTCACGCAGGCATCGTGAACATCCTTCGCTTCGCGCAGCGCGTGACCGGCGTCGACCGCATCCTCGCCGTCATCGGCGGCTTCCATCTCACCGGTCCGCTCTTCGAGCCGCTCATCAGTCGAACGATCGAGGAGCTGGTCGCGATCGCGCCACAGATCATCGTCCCCGGCCATTGCACGGGTTGGAAGGCGATCCACGCCATCGCGCGGCAACTGCCGGCCGCCTACGTCCAAACGAGCGTCGGCACCACCTTCGAGTTCGAAGGGAGCCACCCTGTCGGCTAGCCCTTCGGCGTCTCGTGCGTCCCGACGCCGTAGCGATCGCGGTGGACGATCGGCTCGTGACTCTCGCGACGGGCCGCCCATTTGCCCTTTGGGTAGCCCACGGGGATCAGGCAGTACGTATGCATCCCGCTCGGTATCCCGAGTGCCGAGCGGACCGCGTCTTCGGCCAGCCGGTGACGCATCGTGAGGGTCGTGCCGAGGCCGAGCGAACGGGCGGCGAGCATCAGGTTCTGGACGCTCGGGTAGATCGACGCGGCCTGCCGCAGGTCCGGCTCGCCTTCGGCGATCGCGACGAGGAGCACGGGCGCATCGGCGAGATGTCGCGCGAGGTACGTGATCGAGCGCTGGAGCGGGGTATCCCTCGTCGGGGTAACGCCGTCGACCTGCTCCGATACCCGCCGATAGATCGCCCCGAGCGTGCGGCGGATCTCACGGTCGCGAACCACGATCCACTGCAGTGGCTGCCGATGTCCACCGCTCGGACCGGCTGCCGCCGCCTCGATCATGGTCGCGATATCGGCGTCCCGGACGTCACGCGACGGATCGAGACGGCGCATCGCCCGTGTGGTGCGGATCGCGTCGAAGAGCTCCAAGGCCGCCCTTTCCAAGTGCTACGATTCGCGGAAGTCGTCGCGGAACGACATTCTGATACACAGAACCCGAGCGCGTCCGCGGTAGCCGGTGCAGGGCCGATCAGGGAGGATGCTGATGGCGACCTCGGACACGATGGAAGTCGGATACGACGAGTTCTGCGGGGCGCTCGCGGCCAAGGACCTGCAACCGTTGTGGACCCAATCCGGCCGCCTGATGCCCCAGGTCCCCCACCCGAAGACGCTGCCTTGGCTGTGGAAGTGGCAGACGATGGTCACCCTCGCGGAAAAGGCGCTCGAGCTCGTCCCCATCACCAAGGGCGGTGACCGCCGGGTCCTCGCGCTGGCGAATCCCGGACTCGGCGGCATGCCGTACACGAGCACAACGCTCTGGGCGGCCATCCAATACCTCGGCCCGCATGAGTCGGCACCCGCACACCGGCACACCCCGTCGGCGATCCGGTTCGTGATCGAGGGCGAAGGCGTGTGGACCACTGTGAACGGCGATGCGTGCGACATGAAGCCGGGTGACCTCATCCTCACACCCAACTGGGCGTGGCACGATCACACGAACGCCGGGGACAAGCGGATGGTGTGGTTCGATGGACTCGACCTTCCATTCGTCGCCAACCTCGAGTCGATCTTCTTCGAGCGCTACGACGGGACGAACCAGCCCATCGTCACCCGCAACGGATCGGAGGCGCGCTTCGCGGGCCGGGGCTTGCGATCGGCCATTGCCACGTCCTCAGCCGCACGGTCGCCGCTGCTGCGCTATCCCTGGGTGGACACCGACCGGGCACTGGCGGCCCAACTCAAGAAGGACGGTGGCCCGATCGCGACGATCCGGTATGTGAATCCGGAGAACGACGCATCGGCGCTCCCGACGCTCGGAAGCGAGATGCACCGCCTGATCGCGCGCAAGCCGACGCCGGTCACTCGGCGCGCCGGCAGCGCCGTCTATGTGGTGTACCAGGGCAGTGGGGCGTCGGTGATCGACGGCGTGCGGTTCGAGTGGACCACCGGCGACATCTTCGTTGCCCCCTCGTGGTCGAAGGTCGAGCACGAAGCGACCGTCGAGTCGAACCTCTTCGCCGTGACCGATCGTCCGATCCTGGAGGCGCTCGGGCTGTACCGGGAGGAGACGCTCGACACCCGGCAGCTCGTCACCGGCACTTTTGAACCCAAGTAGCGGCACCGCCTACGCCGAGCGGCTTCGCGCCGCCGCCGCGCCGCTGCTCGAGCGCGCCCGTCAGGTCCCGCCGGACCGGCTCTACGCCGCGCCGGACGCCGAAACCTGGTCGGTGATGAAAATCCTGGCCCACGTCGCCGAATTCGTCCCGTACTGGGCGCGTGAGGCGCTCAAAGTGGCAACGGCCGCCGACGGTGCGGCGTTCGGCCGCACGCATGAGGATCCCGCGCGGATCGCCGCGGTCGCCGACCACGCAACGGACACCCTCGCACGAGCGACGGACCGGGTGCAGGCAGCTCTCGCGGACGCCGTCGCGGACCTGAAGAAGATCCCAGACGGAACGTGGGACCGCCGAGGGCACCACTCGCGCCGGGGCGAGATGACCGTCGCTGGAATCCTTGAGACATTCATGCTCGGCCACCTTGAGGAGCACCGTCAGCAGCTGGAGGAGACCCGCCCGGCCGCCGAGAGCACATGAGCGATCTGCTCCTCGAGGTCACGCGCGGCGACCTTGTCGAAGAGCGTCACCGCGGCGACGTCGCGGTCGTCGATCGGAGCGGAGCCCTCGTCAGTGGCTGCGGTGATCCGGACGGGATGGTCGCGTATTGGCGCTCATCGGCGAAGCCATTCCAAGCCATGCCGCTGGTGTACACCGGCGCTGCGCATCGATTCGGGTTCGACGCCGGGGACCTCGCGCTGTGTTGCGCGTCGCATAGCGGTGAACCCGAGCACACGGCGCGCGTCGCGGCCCTGCTCGAGCGCATCGGCTGCGCTGCCGGCGATCTGGTGTGCGGATCGCATCCGCCGCTGCATGCGGCAAGCGCCGCAGCTCTCTCCGCGGCCGGCCAAACGCCGACGGTCCTGCACAGCAACTGCAGCGGCAAGCACACCGGCATGCTGGCGCTCGCTCGGCACATGGGCGCACCGATCGCGGGCTACACCGCTTCCGACCACCCAGTGCAGCAAGAGATCCTCGAGAACGTCTCTCGCTTCACCGGCGTTCGACGCGACCGGATCGTCATCGGAGTCGACGGCTGCGGCGCGCCGACGTTTGGGATCAGCGTGACTGCCATGGCCGCGGCGTTCGCTCGTTTGGCGGACCCGACGAACATGGAGGAGCCGTACGCGAGCGCTGCCGTACGTGTCCGCGACGCGATGGTGGCGTACCCCTACCTCGTGGCCGGCACGGGCCGATTCGATACCGCCGTGATGACCATTGCCCCGGGGCTCCTGGTCGCGAAGGGCGGCGCGAGCGGAGTGCAATGCGTCGGGCTCGTCGCCGGGCTTGGTTTCGCCACAAAGCTCGAGGCGGGGCCACGGCAACCCGGACTCGCGTCGGCGGTCATCCTCGGCGCCCTGGAGCAGCTCGGTTGCCTCGACGCAGAACAGCTCGCGGCGCTGGCCGAGTACGCCCGACCGGCCGTCACGAACGTCGCGGGCGCGCGGGTCGGCGAGACACGCGTGGTCTTCGCGGTGGCCCAGGGCGTGGCTTCGGTCCCCGCGACCTGATGCCTGCGGGTCGTCAGAGCCGTTACGACCCGTTCACCACACCCGAACGCGACGACCCGGACCCCGCCCTCGCCCGGGCCGACGTGAGGAGCCGGTGTGCTTCAACGAAGAGCGTGCACGTGTGGATCGTCACTCGCTACGACGACGTTCTCTCGGCGCCCCATGATCCGGCGCGCTTCTATCTCATTGCTCATGCGGTCACCCGGCTGCTTCGCGGAGCAGGCTGGGCTCGTCTGTGCGCGGATCCGTCGATCGCGACTCGGTGGTCGAAGAGATCCTTCGTCACGACAGCTCGGTCATCGGGATGATGCGCGTGGCGACCGAGGATGTGACGCTCGGTGGCGCCATAATCCCAAGCGGTGCGGCGGTCCAGCTGATGTTCGCGTCGGCGGGTCGCGACGAGGGCGTGTTCGACGACCCGGACCGGTTCGACATTGACCGGTCCAACGCGGCGCAGCATCTTGCCTTCGGCAAGGGCATCCACTACTGACTCGGCGCGCCGCTCGCGCGTGTGGAGACGCGGATCGCGCTACAGATTCTGTCTCGACGGCTCCCGCGGCTTCGGCTCACCGGAGGCGAGATCGAATTCCGGCCGAACGCGGCCTTTCGTGGTCCGCTCGCGCTGCGGCTGGCCTGGACCTAGCGCGACGGCCGGTGCACCCGGTCATCGCGCGGACACGAGCTCGTGCAGCTTCAAGACCGTGCGCCAGTTGCGTGCCGTGGCGCCGGCCCCGATCGCGTTCGGCTTCGCGAGGACGGCGGCCGCGAGCTTGGAGCGGCCCATCCCGTTGGGGAGGTGCAGGTAGAGCTCGCGTCCCACGACCGCATGGCGCTCAGGAGCGAACGCCCCCGCGTCAATGGTTACCGCGTTCGCCGCAGGAGGGGTCGCCAAGAACGCGACGTGCAGCTGATCGGCATCCGCATCGGGAAAGGGACAGTCCGCGATCACCCGTGCGAGCTGCGCGGGGGTGCGCAAGACGACGGGCACCGGGAAGCCCGCGGACTTGGCGATGCGCTTCTCGAGCTCGGCCGCGAGCGTACGTTCCGATCGCTCCGCGTGGCTGAACATCACATTGCCGCTCTGGATGTACGTCACGACGTCAGCCCCGCCGGCCGCGGCGAAGATCGCGCGCACGTCGGCCATCTTGATCATGCGATTGCCGCCCACGTTGATCCCGCGAAGGAGCGCCACGTAGGTGGGCATCGCGGCGAACGTAGCAGCACGCCGCAGGCGAGCGGTTAGGCCTTCGCGCCTTCCGCCGCGATCAGATCAAGGACCAGGCACGACCAGCCGAAATCCGTTGCGCCCTGGCCGGCAGCCGTGCGCGGGTCATAGAACTCGCGGATCCCGCCGACGGATTGCATCGCGACCGTTCGCGCCGCCAGCTCGGTCGCCACATCGGCGAAGCCGTGCTGACGGAGTCCCCAATAGAGGTACCAGTTCACGTTCACCCATGTCGGCCCGCGCCAGGTGGTCCGGGTGAGCCACCCCGGATCGAAGCTCGGCTCGGTAGCGGCGACGCTCGGGATCGGGTAGCGGAGCCAGAATTCCCTCTCGTTCATCAGGTGTTCGGTGACCAGCCGTCTCGCGATCCGCGGATCGAGGTCCGGAAGGATCAGCGGAAAGAGCGATGTGAACGTCAGGACGCGGAGTGGCGTCTCGCCGGCGCCTGACAGATCCCAGAACACCCCTCGCGTGTCGTCCCAGCATTTGGCAACGAGGGCGGAAAGCGTGCGGCGGTACCGTCGCTCAAGGTCGTCCGCACCGGGCAGACCCACCTCGCGCGCGAGGCGGGCGAGGGCCCGCAGGCCGTCGGCGTAGATGGAGTTCACCATCACGTCCTCGACCTGGAACAGGTCGATCCGCGACTCCTGCTCGACCGGCAGGCCTTCGTAGCCACGGAAGAGGCGCTGCATCGACCGTCGGAGCGCCGGCAGGGTCTCCGTCGGCGGCTCGCTCGGAACGGACATCGGATCGTCGTACTTCGGACTCGCGTCGAGGCCGGACTCGTCAGGCTGGATGATCGCGACCAGATCGTCGGCATCCTGATCGCGCACCCGCGCGAGCCAGTCGAAGAATCGGAGCATCGGAGGGAACATCTCGCGGACGAAGCCGGCGTCCCCGGTCGCGTCGAAGATGCGCTCGACCGCGCGGGCGATCACCGGTGGCTGGATCGTGGCCGTGTAGAAGGGGTGCGCGAGCCGGATCGAGTAGTCCGGCTGCAGCCACTGCGGGTTGAGGCGTTTCTCCCAGAGGAGCATGTGAGCCATGAAGCCGTCGGGCTGCGCTCCCTGGATGAGACACCGGAGCTCTTGTTTCGAGAGCTCGGGATCGACGTGTAGGAGCGTGATCGCGTGGAACCCGCTGTCCCAGAACCACTGAAATGGGTAGTGCGTCGGCGACGGGCAGACGAAGTCGAATTGCTTCCCGTCCCACTCGGACGTCCCTCGGCGTCGATTGGAGGCCAGGATCCGCCGGGCTTCCGCCGCCACCGTGCGGGCTTGGGCGGGATCGATGCCCGCCGCGCCCTGCGGCGCCGTCACTACTTGATCGATCCAGCGAGCAGGCCCTGGACGAAGTACCGCTGCAGGCTGAAGAACACGATGAGCGGAACGATCATCAGCAGGAACGCACCTGCCGCAAGGAGGTGCCACTCCGTTCCGTACTGGCTGAGCAGGTTCTGGATCGCCCGGGTCATCGGGAACTTCGATGCATCCTGCACGAAGACGAGCGCCATCAAAAGGTCGTTCCATACCCATAGGAACTGGAAGATGCCGTATGCCGCGATCGCCGGCACTGAGACCGGGACGACGATCGTCCGGAAGATGCGCGCCTCCGACGCGCCGTCGATCCGCGCGGCCTCGATCATGTCGGGTGGCAAGGTGATGAAGAAGTTGCGCAGCAGGAAGATTCCGAACGGAAGCGCGAACGCGGTGTGGGCGAGCCAGACCGCGGTGTAGCCCCGCGTCAGCGCCAGATCGGGCAGCAGGTCCCGCGACATCGTCAGGAGCGGGATGAAGGCGACCTGTACCGGGACGAGAAGGAATGCCACGACGATCAGGAAGAGCGTGTCGCGGAACGGGAAGCGCATCCACGAGAACGCGTACGCCGCGAGCGAGCAGATGATGAGTGGAAGCACGGTCGAGGGGACCGAGATGGCGACCGTGTTGACGAACGCTTGGAGCATGCCCTGCGCTTCGAGCACCTGGCGGTAGTTGTCGAGGGTCAGGTGCAGCTGGCTGATGTCCCACCAGCCGGTCGACTGGATGTCGGAGCGCGGCCGGAACGAGGTGACCAGCAGCCCGAGCGTCGGCACGAGCCAAATCAGCCCGATCACCCCGAGGACGATGTGGACGATCGAGCGCTCGAGGAGCCCGACGATCCGTGCAGCCGGACTGCCGCGATGACCGAACGCAGGACCGGCAAGCACGCCGCCGCTCATGTCACTGCCCGCGTGCGGAAGCGTCGCACGTTGAACACCATGAGCGGGACGAGCAAGACGAGCATGATCACGGCGACCGCGGAGCCATAGCCGTACTGGCCGGCTTGGAACGCTTGCTGGTACATCGTGAAGGCGATCAGCCGGCTCGCCTTCCCCGGCCCGCCAAAGGTCATGACGTAAATGAGATCGAAGAGCTTGATCACGTTGACGATGAGCGTGACCGCGAGGACGGATACCGGAAGGCTGACCATCGGCAGGATGATCCGGAAGAACACCTGGCGCTCCGTCGCGCCCTCCACTCGCGCGGATTCGATGATCTCGGCGGGGATGCTTTTGACGGCGGCCGACAGGATGACCGTTGCGAAGCCGACCGAGCCCCACACCCCGACGGCGATGAGTGCGCCATTGACCAACCGCTCGTCGCCGAGCCAGGACACCGGTTCGACCCCGAAGGTGCCGAGGATCGCATTGAGCAAGCCCAGGTTCGCGTCGGGCGCGTACACGAATTTCCAGATGACGGCGAGCGCGGTGGCGGCGATCGCCATCGGGATGAAGACGATGCCCTTGATGATCGCCTCGTAGCGCACGCGCGCCGCGACGACGGCGATGATCAGTCCCAGTGCGATGACCGTGCTGGTGTAGAAGATCATCCACAGGACGTTGTTCCACAGCGCACCCGACGGCGGGAACGAGA